>JANMKK010000249.1:0-6499 GCA_031372005.1 Rubrivivax sp.
TGCCAAAACGCAGCCGCGCGGATTCAACTGCGCCTGTCGGTGAAGCTGCAGGACGCGCGTTTGTGGCGGTCTGCGCAAGCGGGTGATGTCTGGGACGGCGGCTGCGTGCCTGACGAACAAAGTGCGTGGCAGGCACTGGCCCGGTTTCAGCCCCCGTCGGCCGACCTTCATCGTCGTGCAGGGCGGCCTGTCGCATGAACGGTTGATGGCACTGGCAGCGCTTGAAAAACGCAGCCCGGGTTTTGCGAAACCGGTGCGTCTGCTGGCGCTGATCAGCCCTGGCGACGCTGCGCCGCCAGGGGCCATTCACATTCCGGCATAGTTCGGCCCGCCACCACCTTCAGGCGTCACCCACACGATGTTCTGTGTCGGGTCCTTGATGTCGCAGGTCTTGCAGTGCACGCAGTTCTGCGCGTTGATGACGAGGCTGTCCACGCCGCCGGTGTTGACGAATTCATAAACACCGGCCGGGCAGTAACGGCTCTCGGGCCCGGCGTACAGCGCCAGGTTGACGGCCACCGGCACGCCGGCGTCCTTCAGCGTCAGGTGCGCAGGCTGGTTCTCTTCGTGATTGGTATTGCTGATGAATACCGAACTCAGCCGGTCAAACGTCAGCTTGCCGTCTGGCTTGGGGTAGCGGATGGCAGGTATCTGGCTGGCGGCGTGCAGGCGGGCATGGTCGGGCGTTTTGCGGTGGATCGTCCACGGCGGGCTCTTCATGCCGAGCTTGGGCAGCAGCCACTGTTCAATGCCCGTCATCAGCGTGGCGACGGTGTTGCCCTGCTTGAACCATTGCTTGAAGTTCTTGCTCAGCTTCAGCTCTTCATGCAGCCAGCTCTTCTCGAACGCCTGCGGGTAGGCTTGCAGCTCGTCGTGGCTGCGGCCGGCCTTCAGCGCGGCGGCGGCGGCCTCTGCGGCCAGCATGCCGGTCTTGATGGCGGCATGGCTGCCCTTGATGCGCGCCGCGTTCAGCATGCCGGCTTCGCAGCCCACCAGCGCACCGCCCGGGAACACGAGCTTCGGGATGCTGAGCAGCCCACCGGCCGTGATGGCGCGCGCGCCGTAGCCGATGCGCTTGCCACCTTCGATGTGGGCGCGGATGGCGGGGTGCGTCTTCCAGCGCTGCATCTCTTCAAAAGGGCTGATCCAGGGGTTCTGGTAGTCCAGGCCGGTGACGAAGCCGAGCGTGACCTTGTTGCCTTCCAGGTGGTACACAAAGCCGCCGCCGTAGGTCTGTTCGTCCATCGGCCAGCCGGCGGTGTGGACGACGAGCCCGGGGCGCGCTTTCGCGGGGTCGATCTCCCACAGTTCCTTGACGCCGAGTGCATAACTCTGCGGGTCGCGGCCTTTGTCCAGCGCGTAGTGCGCGATCAGTTGCCGGCCCAGGTGGCCGCGCGCGCCTTCGGCGAACACGGTGTATTTGCCCAGCAGTTCCATGCCCAGCTGAAAGCCCGCGTGCGGTGCGCCGTCCTTGCCGACACCCAGGTTGCCGGTGGCGACACCGCGCACGCGGTTGTCAGCGGTGTACAGAACTTCGGCGGCCGCAAAGCCAGGGAAGATCTCGACGCCCAGTGCTTCGGCCTGTTCAGCCAGCCACTTCGTCACCGCGCCCAGGCTGATGACGAAGTTGCCGTGGTTGTGGAAGCAGCCGGGGGTCAACCACTGCGGCGTGGTTTGCGCGGACGACTCGCCCAGAAACAGCACCTCGTCTGCGGTGACGGGCTGGTTCAGCGGCGCGCCGCGCTCCTTCCAGTCGGGGAAGAGTTCAGCAATGGCGCGCGGGTCCATCACCGCGCCCGACAGGATGTGCGCCCCGGGCTCCGAGCCCTTTTCCAGCACCACCACCGACAGCGCAGGGTCGATCTGTTTCAGGCGGATGGCGGTGGCCAGGCCGCCGGGGCCGCCGCCGACGACGACCACGTCGTATTCCATCGATTCGCGCGGGCCGCGTTCGGCCAGGATTTGTGCGTTGTTCATGGCCCGGATTCTATGAGCCGGCCCAGACGCTCTTTTCCCTTTCAGCGCCTGAACAGAGCCGGCGTGGCCAGCCCCAGCAACGTCAGGCCCAGCGAACCCAGCACATGCGTGCTGATGGTGGCCGCCGCCCAGCCCAGGCGGCCTTGCTGCAAGGCCGCCACGACTTCGGCCGAGAAGGTCGAAAAAGTCGTCAGCCCACCCAGGAAACCGGTGATGACGAAGAGCCGCCATTCGGGCGGCATGGGCGGCGTTTGCGGCACCTGCGCAAAGAGCGCGATGGCCAGCCCGATGAGGTAGCCGCCCACCAGGTTGGCCACCAGCGTGCCCGGTGGCAGCTGGGGCCACAGGTGGTTGAGCCCCTCTCCAAGACCCCAGCGCAAGAGTGCGCCGAGCGCGGCACCCAGGCTGATGGCAATGACGGCGTAGACCATGGGCTGCGATTATCGCCAGCCCTGCAACAGGCTTTGAAGGCTCAGGCCGGCGCCAGCCCCAGCCGCTGGCTGGCGGAAAACACCGGCCGGTCTTCGTTGCCCGCCGCCGCCACCGCGCGTGACCGGCCCTGGCGCTTGGCCTCGTACATGGCCTGGTCGGCACGGCGCATGGCGGCGCGGATGCCTTCGCCGAAGCCGATCTGCACCATGCCAAAGCTCAGTGTGATCGTGGGCAACTGCTGGCTTGGCGCGCGGCGCTGCACCTCGGCGACGATGCGTGCGGCCACGCCCATCGCGTGCTGCGTGCTGGCGCGGCGCAGCAGCAGCACAAATTCGTCGCCACCCTGGCGGCCGGGCACGTCCTGCGCACGCAAGTGCTCCAGCATCGCACTGCTCACCAGGCACAGCGCGCGGTCACCGGCAGCGTGGCCAAAGAGGTCGTTGATGCGCTTGAAGTGGTCGACATCAAAGTTCAGCAGCACGGCCGTGCCGGGCTCGTCCTGGCGCAGCGCGTCGTCGGCCAACTCTTCGAAGTGGCGCCGGTTGGGCACCTGCGTCAGCGTGTCCTGATTGGCCAGCACGCGCAGGCGGCGGCGCGAATCGCGCAGCTGGCGCTCGGTGCGTTCGCAGACCAGTGTGATGGCGACGAAGGCCATCACCACGGCGCCCAACACGGCGGCGGCCGTGCGCACGGGCAGGGCGCTCAGCAAGTCGGACTGCGGCAGCGCGGTCATGACCGGCACAACGAACGGCACAACCAACGGCACAACCAACGGCACAAAGCCCACCAGGGCCATCGTCGCGGCCAGGCTGCGCACAGGCGTGAAGTCGCGCCCGGCAGGGCCCAGGTACAGGACAGTGGCGGCGTAGAGGTGCAAGGCCGTGCTGCAGCCGGCTGCCAGCCACAAGAACAGCGGCTGGGCTTGGGGCCCGCCCTGTTGCCCCCCTCCGGCGGCCACTGCAGAAACTGCCGACAGCAGCAGCGCGGCAAAGAGCACCGACCCATCCTGCCTGTCGCTGCCGGGCAAGGCCTGCCGCGGGTGGAAGCGGCGCAGCCCGATGAGCGTGACCACCGGCCACTGCATCACCAGCAGCCCCGCCAGCGCCACGCCAAAGCTGCCGCCAAAGACCGCGCCGACGGCCGCACCCAGGGTCGTCAGCCACAAGGCCACCACCCACCAGTGCCAGCCGTCATAGCGCCGCTGGCGCAGGCCGAACGCGGTCAACGACGCCGCAGCCACTGCCAGTGCTGCGGCGCCAAAGCCCAGGAGTTCAGAAGTGCTTGTCATGCGCAAACATTGTGTTGGCAGGGCTGCACCGTTTGCGGCACCGCATGCTGCTGCATTGCAACGTTTTGCTACCGCCGTATGGCTGCTACCAAAGCTGCGACTGTGACTGTTGCTGCTGCCATTCGTTACGATGCCGGGGGTGTGAAGCAGCCGGGGGCGCCGCGATGGCCATGGACGTGGTGGACTACGAGATCAAGGGCGCAGAGATGCAGTACGTTGAGGTCGAACTCGACCCCGGTGAGGCGGCCATTGGCGAAGCCGGCAGCATGTTCTACATGGACGCAGGCATCACCATGGACACCGTCTTTGGCGACGGCAGCAACAGCGGCGGGGGCGGGGGCTTGCTGGGCAAGCTTCTGGGCGCCGGCAAGCGGCTGGTGACGGGTGAATCGCTGTTCACGACTGTTTACACCAATGCCGCCAGCACCAAGTTGCGCGTGGCCTTCGGCGCACCGTATCCGGGCAAGATCTTGCCGATGGACCTGCGCCAGCTGGGCGGCACGCTGATCTGCCAGAAAGACGCCTTCCTGTGCGCCGCGCGCGGTGTGTCGCTGGGCATTGCGCTGCAGCAGAAACTGTCCACCGGCTTCTTTGGCGGAGAAGGCTTCATCATGCAAAAGCTGGAAGGCGATGGCCTGGCCTTTGTGCATGCCGGCGGCACGGTGTTGCGGCGCGAACTGCAGCCCGGCCAGACGCTGCTGGTGGACACCGGCTGCGTGGTGGCCTACACGCCGAATGTCAGCTTCGAGATCCAGTACGTCGGCAAGATCAAGACCGCGCTCTTTGGCGGCGAAGGTCTCTTTTTCGCCAAGCTGACGGGCCCGGGCACCATCTGGCTGCAAAGCCTGCCTTTCAGCCGCCTGGCGTCGCGCGTGTTTGCCGCCGCGCCGCAGATGGGCGGCCGGCGCGAGGAGAGTTCGCTCGGCGGCCTGGTGGCGGGTGGCGTGGTGGGCGGCGGGTTGCTGGGCGGCTTGTTGGGCGGTGATGACGAATAGCCTTCGTGCTGTCATGGGTGCCGCTCTGTGGGGGGCGCTGTGGCTGCTGTTCACGGCGGCGTTTGCGACGGCTGCCCAGCCGGCTTCATTGCAGATCGAAGAACTCACCTGGACCGAATTGCAGGCGCGCATCGCCACCGGCAGCACCACCGTGCTGGTGCCTGTCGGCGGCACTGAGCAAAACGGCCCGCACATGGCGCTGGGCAAGCACAACGCGCGGGTGCGTGAGTTGGCCCTGCGCATTGCCGACAAGCTGGGCAATGCGGTTGTCGCGCCGGTGCTGGCCTACGTGCCTGAAGGCGCCATCGACCCGGCCACGCAGCACATGCGCTGGCCGGGCACCATCAGCATCCCCGACGCGGCGTTTGAGGCCACGCTGGAAGGTGCCGCGCGCAGCCTGCACCGACACGGCCTGTGTCAGGTGGTGCTGCTGGGCGACCATGGCGGCTACCGCGCCAGCCTGGACCGCGTGGCCGCCCGGCTGAACCGCCTGTGGGCCGCCACGCCATGCCGCGTGCATGCGCTGCCAGAGTACTACCGCGCGGCGTCCACCGACTACGCCGCCGCACTCAAGGCGCAGGGCTACAGCGCTGCGGAAATTGGCACCCACGCCGGGCTGGCGGACACCGCGCTGACGCTGGCGACAGTGCCAGCGTTGGTGCGCGTTGAAGCGCTCGCGAAAATGAGCGCAGCGGGCCGCGACAATGACGGTGTGGCGGGCGACCCGCGCCGCGCCACGGCAGAGCTGGGGCGGCCGGGCACCCTTCACATCGTCGATGCCTCGGTGGCGGCGATCCGCCTGGCGGTGCGCAAGACCGCACCCTGACAAACAAACGGAGCTGGGTTGATGAGATTGGCAAGCAACAGAATCTTCATGCTGACTGCCGCTGCAGTGGGCGTCGTCGCCTGGTTCGCAGGCACGCAGGCACCCGCTGAGGCGCAGGCCCCCGCCGCCGCCCCCACCACCACGACCAGCCCGACCGCAGAGCCGCGCGACATCTACAGCGGCAGCGCGTCCGGCAAGCTCAGCCCCGCGCTGACTGGCGACCTGGAGCGCATTTACGTGCCCAACCTGCGTGGCAACGACGTCTATGTCATCGACCCGCTAACCCTGAAAGTGGTGGACAAGTTCAAGGTGGGCATCGGCCCGCAGCACATTGTGCCGTCGTGGGACATGCGCACGTTGTGGGTCACCAACAATGCAGAGGGCCGCACCGACGGCAGCTTGACGCCGGTGGACCCGCGCACCGGCAAACCCGGCAATCCGGTGATGGTGGACGACCCCTACAACATGTACTACACGCCCGACGGCAAGTCGGCCATCGTGGTGGCCGAAGCGCGCAAGCGGCTGGACTTCCGCGACCCGAAGACGATGGCGCTGCAGTACTCCATCGACACGCCCGGCTGCCCCGGCATCAACCATGCCGACTTCTCGGCTGACGGCAGCTTCGCCATCTTCACCTGCGAATTTTCAGGCACCCTGGCCAAGATCGACCTGGCCAGCCGCAAGGTGCTGGCGTACCTGAAGCTGGACATGCCCAGCACCCGCTTCAAGGAAGTGCCAGGCGCGCCGCGCACCGCAGCGGGCAAGGTCTGGGAGCCGGGTGAAAGCGAGATCTGCACCGTCACCAAGGGCATGCCGCAGGACATCCGCAGTTCACCCGATGGCAAGCGGTTTTATGTCGCCGACATGCATGCCGACGGCGTGCACATCATCGACGTGGCCTCATTCAAGAAGGTGGGCTTCATCCAGACCGGCATCGGCGCGCACGGCCTCTATCCCAGCCGCGACGGCAAGCGGCTGTAT
>JANMKK010000297.1:0-44725 GCA_031372005.1 Rubrivivax sp.
AGCGTGATGCGGGGTGCGTTCCTGAAAGATGCCAATTTGCGGCGCGAATTCCTGTCGCTGCTGCCGCGCAAAGCGGACTGAACCCAAGACACGATCGAAAGAACACCATGCTCGTCAGACTCATGTACGCCAGCCGCGCCGCAGCGGCCGTCAACCAGGAAGAGCTGGTGGCCATCCTGCGCAAGAGCAAGGCCAACAACCCGGCATCCGGCATCACCGGCGTGCTGTGCTTCAGCGAAGGCATCTTTCTGCAGGCGCTGGAAGGCGGCCGCAGCGCCGTCAACCAGCTCTACAACCGCATCGCCGCCGACCCGCGCCACACCAGCGTGGAACTGCTCTGCTACGAAGAAATCGGCGAGCGCCGCTTTGCGGGCTGGAGCATGGGCCAGGTCAATCTGTCGAGCCTCAACCCGGCACTCTTGCTCAAATATTCCGAGCGGCCGACGCTGGACCCGTTTTCGGTGTCGGGGCGGGTCTCGCTGGCACTTTTTGAAGAGTTGATGGCGACGGCTTCGGTGTGCGGCCAGGCCTGAGCCGCTGAGCCGCTGAGCCGCTGATGTGACAGGTCCGCTTTCGGCCAGCCCATGGCGGGCCTGCGGGCCATGATGCGTCGATGACCGCCAAGCTCCCGCCCATCTTCCACCGCCTGGCAGGCGCCAACCTGGCTGCGCAGTCGGCCGAGCAGATCAGCCTGGCCGCCGTGCCGCTGATTGCCGTGCTGGCGCTGAACGCCGGGCCGGGTGAGATCGGCGCGCTGGCCACCATGCAGACGCTGCCGTTTCTGCTGCTGTCGATCCCCATTGGCCTGCTGGCAGACCGCGTGTCCAAGCGCCGCTTGATGGTGGCCGCCGAGGCCCTGCGCACGCTGGCTTTTGTGGGCCTCTTGATCGCCGCGCTGGCGGGGCATTTGTCGCTGCCGCTGCTGGCATTGCTGGGCTTTGTGGGCGCCACCGGCACGGTGGGTTTCAGCGTGGCGGCACCGGCGCTGGTGCCGAGCCTTGTGCCGCGTGAAGGGCTGGCGGTGGCCAACGGCCGGCTGGAGCTGGCGCGCAGCATCGCCTTTGCGGCCGGGCCGGCGCTGGCCGGTGCGCTGGTGGCCTGGGCGGGGGCCTCGCCGGCCTTTGTGCTGGCGGCCATGCTGTCGGCTTCTGCACTGGTGCTGCTGCTGGGCTTGCCCGATCCCGCAGTCATTGCAAATGCTGCACTGGCGCCGCGCCGCCACCCGTTGACCGAATTGACGGAAGGCGCCGCGCAGGTGTGGCGCAACCCGCTGCTGCGGCCGATGTTCCTGACTGCGGTGGTCTGGAACATCGCCTGGTTCGTGCTGCAGGCGGCCTATGTGCCGTATGCCGTGCGCACGCTCGGTCTGAGCGCCAGCCAGGTCGGCTTCACTTTGGGCATCTACGGCGCGGGCATGGTCGTGGGCGCGCTGGCTGCACAGCGGGTGCTGCGCGCGCTGCCTTTCGGGCTGGCGGTGCTGCTGGGCCCGGTGGTGTCGGTGCTGGCTGCTGCCACGATGGTGGCCACGCTGGCTTGGCCATCGGGTGCTCATGCGGGCGGGATTGCGGCGGCGTCGTTCTTTCTCTTCGGTGTCGGCCCGATCATCTGGACCATCAGTTCCACCACGCTGCGCCAGACCGTCACCCCGGGCGCCATGCTGGGCCGCGTGACGGCCATCTTCCTGTCGGCCAACATGGGCGCGCGGCCGCTGGGCGCTGCACTGGGCGGCTGGGTCGGCGCGGCCTATGGCGTGCAAGCTTGCCTGTGGCTGGCGTTTTTCGGCTTTGTGCTGCAGGCGGTGATGATTGCGGCTTCGGCGGTGCGCAGTCTGCAGCGCCTGCCCGTTGCCGCGGTCTGATCGCGCGGCACAGCGTGCCAGGGCGCTGAAAACCCTGCCCACCGCCGGCGTGGCAGCCGCCGCACAATTCACGCTCTGCACTGAAGGAGACTTATCCCATGCAAACCCGCCGCGAGACGCTGGCGCACAGCGCCCGAGTGGCCGGCCTGCTGGCCGCTGTCGGCCTGTTGCCCGTGGCAGCCCAGGCCGCCTGGAGCCAGGCCGCCTTTGACGCCAAGACCCTGGCCGACGCTGTCAAGGCGCTGGGCGGCAACGCGCCCGTCGAAAGCAAGGACGTCACGCTCACCGGCCCCGACATCGCTGAAAACGGCGCGGTGGTGCCCGTTGCTTGCGCCACCACACTGCCCGGCGTGAAGCGCCTGCTGGTGCTGGTGGAAAAGAACCCGTCCGCACTGGCGGCGGTGTTTGATGTCAGCGACGCGGTGGACGCCAATTTCAGCACCCGCGTCAAGATGGGCCAGTCGTCCAACGTCTATGCGGTGGCCATGATGGCCGACGGCAAGGTGCTGTACGCGGCCAAAGAGATCAAGGTCACGCTCGGCGGCTGCGGCGGCTGAACCCGCAGACAGCCCCGACAAACAGCAGGAGAACGACATGGCAGACCCGATGCGCATCCGCGCCCAAGCCGCCGGCGACAAGACCACCGTGCGCGTGCTCATGAGCCACGAAATGGAAACCGGCCAGCGCAAGGACACGGCCGGCAAGACCATTCCCGCCTGGTTCATCCAGGAAGTCACCGCCCTGCATAACGGCAAAACAGTGCTGACCGCGCAGTGGGGCCCTTCGGTGGCGAAGAACCCTTTCCTGCAGTTCGTCGTCAAGGGCGCGAAGGCCGGCGACAAGATCACCATCAACTGGCTCGACAACCGCGGCGACAAGCGCAGCGACGAAGCCACGGTGACCTGAGCATGGCGCGCAGCCTCTTGTGGATCGCGACTGCCACTGCCACGCTCGGTCTTTGCGGCCCCGCGCTGGCACAGACCCAGATGCAGACCAAAACCGCCGCCGACGGCATCGCCGAATACCGCCGCATGCTGGAAGACGGCAACCCGGCCGAGCTGTTTGAAGCCAAAGGCGAAGAACTCTGGAAGCAGAAGCGCGGCCCGAAGAATGCCACGCTGCAGGCCTGCGATTTGGGGCTTGGGCCTGGTGTCGTGAAGGGCGCCTTTGTTGAACTGCCGCGCTACTTTGCCGACACGCAAAAGGTGCAAGACCTCGAATCGCGTCTGGTGAGTTGCATGGCCACGTTGCAGGGCTTCAGCGCCGCCGAGATCGCGGCCACGCCCTTCGGCCGTGGTGAGCAAAACAACGTCACCGCACTCGCCACCTGGGTGGCGGGTGAATCGCGCGGCCAGCGCTTCAACCTGCCGCAGGGCCACGCCGAAGAACGCAAGAGTTATGAGATCGGCAAACGCGTGTTCTTCTTCCGCGGCGGGCCGATGGACTTTTCCTGCGCGTCCTGCCACAGCGTGGACGGCCAGCGCATCCGCTTGCAGGACCTGCCCAACCTCACCAAGAACCCCGGTGACGGCGTCGGCTTTGCGGCCTGGCCCGCGTACCGGGTGAGCAATGGCCAGATGTGGAGCATGCAGCTGCGCTTGAACGACTGCTTCCGCCAGCAGCGTTTGCCGTACCCGGGCTTTGGTTCTGACGTGACGATTGCTCTGGGCAGCTACATGGGCGTCAACGCCAAGGGCGCGCAGTCGGTTGCCCCTGGTCTCAAGCGATGAGCCGCGCGATGAAAAACAGCCCGCCTCTCATCGCCGCCCTGCTGCTGGCCGCCGGCTGCGCGGCGTTGCCGTCGTCGCAAGACCTGGACCGTGAAGCGCTGGCCGCCATGCAAGCCGCGTTCCGCGACGAAGGTATTGCCAAGGTGGACCGCATCCAGCAGGACCTGGGCCAGGCCGCGTGTTCCAGCGACAAGCCGCCGCCCGACACTGTCGCCGAGCAGGTCATGGCGCAAGCCCGCGCCAGCGTGAAATGGCCCGCTGGCGGCCAATACTTTGGTGACTGGCGCGAAGGCGAAAAGCTGGCACAAAACGGCCGCGGCATGACCTGGACCGACAGCTCCACCGCGCCCGCCGCCAACGGCGGCAGCTGCTACAACTGCCACCAGATCAGCAAGCAGGAAATCAGCTTCGGCACCATCGGCCCGAGCTTGCTCAACTACGGCAAGCACCGCGGCGTCGGCGACGTCACGGCGGCCACTGCGCAGCCCATCGTCGAGTACACCTGGGCCAAGATATACAACAGCAAGAGCTACAGCGCCTGCTCCAACATGCCACGTTTCGGCCATGCCGGGCTGCTGGACGAGAAGCAGATTGCACACCTGATGTCGTTGCTGCTGGACCCGAAGTCGCCGGTCAATCAGTAGCCCGTCAACCGCCTGTCAATTTCAATCGCCGAAGGAACAGCACCATGGGCATCCGACCTTTCCTTTTTGCCCTGCTGCTGGCCGCCACGGCCTTCACGGCCGCCGCGCAAGACCGGGTGATCTATCACATCGATGACGCGGCAGTGCAGGCGCTCAAGGGCCTGCGCAACATCCGCAACCACCTTGACACCGACCCTGGCGCCAAGATCACCGTCGTCACCCACGCCAATGGCGTGGACTTTCTGATGGACGGCGCCAAGGACGCCAGCGGCGGCGCCTTTGCCGGCCCGGTGGCGGCACTGGTGGCGCGCGGGGTGAAGTTTGAGGTCTGCGAAATCACGCTGAAGAACCGCAGCCTGAAGAAAGAGCAGTTTTTGCAGGAAGCCGAATTCACGCCTTCGGGCGTGGTGCGCATTGCCAAACTGCAGATCCAGGGCGCGGCGTACATCAAGCCCTGAACCGCCGGGTGAAGTCGCCCCCGAAGTCCGCAACCGGGTTGCGCAGCGCGCGCATGGGCCTGCCCTGCATCTACCTGCCCGCTGGCCCGATGCAGCGCGGCAACTGGCGCACGAAGAAGCGCGCAATCGCCTCAAAGGCCGCATCGAGTTCCCGGGCATCGAAGCCCGGCACCGGGTAGCCGCCACGCGCTTGCATCGCGCCTGAAGCCTTTGCCACTGCTTCGGGCCAGGGCGACAGCAGGTCCATGTGGCCGGCACCTGGCAGGTCGGCTAGCCGTTTGCAGGCGGTGCAATTCCGCAGCACATGGTTGCTGTGAAATTCGGGCAGCAGCTGCGTGTCGCGCCCAGCAGTCACCAGGCCCACCGGCACGCGGATGCGGGCCAGACTTTCGGCGCTGAAGATGGCGCTGACCGGCACCGCCAGCGTGATGGCGGCCACGCGTGGGTCGGGGCGCACGTCCGTACGGCCTGCAGCCGCGTCCGGCGTGAGGCCGCCATGCACGGCCTTCATGCTGTCTGGCAGATAGGCCGTCGGCACGTCACGGGCGCGCTCGAAACTGACCTTGCGTGCGGCTTGCGTGGCAGGGTCGGCCAGGCCGTTGAAGCAAAAACCCAGGTCGGCCTCTGCGCCCGTACCCCCATTTGCCAGGCAGTGCTGCACCATGTCCAGCAGACGCCACTGGGCGCCGGCCAGCGACAGCGCCGTCACGCCACCGGCCGACATGCCGTGCACGCCCACTTGGTCCAACTGAAGCAGCGCATTCCAGACAGGGTCGGCCGCCAAGGCGTCGATGACGCGGCTGACTTCCTGCGGCCGTGTGACCCAGCTGTCCGGCCCGGCGCGCGATGCATCCCGGTAGTTGTCGCCCGCATGCAGCGGTTGCGCCACCACAAAGCCGGCGCGCGCCAGTGTGGCGGCCAGGCTGTGGTCTGACAGCGCGCTGCCGCCGGTGCCGTGCGACATCACCACCAGGCGGTGCAGCCCCGGCTGCGGCGTGGCGTCAGGCGCCACTTGCAGAACGAAAGGCCCCATCACCACGCTGCGTGCGGCTTGCTGGGTGGGATAGACCAGCGTCACGGGCATGTCGCCGACCTTGAGTTGCGCCATGCCGACGGCGGTGGCCGTCGGTGCGTGTGTTTGCGCCTGTGCTTGCGTTTGCACTTGCGCCTGCGCGGCGGCGCTGAATGTCCACAAGGCCAGTTGCGCACACCACAGGTGCAGGGGCAGGGTGTTCATCGGGGTTCCCGTTCTGCACCCACCGCGGGTGCTGAGGGCGCAACTGTGCGTGGCACGCCCCGCGCGGTCTCGCTGCAGGCGACCAAGGGCCGGGCGCGTTCGTGAAGCGCCGCTGGCACGACGCCAGCCGGCCAGCCCTGCGTGTTTGATCGGATTGAGCGGCTGCCGGGCGGCCACCACACTGGTGCGAAGCGACTTCGGAGGCCCGTTTGACCGTCCTTGCAACCCCCTTGATCACCGTCCGCGAAGCGACGCTGCAATTCCTGCGCTCGGTAGGCCTGACCACCATCTTCGGCAACCCCGGCTCCACCGAATTGCCGCTGTTCCTCAACTTCCCCAGCGACTTCCGCTACGTGCTCGGCTTGCAGGAATCGGTGGTGGTGGGCATGGCCGATGGTTACGCGCAGGCCACGCGCAACGCCAGCTTTGTCAACCTGCATTCAGCCGCCGGCGTGGGCCACGCCATGGGCAACATCTTCACCGCGCACAAGAACCGCACGCCGATGGTCATCACCGCCGGCCAGCAGGCGCGGTCGATCCTGCCCTTCGACCCCTTCCTGTTTTCTGCCCAGGCAACCGAGTTGCCTAAACCTTATGTGAAGTGGAGTGTGGAACCGGCGCGGGCGCAGGACGTGCCGCTGGCCATCGCCCGCGCCTACTACCTGGCGATGCTGCCGCCGCGCGGGCCGGTGCTGGTGTCGATACCCGCTGACGACTGGGCCGTGCTGACGCAGCCGCTGGCTGCGCGGCAGGTCAGCACGCAGCTGCGGCCCGAACCGGCGCTGTTGGCGCAACTGGGCGACGCGCTCGATGCAAGCGCGCGCCCGGCCTTCGTCATCGGCGCGGCGGTGGACCGCGACGGCGCCTGGGACGCCACTGTCGCACTGGCCGAACGCCACAGCGCGCGCGTCTTCGTGGCGCCCATGTCGGGCCGCTGCGGTTTCCCGGAAGACCACCGCCTCTTTGCCGGCTTCCTGCCGGCGATGCGCGAACGCATCGTCGATCTGCTGGCCGGCCACGACCTCATCGTCGTGCTGGGCGCACCCGCCTTCACCTACCACGTCGAAGGCCAAGGCCCGCACCTGCCGGCGGGTGCACGGCTGGTGCAGTTGATCGACGACCCGGCCATCGCGGCCTGGGCGCCCGAGGGGCTGTCGGTGGTCGGCAGCATTCGGCTGGGTGTGCTGGACCTGCTGGCGCGGTCTGTGCCCGCTGCAACATCCGTGCGCGCACCGCCGCTTGAGCGCGAACCGCGCCCGCCAGCGCCGCCGCCGGCGGCGGGCGAACGCCTGTCAGTGGCGCATGTGCTGCAGGTGCTGGACGCGCTGCGCGGCCGCTCCAGCGTCATCGTCGAAGAGGCGCCCACGGCACGCGCCGTCATGCACCGCCACCTGCCCATCTACGAGAGCGAAACCTTCTACACGATGTGCAGCGGCGGCCTCGGCCACAGCATGCCGGCGGCCGTGGGTGTGGCGCTGGCGCGGCCGGACAAGAAGGTCATCGCGCTCATCGGTGACGGATCGGCCATGTACGCCATCCAGGCGCTGTGGAGCGCAGCACAGTTGAATCTGCCCATCACCTTCATCGTCCTCAAGAACCGCCGCTACGCCGCGCTGCGCGAATTTGCAGCGGTCTTCGGCTACGGCCCGCAAGACCCGGTGGCCGGCACCGAATTGCCCGGCCTCGACTTCGTGGCTCTGGCCGCCGGCCACGGTGTGAAGGGCGTGCACGTGGATGACAGCGAAGGCCTGCGCGCCGCGCTGGCGCAAGCCCTGCAAGCCAGCGCCCCAATGCTGCTGGAAGTGGAAGTGGCTTGAAGCCCAATCACTGCATAACTATCGAATGTTGGAGACAACCATGAACCGCCCCTGGATCACTGCCGCGCTGTTGGCACTCTCAAGCCTGTTGGTCACGGCAGCGCATGCCCAGGCCTGGCCGAACAAGCCCATCAGGATCGTCGTCAACTTCCCACCCGGGGGCGCCGCCGACCAGATCGCACGCGCCATCAGCGCGCCGCTGCAGGACGCACTGGGCCAGCCGGTGCTGGTGGAAAACAAGGGCGGCTCGGGCGGCAACGTGGGGGGTGACGCGGTGGCCAAGTCGGCGGCTGACGGCACCACGCTGCTGATGAGTTCGGGCGGCATGGTCTCGGTCAACCCGCACATCTACCCGAAGATGCCTTTCGACCCCGCGAGGGATCTGGTGCCAGTGGCCGCAGCGGCGCGGGTGCTCGTCTTTCTGGTGGTGCGCAGCGAGAGCCCGCTGAAAGACTTTGCCGCCTTCCGCGCCGACCTGAAATCCAACCCGGGCAAGCGCAGCTTCGGCTCACCCGGCAACGGCAGCTCACCGCACCTGGCCACCGAGATGATGAAGAGCATGACCGGCACCTACGCCGTGCACGTGCCCTACCGCGGTGCCGCGCCAGCGCTGACCGACCTGCTCGGCGGCCAGCTTGATTTTCTCTTCGACCCCGGCATCGCCATCCCCCACATCAAGGCCGGCAAGCTGCGGCTGCTGGCGGTGGGCAGCTTGAGGCGGTCGCCACTCTTCCCCGAAGTGCCGACGCTGGATGAAGCAGGATTGAAAGGCTTCGACGCCGACACGGTGTTCGGCTTCTACGCCCCGGCCGGCACGCCGCCAGCGGTGATCAGCCGGCTCAACACCGAGATCAACCGCATCCTGGCCAGCGCGCCCGTCAAGGACCGCATCCAGGCCCTGGGCGGCGTGCCCGCGCCGATGACGCCGGCGGACTTCCAGGCCAAGGCGACGGAAGACTCCAAGCGCTTCGGCGGCATCATCCGTGAACGCAAGATCGTGGGTGATTGAGCAGCCGACCTGACCGCGCCCTCGCTGCTTGCGAACGCATCGACACGCAGCGGGCGTGGGGTTTGGTCGGGAACGGCCTGGACTGCGGCTCGGAGAGATGAACACAGCGCTCGCGACCTGACAGCGTCGGGACTGGAGCGGGATGAGCGCGATGAGCGGGATGCCGTCGGCCGTGGCGCGTGCCTGCTCAGTCGCACCGGCCGGCAGCGCATGGACAGCGGCGTTGCCGGCCATCGCGAGGCGGCGGTTTGCGGTCATGGCTTGTCTCCATTGCTGTGGCTTGCAGGGCCAGTCTAGGATCAGCACCGCTGACCTCGCAGCCCCTGAAAGACCTAAATGAACGACATGCACCTGATCGACCTGGCGCGCCTCACCGCTGCCATGCGCTTGCTCGTGCAGGCTTTTGGCAGTTCTGACGCTGAAGTCGATGCGGTGGTGACGAACCTCATCGACGCCAACCTCACCGGCCACGATTCACATGGCATCGGCATGCTGCCGCGTTACGCAGACGCGCACCTGGAGGGTGGCCTCAAAGTCAATGCGCACATCAGCACCCTGCTCGACGGTGGTGCGCTCTTGCGGCTGGATGGCAACGCCGGCTTCGGCCAGGTCATCGGCGCCGAGGCGATGGCGCTGGGCATCGAGCGGGCGCGCCTGCATGGCAGCTGCATCGTGGCCCTGGGCAACGCGCACCACCTTGGGCGCATCGGCGCCTGGGCCGAACAGGTGGCGGCGGCAGGCTTCGTGTCGATGCACTTCGTCAACGTCGTGGCGCGTTGCATCGTGGCGCCGCATGGCGGCGCCGACGCGCGCTTCGGCACCAACCCTTTCTGCGCCGGCGTGCCGCTGCCGGGGCGGCCGCCGGTGATCCTGGACTTTGCCACCAGCATGATCGCGCAGGGCAAGACGCGGGTGGCCTACAACAAGGGCGAAGCGGTGCCACCGGGCTGCCTCATCGACGACCAGGGCCGCCCCAGCAACGACCCGCGCTGGACGGTGGTGCCACCCAGCGGTGCGCTGTTGACTTTCGGCGAACACAAAGGTTATGGCCTGGCGCTGATGTGCGAACTGCTGGGCGGCGCGCTGGCCGGTGGACTCACGCAGCGCGGCAGCGACCCGGCCAACGCGCAGCGCCACGTGCTCAACGGCATGTTCAGCGTCATCGTCGACCCCGCCGCAGTGGGCAGCCGCAGCGCCTTTGAAGCCGAAGCCCTGGCTTTCCTGCAGTGGGTGCAGGCCAGCCCCGCGCGTGAAGGCTTCGGGCCGGTGCAGGTGGCGGGGGACGCAGAACGCGCGTCACGCGCGGCGCGCATGGCGCAAGGCGTGCCGGTGGACGGCACCACCTGGCAGGAGATTGTTGACGCCGGGGTAAAACTCGGCCTGGCGCCTGCCGCCATCCATGCCGCAGCCGGCGTGAACTGAATCCACCCACCCCGCCCACCCGAAAGCAGACTCATGCCCGCTTACCTGTACGCCACCTTCGACGTCACCGACAGCGCCGCCTACGAACGCTACCGCCAGCAGGTGCCCGCAGTGATCGCGGCGCATGGCGGCCGTTTTCTGGTGCGCGGTGGCGCCACCGAAGTGCTGGAAGGCGAGAAGCGGCCGGAGAAGCAGCCGATGCGCCAGGTGATTCTGGAGTTTCCCGACATGGCCCATCTCAAGGCCTTCTACAACGCGCCGGACTACGGGCCCTTGATCGCCCTGCGCCAGTCGGCGACGCAAAACGTGCAACTGCTGGCGATCGAAGGCCTTTGATCTGCGGGATGCGCGCCGCTGCCCGTCGGTCCAATGCCCACGCGGGCTTGATGCACCAACGAGTCCGTCATCAACGACCCGCCACCACGGCGGGGGATGCCGACCATGAAGAAGCCGTTGCGGGCTTTCAGGCCCGGTCGGATCATGTGAAGGCGCTTCGTTCGGTGTCGTTCATAGCGCCAGCATGTCGGCCCAGATGTTGTCCGCCCAGCTCAGCGCATAGCGGCCTTCCACCGCGCTGGCTGCGGCCGACACACCGCCCGAGCCAGGCACGGCCTTGAAGGTCTTGTCCACGCTGTCGTACTGGTGCACGCTGGCCACGTGCACCACGTCGCTGGCGGTGACGAAGCTGTAGCAGGTGTTCATGACCACCGGTGCTGCATTCACCGGCTTGCCCTGCAGCATGTCGATGACGGCAGCGGCCGCCACCTTGGCGTGCTGGTTGGCCATGTGTCCGCTCTTGGGCATGGCCGGCGCGCTGAAGGTGGCGTCGCCCAGCACGTGGATGCCGGGCGCGGCGGTGCTTTCCATCGTCAGCCAGTTGACGCCGACCCAGCGGTTGTTCATGTTCAAGAGGCCCGCACTGCGCGCGACGTCACCACCGCGCTGCGGGGGAATGACGTTGAGCACATCGGCCTTCACGTCGTCGAATTCCAGCTTCGCCGTGAGCTGGCCGGACATGCCCACCACCACTTCCTTCAACTCGTTGTTGGGCCGGTATTCCAGCAGACCGCTGTAGTGGTCCTTGAAGGCTTTCTCGAAGAGTGCTTTCTTGCTTTGAACTTCGGGGTTGGCGTCCAGCACCAGCACCTTGGACCTGGGCTTGTGTTGCTTGAAATAACTCGCGACCATGCAGGCCCGTTCGTAGGGCCCGGGCGGGCAGCGGTAGGGCACCTTGGGGATGCTCATCGCAAAGACGCCACCGTCGGGCATGGCCTGCAGCTGTTGGCGCAGGGCCACGGTTTGCGGGCCGGCCTTCCAGCCGTGCAGCACCCGCCCGTTGTCCAGCGCAGCGGCCAGGCCGGCGGTGCTGTCGAGCATGAAGTCCACGCCGGGCGAGAGGATCAAGCGGTCGTAGGGCAACTCGCTGCCATTGGCCAGGCGTACCTTCTTCGCCGCAGCATCGACAGCCGTCACTTCGCCCTGCACGAGCCTCACACCCAGCGCCTGCAGGCCGCTGTAGCTGCGGGTGATGTCGGCCATCTGCTTGTGCCCGCCCAGCACCAGGTTGCTGATGGGGCAAGAGACGAACGCGGCGTTGCGCTCGACCAGCGTCACGTCGATGTTGCCGCCCCACAGCTTCAGGTAGTGCGCGGCGGTGGCGCCACCGAAGCCGCCGCCGACGATGACGACGCGGCCGATGGCGGGGCCCGTGCTGCTGCCCGTTGCACACCCCGCCAGCGTGAGTGCCGACAGCGCAGTGCCGGCGCTCAAGAGGCGGCGGCGTGAGAGTTCGAAGTTTTGCTTCATGGCGCGGCCCCTCACTTCTTCGGCTGCTGCGCAGCCAGATAAGCGGCGATCAGCCTGACCTGGTCGTCGCTGTAGCCTTTGGCGATCTGGTGCATCACCGTGGCCGGCAAGGTGCCGGCCTTGTAGGCGTTGAAGGCCGCAACGATGCTCTCGGCCGGCAGGCCGGCGAGTGACTTCACTTCACCGCGTGACTGGCCGCCCGTGCCGTGGCAGTTGGCGCAGGTGGCCGCCAGGTTGCGGCCCAGGTTGGTGTCTTGCGCCAAGGCGCAGGGGGCGGCCAGGCTCAGGGCCGATGCGGCAAGTGCTGCGGCCCATGGGGCACGCGGGAATCTGGGCATCGCTGTCTCCTCGTGCTGTCAGCGGGGCCGATTCTGCAGTGCGGGCGGCCGGCCTGCCATTGGGGTGTTTCTCCGAACGCCCTTCAGATCAACCCGGCGCGGTCGAGGCCGAATCCCCGCGCCACCAGCTGGGTCGGAAAGAGTGCGATCGCGTCGTTGTAGGCCGAGGCCGTGTCGTTGAAGAGCTGGCGCGCAAAGGGCAGGCGCGCCTGGCCTTCGCGCCAGGTGGTGGCCAGTGCGGCCACCGGGTCGGCGTGGCGAAATTCGCTGTGCTGGTCCAGCAGCGCCAGCACGCGGCTGGCGGCGGCGGCCAACGCGGTTTCCGTGGCCACCCAGGCCTGCGCATTCGCTTCAACCATCGGTTTGGCGGCCATCACGCTGGCGGCCTTGGTGGCGTCGGCATGGGCGGCCAGCCAGGTGTCCAGCGCCCCTTGTTCAGCCGCCATCGGCTCGCGCAGCGCCGCCACCAGGGGAACGACTGCGGCGCCGCGTTGCGCCAGCGCGTCCTGCACCTTGCCCCACGCGTCGGCAATGCCGTTGCGCATGGCCACCAGCCGGTTGTAGGCGCCGATCACCCAGAACAGCAACACGGCCGCGGCCACCAGCGCGGCCAGCAACCCGGCGCTCATCGATGGCCGTTCATGCGCGCACTTCGCCCTGCCCCAGCACCACCCACTTCAGCGACGTCAGCCCCTCCAGCCCCACCGGTCCACGAGCGTGGAACTTGTCGGTGCTGATGCCGATTTCTGCACCCAGGCCGTACTCGAAACCGTCGGCAAAACGGGTGCTGGTGTTGACCATCACGCTGGCGGAATCGACTTCACGCAGAAAACGCATCACGCTTGAATGGTGGCTGCTGAGAATGGCGTCGGTGTGGTGCGATCCGTAGGTGCCGATGTGCGTCATGGCCTCATCCAGCGAATCGACGACCTTGATGCTGATGATGGGCGCCAGGTACTCGGTGGCCCAGTCCTGTTCGGTCGCCGGCACCACGCCGGCCAACCCCGCCAGCAGCGCCGCAGCGCGCGGGCAGCAGCGCATCTCGACGCCCTTGGCCGCAAAGATGACGCCGATGCGCGGCAGGAACGCCGCCGCTTGATCGGCATGCACCAGCAGCGATTCCGCCGCGTTGCAGGGGCTGTATTTCTGCGTCTTGGCGTTGTCGGTGACGCTCACCGCGAGGTCGATGTCCACCTGCGCATCGACATAGACGTGGCAGTTGCCGTCCAGGTGCTTGATGACAGGCACGCGCGCTTCGGCGCTGACCCGTTCGATCAGGCCCCGACCGCCGCGCGGGATGATCACGTCCACGTATTCAGGCATCGTGATGAGGCTGCCGACGGCGGCGCGGTCGGTGGTTTCGACGAGCTGCACCGCGTCGGTCGGCAGGCCCGAATCCGCCAGAGCAGCCTGCACCAAACGCCACAGCGCCAGGTTGCTGTGCAGCGCTTCACTGCCGCCACGCAAGATGCACGCGTTGCCGCTCTTGATGGCCAGCGACGCGGCTTCAATCGTCACGTTGGGTCGGCTCTCGTAGACCATGCCGAAGACACCCAGCGGCACGCGCATCTGGCCCACGCTGATGCCGCTGGGGCGGCGCTTGACGCCCGTGATCTCGCCCACGGGGTCGGGCATCGCGGCAAGCTGTTCGCAGCCCATGGCGACGGTGTCGATGATGGCCGGCGTGAGCTTCAGGCGGTCCAGCAGCGGCGAGGCCAGACCAGCGCCTTGTTGCAGGTCGATGGCGTTGGCCGACTGCAACTTGTCCACACCGGCGCGCAGCCGCGCTGCCAGCGCCCGCAGTGCCGAGTTCTTGGCTGCCGTGGGTGCGGCGGCCATCAAGGTGGCGGCAGCGCGCGCGGCAGCGCCAAGGCGGGCCATGTAGGCGGGGATGTCGTCGGTCTGGGGCATCGGGCCATTGTCCCAAAAGCCGCCGACGGTTCAGTCGCTCAACGCAGTCACCCCATCGCCCCCATCGCCCCCAGCAATGCCAGCCACAAGGCCGCAGTGGCCATGAAGCACACGGTGGAGGCCAGGATCGCCAGCGTCGCAACGCCCTCCTGCGTGCCGTAGCGCTGCGCGAAGATGATCGCGTTGCTGCCCACCGGCAGCGCCGCCATCATCACCAGCACGGCCAGCGGCATGCCGGCAAGGCCGAAGCCGAGGTGCGCCACCAGCAGCACCACGGCCGGCATCAGCAGCAGCTTGAACGCAGACAGCCGCAAAGCGATGGCCAGCCCTTCGCGCGCGCCATGGGTGGCCAGCGACACGCCGATCAGCACCAGGCACACCGGCACGCCCGCGCTGCCCAGGCCCAGCAGCGTCTGGTCGATCACCGGGTGCAGGCCGATGCCCGTGAGGTTCCACGCCAACCCCATGATCACCGGGAGCACGACGGGGTGGATGAGCGTGTTGCGAACCGTGATGCGCAGCGTGTCGCGGTGCGAAGCCTGCTCGGTGCCGCGTGCGATGTCGGCCTCCACCAGCACGGTCAGCATCGTCAGCAGCAGCACGCCGTGCAGGCTGACGAGCGCCAGGTGCAGCGCCAGGCCGCTTTCACCGAACAGCGCCGCCGCCATCGGAATGCCCAGCTGCACCGCGTTGCCGTAGACGGCGGCCACGCTGCGGGTGGCGGGTGCTGCCGCAGGCTGCAGGCCGGCACGGCGTTGCCAGGCATAGAAACCCAGCGCGCACAGGACCGCCGGCACGAAGTACGCCGCCAGCGTGGGCCAGGGCATCGCCGAAAGGTCTTGCCGCACCATGGTGCGGAACAGCAGCGCCGGCACGAAGAGCGTGAAAGCGACGTTGCTGAGCACCCTTGCGGGGTCGTTGCCCCCTGTGCCCGCTGAGCCCCTTGTGCCCGTGCCGCCCTTGGCGGCAATGCGGCCCAGCCAGCCCAGCCGCGCGGCCAGCCACCCCATCGCCACCGTGGCCATGATGGCCAGCAGCTTGTAGAGGACGGCCAGCGTCACCGGTTCTTCACGCGGCCGTCACGCGTTCTTCACAGACCCAGCCAGGTGCCCAGCGCCATCAGCGCCGCGCGGTCGTAGGCGGCATAACCCTGCACTTTGATGGGCTCGAGCTTCTTGCGCCCGGCTTCGGTGCTGTCCAGGCCGACGAAGTAGTCGCGCACACGGTCCACGTCTTCTGCGCTGAGCGCGGGGCTGGCGATGATGTGCTTGATGGGCACGGGCTTGGACTTGGCCAGCACCTTGCCACCGGCGGTTTCCCACTGCTTGACCACGCCGTTGGCGGCGGTGGCGCCGGCCTGCGTGAAGGTGTGTTCCACCATGAAGGGCACGGCGTCCTGGTAGCGGGTGTAGGTGTAGGCCACGCCGTCGGCTGCGCCCAGTGCGTCGCGCAGCGTGGCACGCACCATCCAGGACGTGATGGAGTCTTCGTCAGGCGCGCCCATCTTGCGGCCGCGCAGGTCAGCCAGAGTCTTGAAGGGCGAGTCGGCGCGCACCAGGAAGCGCGCGGTGTATTCCTGGAAGCCCTTGGTCACCACCACCAGCTGGTAGCCGCTGCCCTTGATGGCGCCAATGGAGATGTGCGCAGGGTGCACCAGCGCCAGGTCGTAGCTCTTGGCGGCCAGGCCCTTGCGCAGCGTGGGGTAGTCGCTGACGGGTTCCACGCGCACGGGCTGGTTCAGCAGCTTGCTCAAGTCCGCGGCGATAGCCGCGTAACGGGCGCGAATCTCGTCATTGCTGACGCGGTAGGTCACGCCTTCGTTGACCGCAAACACGAGCGCCTGCGCCCACGGGGCGGCAGCCAGCAGGGACAGGGCCAACAACAGCCGGCGCAGCAGGATCTTGGACATGGGCTTGCCTCTCACAACGGTCCGGGATGATAGGCGCGACCTAAGTACAGGATGTGTGGCGTCTTGGCGCGTGCGCTCATCCCTTACATGCGGATTCAAGTGCAGGCAGCCTCGAAGCGTCAGGCCACCACCTTCTTGGCTGCCGTCTTCCCCGCCGCTTTCTTGGCCGGCACCTTCGCCGCCGACTTTGCAGCTCTGGGCTCGAACTCGAAGCTCACACGTCCTTCCTTGGCGTCATAGGCCAGGTAGGTCTTGAACTTGCGCCGCGTCTTGTTGGACACAAAGTTCTCCAAGAGACCCGTCTTGCCCGTGGCCAGCAGCTTGGCGACTTCACTGCGCTCCACCGGCTGCTGCAGGATGATCTTGCCGCTCTTGAAGTCGCAGGTCACCGTCGCGCCCACGCTGTGTTCGCAGACGTAGTTGCTGCCGTGCTCGAAGACGTGGCCCTTGCACTTGGGGCAGGCGCCTAAGCTTTCCTGGGCCGAGAAGTCCACCGGCTCACCGTCGCCTTCGCTCTTTCTGGCGTCGTCGCCAAAGTCGAATTCGAGCTTCCAGTTGCTGATCTCGTCGTCGTGCACCAGCTTCATCTCGGCGCTGAAGGGAAAGCCCTTCTTCGACCTGAAACCCTCCAGCGGGCCGATCTTCTTGTCGCGCAGAAAGGCCTCGGCCTCGAAGGTTTCAAAAGCCCGCCCCGAAGGAATCTTGGTGATCGAAAAGCCGCAGCCAACGCTTGCCGCGTCGGCGCCGGTGCAGGCAAAACGGCGGTAGTTCTCTTTCACCACACCACCGCAGTTGGGGCACGGCGTGGCCAGCGTGGCGTAGTCGCCGGGAATGGTGTCGCGGTCGTATTCCTTGGCCTTCTTGACGATGCGCTCGGCCATCTTCGCAATCTCGGCCATGAAGGTCTGGCGCGACAAGCGGCCGTGCTCCATCTCGGCCAGCTGGTATTCCCAGTTGCCGGTCAGGTCGGCGCGCGTCAGGTCTTCCACACCCAGGCCGCGCAGCAGCGTCGTCAACTGGAAGGCCTTGGCGGTGGGCACGAGGTCGCGGCCGTCGCGGTGCATGTATTTCTCGGCGATCAGGCCTTCGATGGTCTGCGCGCGCGTGGCGGGTGTGCCCAGGCCTTTTTCGCGCATCGCTTCGCGCAGCTCTTCATCGTCGATGAGCTTGCCGGCGCCTTCCATGGCGCTCAGCAGCGTGGCTTCGGTATAGCGCGCCGGCGGGCGCGTCTTGAGTGGATTGACGGCGACACTTTCGGTGCGGACCAGCTCTGCTTGCGCGACCGCGACGAGGTTGGCATCGTCGTCCTGCGCTTCCTTGCCATACACCGCCAGCCAGCCCGGGTTGACGAGCACCTTGCCGTTGGTCTGGAACCTGTGCTCGTCCACCGTGCTGATGCGCGTGGTGACCATGAATTCAGCGCTCGGGTAGAACACCGCGATGAAGCGCTTCACCACCATGTCGTACAGCTTCAGCTCCAGCTCCGAGAGGCTCTTGGGCGCCTGCAGCGTGGGGATGATGGCGAAGTGGTCCGACACCTTGGTGTTGTCGAAGACGCGCTTGGTGGGCTTGACGTAGCCTTCCTTCAGGCTCTTCTTGGCATGCGCGTTCAGCTCGCGCAAGGAACCCGGCAAGTCTTCTTCCGCCAGCATCTTCAACGTCTCTTTCACCGTGCTCAAGTAGTCCTCGGGCAGCGCGCGGGAATTGGTGCGCGGGTAGGTCAGCACCTTGTGCTTTTCATACAGCGCCTGCGCGATGGACAGCGTGGTCTTGGCGCTGAAACCGAAGCGGCCGTTGGCTTCACGCTGCAGCGTGGTCAGGTCGTAAAGCAGCGGCGAAGCCTGCGTGCTGGGCTTGGCTTCGTCCACCACAGTGGCGGGTTTGCCGCGCACGGCGGCGGCTATTCGCTCAGCGTCCGGTGCATTCCACAAACGGTCTGCGCGCGCTTCGGCATCGTCGGGGTTCTTCTTCCACTTCGGGTCGAACCACTTGCCTTCGTATTGCCCGGCGACGGCGTCGAAGGTGGCCTTCACTTCCCAGTAAGGGCGCGAGACGTGCTTGCGGATCTTCTCCTCCCGCTCGACCACGATCGACAGCGTGGGCGTCTGCACGCGTCCCACGGTGGTGAGAAAGAAGCCGCCGTCGCGGCTGTTGAAGGCCGTCATCGCGCGCGTGCCGTTGATGCCCACCAGCCAGTCGGCTTCACTGCGGCTGCGCGCGGCGTCGGCCAGGCCCAGCATCTGCTTGTCGCTGCGCAGCTTGTCAAAGCCGTCGCGAATGGCCTGCGGCGTCATGCTCTGCAGCCACAGGCGGGTGATGGGCTTGCCATGCGGCTTGTCGCCATAGGCGTACTGCAGGATCAGGCGAAAGATCAACTCGCCTTCACGGCCCGCGTCGCAGGCATTGACGATGGCGCCCACGTCCTTGCGCTTGACGAGTTTGACGACGGCGTTCAGCCGCGTCTTGGCCTTGTCGATGGGCGCCACGTCAAAGTGCGGCGGCACCACGGGCAGATGCGCAAAGCTCCACTTGCCGCGCTTGACCTCGTATTCATCCGGCGCCTTGATCTCCACCAGGTGGCCGACGGCGGATGTGACGACGGTGTCTTCACTCTCGAAGTGGTCGGCATGTTTTTCGAACTTGCCCTTGGTGGGCGTGAGTGCGCGCACGATGTCCTGCGCCACGCTGGGCTTCTCGGCAATGATGATCGTCTTGCTCATGGTTCCTTCTGGGGCCCCTTCAAAAGCGGTGGCCGGTGTGTCTGCAAAGAAAAGCCAAAAAAGTCGTGCCTACAATCCGGCCCGTCTCGCGCGCACCCGCGCGCTCGTACGATTTCAATGTACCGAATGCCAAAGACCCCGCAAGCCGCCGCCCCGGGCGCAGCCAAAGACTTACGCAAAGTCGCACGCAAAGCCGCACGCGCAGTCACACGCGCAGTCACACGCGCCGTCACACGCGCGATCCCCCGCGAAGACACACGCCGCATCCAGGTTCGCCTGAGCGGTGTGCACGGCAAGGGCGTCTTCGCGCTGCAGCCCATTGCCGAGGGCGACCGCATCATCGAATACAAGGGCCAGCGCATCACCTGGCCCGAGGCGTTGCGCCGCCACCCGCACAACCCCGCAGAGCCGAACCACACCTTCTACTTCCACATCGACGACAAACACGTCATCGACGCCAATGTGGCGGGCAACGCAGCGCGCTGGATCAACCACGCCTGTGCTCCCAACTGCCAGGCCGATGAAGTGGAAGGCCGCGTCTTCATCCACGCCCTGCGTGACCTGCGGGCCGGCGAAGAACTGTTCTACGACTACGGCCTGATCATCGACGAGCGCTACACGCCGAAACTGAAGCGCGAATACGAATGCCGCTGCGGCAGCAGGGCCTGCCGGCACACGATGCTGGCGCCCAAGCGCTGAACCTCTTCGCCGATCCCTAGCGTCGAAGCAGACTGCCATGACCCACATCGTGCATCACCTGCATTGGGGCGCTGAAACCCTGTGGGAAAGCCTGGCGCCGCTGTTGCCGGGTATCAGCGTGGAAGTGCAGGCGCGGGTGGAATCCACCAACACGCGGCTGCTTGAACGCGCGCGCGCCTTCAGCGGCAACCCGGAATCGCCCGTCACCCGACCCGGTGAACTGGGCGACGCGTCGCGCAATGAACGCACGCCGCACGGCCGCCGGTCGGGCGACATCTCTCCGTGCCTGCTGGTGGCCGAAGAACAGACGCGCGGCCGCGGCCGCCTGGGGCGTGACTGGGTCAGCAGCGCCGGCGCGTCATTGACTTTTTCATTGTCGATGCCGTTGGCGCCGCAGCAGTGGGGTGGTTTGTCGCTGGCGGTGGGCCTTGCCGTGGCCGATGCGCTGGACCCGCAGCTGCCAGGGGGCGCCGCAGCGTGGCCGCGCATTGCGCTGAAGTGGCCAAATGATCTCTGGCTGCTGGACGGCCCGGGCCGTGGTCGCAAGCTCGGTGGGGTGCTGATCGAAACCGTCAGCGTGGGCAACAGCCGCATGTGCGTGGTGGGCGTGGGCCTGAACGTGACGCCGCAGCCTGCGGGCGGCTTTTCCGGCACCAGCACGGTTGCAGGCGCCAACCTCAGTGCCAACCCCAGTGCGAACATCAGCGCGAACATCAGCGCGAACATCAGTGCGAACATCAGCGCGAACATCAGCGCCACCGAAGGCCTGGCCCACGGCTACGCCTGCCTGCAGGAAATTGACGCTCACGCCAGCGCGCCGCGCGCCCTGGCCCTGGTGGCCAAGCCCTTGGTGCAGGCGCTGCAACGCTTTGAAGCCGAAGGCTTCGCGCCCCTGGTGGCGCCCTATGCACGGCGTGACCTGCTGCGCGGCCAGCGCGTCACCACGACGATGCCCGACGCGCGGGTCGGCGTGGCCGAAGGCGTGGATGAACTGGGTGCGCTGTGCCTGCGCATCGGTGACGGCGGTGGCCTGCACCGGGTCGTCAGCGGCGAGGTCAGCGTGCGTTTGGTCGAAGCCTGAGACCGCGATGCTGCGCGCACTGGTCGCCTTGCTGCTGCTGGCCAACATCGCCTTCTTCGCCTGGGCGCGCGGCTGGCTGGGTGCGCCGCCGCACCATGCAGAACGCGAACCCGAGCGCCTCCTGGCGCAGGTGCGGCCCGAGGTCTTGACCGTGCTGCCCCCCGGCAGCGCCACCGTGGCCGTCCAGGCGGCGCGCGCGGCGGCCTTGCAGTGCCTGGAAACGGGGCCTTTTGCGGACTCGGCGATCGGCGCCGCCGAAGCCGCGCTCTCCCTCGCACTCGCGTCCGCGTCCTTGCCCGACGGCAGCTGGGCCCGGGTGGACGGCGCTGCCAGCACGCCGGCGTGGCTGGTCTTTGCCGGCCGCTACCCCGAGACCGCGTTGCGCAAGTCGCGTGAAGACGATCTTCGCAAGCTGAACCTGGGCTTTGAGCTGATCACCGCCCCGCCCGAATTGGCGCCAGGCCTCGTGCTGTCGCGCCACACCACCCGTGACGAGGCGCAGGCCTGGCTGAACGCACGCAGCGGCACGCCGCTGCGGGGCGCGCGCGTGCTGCAACTGCCTGCGCCGCCAGCGGCCTACCGGCTGCGCGTGGCGCGTGCCGAGCCCGACTTGGCTGAACGCCTGAAGGCCTTGCCGACGGATGCGCTGGCCGGTGGCTTCAGGCCTTGCGCCACGAAGCCCTAAGACCCGACCGCCGCAAGGCCTGAAGCGCCGCAGCGGCCAGCCCGACGCCGGCCACCCAGGCCCAGGATGCTGCGCCGCCGCCGCCGCCGCCGCCGCCGCCGCCCGTGCTGGGCGGTGTCACGACCGGGGCGGCCACCACATCGACCGTGCGGGTGGTTGAGTTGCTGCTGCCGGTGCTGTCGGTCACCACCAGTTGCACCGTCACGCTGCCGGCGCCCGTGGGCGTGAAGGCAGCGGTGCTGGCGTTGGTCGCGCTGCTGAAACCGGTGACGATGCCACCGCCGCTGACAAGGGTCCATGCGTAAGCCGTCAGCGCGGCTCCCGACGCGGCCACGCTGCCTGTGCCGCTGAAGGCCACCGCAGCGCCGGCCGTCGGCGCGGTGGTGGTCACGTCGATGCGAGCCAGCGCACCGGCCACGGCGGCCACCGCGCGCCCGGCGTCCAGCATGCCCGCGCCGCACGTGCTGGTGGTGCAGTAGCACTGGTCCTGGTCCAACGTGACCACCGGGGCCTGGCATTGCGGCACCGGCAGGCCATTCGTGCCGTTGCCAGCGCCCGTGGTGGGAAAAGGCCGCGCCCCGGCCTTCATGGCCGTGACCACCTGCGCCGGTGTCAGCGCGGACCGCTGCGAGAACATCAACGCCGCTACCCCGGCTGCCAGGGGCGCCGAGAAACTGGTGCCGACCTCATAGGCGTAGCTGTCCCACCAACTGGAGTTTGCGGGGCCTTGCGTGCCGGTGTTTGACGCTGCAAGCACCGGGTAGAGGCACGGCGACCCCCGGCTGGTGTTGACGCAGTTGCCGCCCGGCGCCGCGATGCCGATCTGCGGCCCGATGTCGGAATACCCAACCTTGCTGCCCACATGGCGCAGCGCCGCCACCGTCAGCACGCCGCGGCAGTTGCCGGGCTCGCCCACCGGGTGGCCGGCGCTGTTGCCGCCGGCCACCACCACCAAGGCGCCGGCAGCAACGACCTGGTCGATGGCGGACTGGTAGCTGGCGCTGCACACGCAGGGCTTGTTGACCTCGCAGTCACCGCCCAGGCTCATGTTGATGACCCTGGCCGGCGTGGCGTTGTCCGGCACGCCATCCACATGGATGCCGGCGGCCCAGAGCAGGGCCGGGAGGATGTCGCCGTCGCTGCCAAAGCACTTGCCCAGCACCCGCACGGGCAGCAGACGCACGCCCGGCGCCGTGCCAGCCATGCCGACGCCGTTGTTGGCCGCCGCGCCGATCAGGCTGGTGGTGGACGTGCCGTGCCAGGAACTGTTGGACGCCTCGTAGCGGCCCGTGTTGGGATTCAAGGGCCCGCAAGCATGGAAGGTGCCGCCGGTCTGGTTGTTCTCCGCAGCCGTCGTCCAGTCGCCGGGGTCGCTGGGGTCGGCGTCACGGCCGTCGCCGTCGTTGCTGACCGCGGTGTCACTGACGAAGTCGTAGCCCGGCAGCAGCTTGCCGCCTGTGGCCACGCGGCCCAGGTCCGGGTGTTCGAAGCGCACGCCGGTGTCGAGCACCGCCACCACCACGGAACTGCTGCCGGTGGTGCGGGTCCATGCGGCCTCAATGTCGATGGCGGCGACGATCGTGCTATCCGGCGCACGCAAGTACCACTGCCCGCTGTCAGGCCCATTCGGTCGCACGCCGGCTGCCGTGGCGGCGTACAGCGGGTCATTCGGCGCCGCCACCAGGCGCTTGCGGCCGTTGGGCACGGCGTAGGCCACTTCAGGGTCGGCGGCCAGCTGACGCGCGAGTGTGGTGGCATCGACGCCTGCCGCGCGCATCACCTGCACCCGCTCACCCACTGAGGCGCCGGCTTGCAGCGAGCGGCCGACGCGGGCGCCCAGCGTGCTGGCGCGCGCGGCCAACGTGGTACCCACCGCGGCCGCATCGGCGCGTGCCGACATCGCGTGTTTGCGAAGCACGCTGGCGTCGGCCTTGAAAGCGACGATGACTTCGCCTTCCACCGGCGGCAGCGGCTTGGCGCTGGAGAAGTTGGCAAACAGGATGAAAGCGAGTGCAAATAGCGGGTGCAAGAGGCGTGCAGCGGGGTGGGCTTGGGTCATGGGCTCAGTGTAGGCGGGCGTTTCTGCGCGTGCACCGGGTGTGTGTGCGCAAGGCGTCGCAGTCCGTAAGCGAAGGCACGGACTACCGGGCGCGTGCGGGCGCCAAGCCGAAACACGGCCGCAGCAGCGGCACCCGACGGACCGCTTCAAAGCCCGCCAGGCTGAGCGCAAAAGTGGCCAGCACCAGCACCGGCCCTTCCGCCGCCGGTTGCCACTGCAGCGGCAGCAGCGCTTGCGACAGCAGCACGATCAGCGTCTGGTGCAGGATGTACACCGGAAACACGGCCTCCACCGCATAGCCGCGCCAGCGGTGGTCTGCGTTGCAGTGCTGGAATGCAAAACCCAGCGCTGCGACGATGGCGCACCACTGCACAGCGGCGTAGATCACGCGCATGGCCTGGCGCAGCGCGGCTGGCGGCTCGACGCCCTGAAAGTGTCCAAAGTAGAGCACCAGCAGTGCCCATCCCAGCAGTGCCACCGGCAGCGCGTGCCAGCGCAACGCAGCCAGCCGCAGCCACACCGCGTCGGCCCTGGCGCACACCGCGCCAGCGGCAAAAGCGCTGCCGAAAAGCGCATGGTTGTAGAGGTCGCCCACCAGGGCGTGGGTGGACGGAAAGCGGTCCAGCAACAACTGGCGCGACAAGGCCAGCCAGAACACCGGCAGCACCAGCAGCACGGCAGGCGCCAATGACCGGTTGAGCCAGGCGCCCGCCCGGTCCAGTGCGCGCGGCGCCGTGCAGTTCAAGGCCCAGAGCAGCAACGTGTAGAGCCACAGGTAGGCCACAAACCAGAGGTGGTTCCAGGTCGGCAGAGCCAGGCATTTGCCGTCGCGGCAGAAGCTGTGGTCGGCGCGCAGGTACAGGCCCATGAAGTCGATGTAGCTGCCTGTGTACGCGAACTTGTGCACCACTTCAAAGTAAGGCTGCGGCGGCACGATGAGAACCATGCCCACCACCAGCGGCAGCAGCAGCCGCCACGAACGCTGGCGCAGGAAACTGCCTTCAGACGGGCCGTGCCGCTTGGCCAGCATCAGCGAACTGGCCGCACCCGAAATCAGAAACAGCAGCGCCAGCCGCCAGGGTGAGCTCAGCAACATCAGCGGCTCAAGCGCGGTGCTGGTGTGAGGGCTCTTGACATGCCAGTCCCAGCTGACGTAGTACATGCCGACGTGGTACAGCACCAGCAAACCGAAGGCGGCGATGCGCAGCCAGTCCAGAAAATAGAGCCGCTCGGGGCGAAGGCTTGGGTCCATGCGCGCGTGCTGCCGTTGCCCCGGCCTCGACTCAGGATTTCATCAGGCAATCACCTGCACCATCTCCAGCACCTTGTTGGAGTAGCCCCATTCGTTGTCGTACCAGGCCACAACCTTGACGAAGGTCTTGTCCAGCGCAATGCCGGCGTCGGCGTCGAAGATGCTGGTCATCGACTCACCCCGGAAGTCGGTGGAGACCACCTTGTCTTCGGTGTAGCCCAGCACGCCTTTCATCGGGCCCGCAGCCGCCGCCTTCATGGCGTTGCAGATGTCGTCCCAGCTGGCTTCCTTGATCAGTTCGGCGGTCAGGTCGATGACGCTCACGTCACTGGTGGGCACGCGGAAAGACATGCCGGTGAGCAACTTGTTCAGCTCGGGAATCACCACGCCGACAGCCTTGGCCGCACCGGTGCTGCTGGGGATGATGTTCTCCAGGATGCCGCGTCCGCCGCGCCAGTCCTTGTTGCTGGGGCCGTCCACGGTCTTCTGCGTCGCGGTGGTGGCGTGCACGGTCGTCATCAGGCCACGCTTGATGCCAAAGGCGTCGTGCAGCACCTTGGCCACGGGGGCCAGGCAGTTGGTGGTGCAACTCGCGTTGCTGATGATGGTCTGGCCGGCGTAGGTCTTGTGGTTGACGCCGTAAACAAACATCGGCGTGTCGTCCTTGCTGGGCGCGCTCTGGATGACCTTCCTGGCACCGGCATCAATGTGCTTCTGGCAAGTGTCCTTGGTCAGGAACAGGCCCGTCGCTTCGACGACGACATCGGCGCCGACATCGCTCCACTTCAGCGCCGCCGGGTCGCGTTCTGCGGTCAGGCGGATGCGCTTGCCGTTGACGATGAGCGTCGTGCCATCGACCGCAATCGTGCCCTTGAAGCGGCCGTGCACGCTGTCGTACTGCAGCATGTAGGCCAGATAGTCAGGCTCCAGCAAGTCATTGATGCCGACGATCTCGATGTCGGGAAAATTCTGCACGGCAGCGCGAAACACCATGCGCCCGATGCGGCCGAAGCCGTTGATGCCGATCTTGATGGTCATGATTTCTCCTGGGGTTTGAGGTTGATCCGGGCACAGGGCACGGTGATCTTGAAGCTGTCGCCATAGACGGCGTCGAGTTGCGAGCTGCGCAAATCCAGTTCGGCCTGTGCCAACCAGTCCAGCAGCGGGCGGCGCGAGGGCTGGCTGATGCCAAGCTCGCCGACGGCGTTGGGCATGTCCGGGCGGCGGTAGCGAATGTTCAGGTCGAAGGGGCATTGCATGGCGGTGGTGTCAAAGGCCAGCGTCTGCTGCCGGATGCCCTTGACCAGGCTCAGCAGGTTGACGAGGGTCACGTCCTTGAAGCCGAAGTGCTCGCCTTCAAAGCGGAACAGATAGGTGAACACGCCTTCCACCGCTTCACCGCGCAGACAGGGCAAACGGTAATCCATGAGCCACTGTTCAACGGCGCGGGCCAATACACGCTGCCGCGAGTAGACCGCGACTTGCGGCGGCTGGTCGGGGCTGTCGAAGCGCAGCCGCGCCAGCACGCGCCCCTGCAGGCCCTGGTGGAGCGCCGCGCTCGGATAGTCCGGCGAACGCTTGCCGCTGGCATGCGTCACGCAGTTCAACAGCTTCCACCGCGCCGCAGCGTCGGCATCGACGGGATTGGCCCACAGCACACGGCGCGTGTCGGCCTGGAACACGTAGTCCTGCCGCAGTTTGGCCGGGGCCGCGCCTGCGGCCAGACAGGGCACGCGCAGGTCGCGCACATGCTTCTGCACGGCGTCGAGCAAGTCCGGTTCGCCCTCGTGCAGCAGCACCAGCACCTGCGGCCGCTGATCCGGGCCGGTGAACGTGAGTTCAACCTGCACCCGGCCGCCACGGTTGTTGTTGTAGGCATCAGCCGGATATGCAGGTTGCTGGCCCGCGCCAGCGCTGTGCTGCACGCAGCGCTGCGCCGCACTGGGCTCGACCGTCACGTCCTGGGCCAGCGCCTGGCAGCAGGCCAGGGCCACCGCCCACATCAGAACCCAGGACGGCAGCCGCATCATTTCAGCGGCCCAGCACCTTGCGCACCGTGGCCACCAGGTTGTCGGCCGTCAGGTGAAAGAGCTTGAAAAGCTCCGGTGCTGGCGCGCTTTCGCCGTAGGTGTCGATGCCCACCACGGCCGCGCAGCCGTACTTCCACCAGCCGTGTGTCACGCCGGCTTCGATGGCGATGCGCGGCAGGCTGGCGGGCAGCACGGCCTTCTTGTAGGCCACGCTCTGGCGGTCGAAGGCGCTGGTGCAAGGCATGCTGACGACGCGCACGGCAATCTTCAACTTGGCCAGCGCGGCCTGCGCGTGCAGCGCCAGCGTCACTTCACTGCCTGTCGCGATGATCACGGCCTGGGCCTTCTTGCGGATGCCCACTTCGCTGGGTTCGGCCAGCACGTAGGCGCCCTTGCTGATTTCGTCGAGCGCCGCCTTGGGCAGGTACGGTTGGGTCTGGCGCGTCAGCAGCAAGGCCGAAGGGCCGGCGCTGTTGCCAATCGCCATGGTCCAGGCAACAGCGGTTTCTGCGGTGTCGGCGGGGCGCCAGACATCCAGGTTGGGAATCAGCCGCAGGCTCGCTGCATGCTCCACACTTTGGTGGGTAGGCCCGTCTTCACCCAGGCCGATGCTGTCGTGCGTGAAGACATGGATCACGCGCTTCTTCATCAGCGCCGCCATGCGGATGGCATTGCGGCTGTAGTCGCTGAAGGTCAGGAACGTGCCGCCGTAGGGAATGAATCCGCCGTGCAGCGTCATGCCGGTCATCACTGCGGCCATGCCGAATTCGCGCACGCCGTAGTTGATGTGGCGGCCGCCGTTGGGCACACCGTTTTCGTCAAAGCGCAATGGCGCTGTGCTGGACGTGTTGGTGAGGTTGGACCCCGTCAGGTCGGCGCTGCCGCCCAACAATTCAGGCATCGCCTTGGTGAAGATTTCCAGCGCGATCTGGCTCGCCTTGCGCGTTGCCACGGCTTCGGCTTTGGTGTGGGCGCTGGTGATGGCGTCGACGGCGATCTGCGCAAAGTTCTCCGGCAGCGCGCCGGCCGTGCGGCGCAGGAATTCGCGGGCCAGTTCGGGGTGCGCCTTCTCGTACTCGGCGAAGCCGTCGCCCCAGCGCGCCTGCGCGGCAGCACCCGTGGTGCGCGCGTCCCAGCCGGCGTAGGCGGCTTCGGGCACGACGAAGGGCTCAGCCGTCCAACCCAGCGCAGCGCGGGTCAGTTTGATTTCTTCCGCGCCCAGCGCTTCGCCGTGCGCCTTGGCAGTGCCGGCGCGGTTGGGGGACCCCTTGCCGATGACGGTCTTGCAGATGATGAGCGTGGGCATGTGCACCGACGCGCGTGCTTGCACCAGCGCAGCGTCCACGGCGTCGGCATCGTTGCCGTTCACAGGGCCTATGACGTTCCACCCCTGCGCCGCAAAACGCAAGCCCGCGTTGTCCACATACCAAGGTTCGACGCGGCCGTCGATGCTGATGCCGTTGTCGTCGTACAGCGCAATCAGCTTGTTGAGCTGCCACGCACCAGCCATGCCGATGGCTTCGTGGCTGATGCCTTCCATCAGGCAGCCGTCGCCCATGAAGACGTAGGTGTGGTGGTCCACCACGGCATGGCCTTCGCGGTTGAATTCGTGCGCCATCAGCTTTTCTGCCAACGCCATGCCGACGGCATTGGCCAGGCCCTGGCCCAGCGGGCCGGTGGTGGTTTCCACACCCGGCGTCAAGTCCACTTCGGGGTGACCCGGGGTCTTGCTGTGCAGTTGGCGGAAGCGGCGCAGTTCGCTCATGGGCAGGTCATAGCCGCTCAGGTGCAGCAGCGCGTACAGCAGCATCGACGCGTGGCCGTTGCTCAGCACGAAGCGGTCGCGGTCGGGCCAGTGCGGGTCGGCCGGGTTGTGCTTCAGGTGCCGGCCCCACAGCGCCACCGCCATGTCGGCCATGCCCATCGGCGCCCCAGGATGCCCTGAATTGGCCTGCTGCACGGCGTCCATGGCCAGGGCGCGGATGGCGTTGGCCATCAGGGAAGTATCGGGTGGGGTGATGGCCATGGGGTGCTGCTGGTGGGGGGGGTAGCGAAGGCAGCGATTCTAGGAGGCTGTTCGTGGCCGCCGGCGCCCGCGGCTGACCCGCTTCGTATCATTGGCGCGATGCAAGGACTGCACCTCACGGCTGATTTGCGCGGTTGTCCGACCGACCCTGCCCGGCACGCCGCCATGGCCGACGCCGACGCGCTGCGCACCCTGTGCCTGCAAGCGGTTGCAAGCACCGGGCTGCAGGCGGTGGGTGAACTGTTCCACCGCTTCCCGGCGCCGGGGGGCGTGACCGGCGTGGTGCTGCTGGCCGAGTCGCACCTGGCGGTGCACACCTGGCCAGAACTGGGTGCGGTGACGCTGGACGTCTATGTCTGCAACCTGGGCGCCGACAACAGCGCGCGGGCGCAAGCGCTGCTGGCGCTGCTGCAAGCCGCGTTCGACCCCGGCCACAGCGAACACCACCGCCTGGAGCGTGGGAAGTCCCCGTCGATGACCCCGTCCGCGATCCCGTCCGCGACCCCGTCCGCGACCCCGTCCGCAACCCACTAACCCCTTAAAGGAGGAGACCATGGACCGCCGCTCACTGCTCAACAAATCGGCCACGCTGGCTGCCGGTGCTGCTGGCGCCGTTGCCGGCTGCGCGCTGCCAGGCAGCGCCGCTCAAGAGCCGAAAACGCCCTTCACCGTGCCCGCCACCTACGTGCCCATCGTTGGCAGCGAGTTGATGTTTCCGGTGCGCCGCATCTACTGCATCGGCCGCAACTACCGCGCCCATGCCATCGAGATGGGCTCCAACCCCGATCGCGAGCCGCCCTTCTTTTTTCAGAAACCCACCGACGCGATCCAGAACGTGGCCGCAGGCACCGTGGCCGACCACCCCTACCCATCGCTGACCAAGAACTACCACTACGAAGTGGAGTTGGTCGCTGCGCTGGACAAGGGCGGGCGCAACATCCCCATGGCTTCGGCGCTCGACCACGTGTATGCCTACGCCCTTGGCCTGGACATGACACGGCGCGACTTGCAGCGCGCCATGGGCGACGAAAAGAAGCCCTGGGAAATTGGCAAGAGTTTCGACAAGAGCGCGCCCATCGGCCCCTTGCACCGCGCCAGCGTGACGGGCGCGTTTGCAGCCGGCGGCATCTGGCTCAAGGTCAACGGCGTCGTCAAGCAAAACGCCAACCTGAACCAGATGATCTGGAGCGTGGCCGAACAGATCGTCAAGTTGAGCGAGGCCTTCGAGCTGATGCCCGGCGACATCATCTATTCCGGGACGCCAGAAAACGTCGGGCCGGTGGTGCGTGGCGACGTCATTGAATGCCACATCGACCGCTTGCCCAACCTGAGCGTGAAGATCGTCTGAGCCGCGCCCGGGTCGCGCGTGAACCGGGCTACACGGTCCGGATCAGCACCTTGCGGAAGCGGATCGTGCCCGCCGCCGACTGCAGCGCCACCGGGCCGGCCTTCAGGCGCGCGTCGCGCACGTCCACGGTCTGCACGCCGTTGAAGGCCACCACCAGGCGGTCGCCGCGGGCCGAGATGTCAAAGGTGTTCCAGCGGTTGGCCGCCTGCGGGTAAGGCTGCGGCGCCTTGGCCACGTTGACGATCGCTGCGGTGCCGTAGCTGGGGTCGGGGCGACGGTCGAAGATGTTGACTTCGTAGGCGTTGTCCGCCGTGATGGTGGCGCGGTCCTGGCAGCGCAGGAAGATGCCGCTGTTGCAGTCAGCGTCGGCCCAGAATTCGACGCGCATCTCGAAGTCGGCGTAGCTGTCCTTGGACACCAGGAAGCCGGCGGTGCCGGCCTTGCCTTGCAGGGTGCCTTCGGCAAAGCTCCAGTTGCCCTTGCCCACCTCGGCCCAGCCGTCGAAGCTCGGCTTCGCGGCGCTGTCCACCAGGGTCACCCAGGCGCTGCGGGTGGTGGCGCAGCCCGACAGGGTGCCGCCGATGGCGGCCAGGCCGCTGGCGATGAAGTGTCTGCGGTCAATCATCGTTGTCTCCGGTTTGTTGGGGGGTGCGGCATGCTGGGCAAACCGCTGCCAAAGCGCAATGCGTGCGCACCCGTGTTGAGGCTTGCGCCGAGAGTCGGGCTGCTCACTGCGGGCCTGGCCCCAAAGTTGGCCATGCCCGCGCTGGACGTTCTGCCAGAGCCCCCGCCAGAGCCCCGGCACGCTGCACCTGGCGCTGGCGCCGGTGGATCTGCCGGCGCTGGTGGACAACTGCGTGTGTCTGGTGCAGGCGGCGGCCCTTGCGCGCCGCATCACCGTCATTGCGACGCCAGGCCCTCAAGACAGCCGCCGCGTGCTGGCCGGCAGCGGCGGTGACCGTGTGCGCATCGACGTCATCGACAACGGTCCGGGCCTATGCCATGCCGGCTGATCGCCATAAGGCGACCGACGCCAGCTTCATCGACTGCGTCACCAAACCCATCGACCTGCCGCTGCTGCTGGCTGCGGTGGACCGCCTGCTGCAGCGGTGACTGAATTCAGGAGGCCAGCACGCGCCTTGCGCGGTGCAGCCGCACAAAAAGGTTTTGTTCGCTGATCTGCAACGCCGCGCACACGTCTTCGGTGCTGCGGTCCTGCAGCACGCGCAGCTCCATCACCTCGCGCAGCGTGGGCGGCAGTTCGCCAATGCGGCGCAGCGTGCGGCGCAGGCGCTGGCGCTGTTCAGCGACTTCTTCGGGGCGCGGCTGGGGGCAGATGAATTCCATCGCCGGGCCACCGTGGTCGTCGCTGGCGTCGGCACCGTGGCCCTGGTCCAGGCTGTCATGGCCGGCGCGCTGGCGCACCAGGTCGACGATCTTGTGCTTCAGGATCGCCACCAGCCAGCTGCGCAAGGCCGACCGGCCACCGAATTCCGCGCGGCCCGTCACCACGGCTTCAAACACGTCGTGCACCAGGTCTTCTGCCAGCGCCGGGTCCATCAGGCGGCGGCGCGCAAACTGCACCAAGTAGCTGCGGTGCGCGGCCAGGTCAGCCCAGCTGACAGCGCAAGATTGCGGCATTGGGGCGGCGCTGAGGTGGGCTTGGGTCTGCATGGTGGTGTGCTTTCGGGGGCGGTTGGCTGCGGTTGGCTGCGCTCGGGTGCGGTCGGGTGCGGCCGGGTGTGGCCGGGTGCGATGGCTACACTGTGCAAGACCTATCTCGCGCCAATCTCGCCCAAGATCACAGCCCGATCACATCGGTGCAAGAACCTCGGTGTAAGAACGGCCGCGCCGCCGCCGACTTGAGGGGCAAGTCCGCCACCATGCCAAGCCACATCCTCGTTGCCGAAGACCAGGTCGATATCCGCGACCTGATCGTGCTCAACTTGCAGCAAGCCGGCCATGCGGTGACGGCCGTGGCCGACGGCCGCGCCGCGCTCGCGAGCCAGGACGAACGCGCCAGCGACCTGCTGATCCTGGACTTGATGATGCCGCTGCTGGACGGCCTGGAAGTCTGCAAGGCCTTGCGTGCGCGCGGCCGCGCCACGCCGATCCTGATGCTCACCGCCAAGAGCACTGAACTTGACCGCGTGCTGGGCCTGGAACTGGGCGCGGACGACTACCTGACCAAGCCTTTTTCGATGGCCGAACTGCTGGCCCGCGTGAAGGCGCTTTTGCGCCGCGCCGAACTGCTGCGCGCCGCAGCAGCCGCGCCAGCCGCCGCGCAGGCGGTGCGCAATGGCGAACTGGACATCCTGCCGGTGCGCCGTGAAGCGCGTGTGGCGGGTCGCCTGCTGGAATTCACCGCGCTCGAATTCGACCTGCTGCTGCACTTTGCCAGCCACCCCGGCCAGGTCTTTTCGCGCGCGCAACTGCTGGACGCCGTGTGGGGCTATTCGCATGAAGGTTACGAACACACCGTCACCACCCACATCAACCGCCTGCGCGCGAAGCTGGAGCAAGACCCGATGAATCCGCGCTTCATCCTTACCGTGCGCGGCGCGGGCTACAAGATGCGGGATGCGCCGCTTTGAACGCCGCGCCTTGAGGAGTCCACGGTGTCGGTGAGATGGCGCCTGGCGCTGACCGTCTTCCTCACGGGTCTGGCCACCGCCATCGGCGTGATCTTCACCGTGGCGCTGGCCTTCCAGCGTTTTGAGCAGGAAAGCATCTGGGCCCGCGGGGATGCCTTTCTGGCTCGTGTGACGGCGCAGCACGAAGACCTGCTGGACCAGCACCAGCGCAACCCGGACGAATTTGCCGTCTTCCTGCGCAACCTGCTGCTGTATGAACCTGACAGCCAGCTCTACCTGCTGGGCGCCGACGGCACCGTGCTGGTCAGCACCGGCAGGGTGGTGCTGGCGCCGGGCTTCAAGGTGTCGCTGCCGCCCGTGCAGCAGGCCGCGCAGGCCGCAGCCCGAGGTGACCGCCGGCAGGCCGCCTACGTGATGGGCGAAGACCCCGAATACATGGACGCCGACGCCGTGGTCACGGCGCGTGCGCTGCGCCGTGCCGTCATCCGCCCCAGCCGGCCCGACGAAGCGCCCGCCGGCTACCTGTACCTGGTGTGCCGCAAGCCCGGTTTGCCGGCGAGCCGGCTGGAACTGGTGCGCGCCAGCCTGGTGTCACCGGCACTGGCGCCGGTGCTGGCGCTGATCGTGTTGAGCACTCTGCTCGCGGCCTGGATCATCGTCACCGTGACCCGGCCGCTGCGCGTGTTGAGCGACGAAGTGGCCACCGCCGCGCGCGCCGGTTTCACCAGCGCGGCCACCGTCGCCGCACCCCAAGCTGGCACGGCCGACGACGAATTCAGCCGCTTGCGCGGCGGCTTCCACGCGCTGCTGGCGACGCTGCGCATGCAGTGGGATGAACTGCGCCGGTTGGACACCTTCCGCCGCGAAAGTGTCAGCAACCTGTCGCACGACCTGCGTTCACCGCTGACGGCCACGGTGGCCTGCCTGGAAACGCTGCAGTCGCGTTGGTTGGTGGGTGCTGTTGGCGACGCAGCGCGCGCCGAAGACCAGCGCCTGGTGGGCGTGGCGCTGCGCAACACCCGCAACGCCGCCGGCCTGGTGCGGTCACTCGGTGACCTGGCGCTGCTGGACGAACCGGCCTTCAAGCTGCACCTGATGAAGCTGGACCTGGGCGAAGTGCTGGACGACATCGCGCTGCGCTTTGCCGAACGCGCCGCGCAGCAGGGCGTGCATCTCAGCTTCAAGCAGCGCGGCGCCGAGCCGCCAGTGGCGGAAGTCGACGTCGAACTCTTCGAGCGCGCGGTGGCCAACCTGCTGGACAACGCGCTCAAGTTCACGCCCGCCGGCAAGGCTATCGAACTCGCGGCCGAGCGTCACCCCGAGGGCGTGCGTGTGATGGTGGCCGACCAGGGCGCGGGCATCCCGGCGGCCGACCTGCCGCACCTTTTTGACCGCCTCTACAGAAGCCACGCCACCCGCCGCGACAGCGCGGCCAGCGTCGCGCCGGCCAGCAGCGACGAAGGCAAAGGCCTGGGGCTGGCCATCGTCAAGCGCATTGCCGAGCTGCACCGCGGCCACCTCCAGGTGCACAGCACGCCGGGGCAGGGCACGACGGTGACGCTGGAGCTGCCGGCGGCCTGACGCTGTGTGAATCCGTCACACCCGCAGCGCGCACCCTGCCGCTGACTGCGCAGCCTTGGCGCGGCACATTGCGGCTCTGCCCCGATGAAAACACCGCCCACCATGCACAACGCCCTGCCCTTCCCGTCTGCCCAGTCGGCGGTGCTTGACCCTGCGGCTGGGCATGACGACAACCAGGCCGCCGACCTTGAGCCGCTGACTCTGGCCCTGCCCAGCGTCAGCGAACCTTGGCGTTATGCCTTGGTCTACGGCCGGCTGACGCTGGCCAACCTGATCGGGCCGCACCGGCTGCGCCCGCAGGGTCTGCGCACGTACCACGCGCCGGTGCACATCAGCCCGCGCCTGGCCAACCGCTGGCGCGCGCTGTTCGACGTGCCCGCGCGTGCCGCCGCCACCGTGCCGCTGCTGGCCAACCAGAGCGTGGGCACGCTGCTGTATTCGCAGCTCTTTGCCGACTTGGGGCTGAACCTGCGCCACCTGCTGCACTTGCACCACCGCACGGTGCACCACGCCAGCGTCGCCGACTGCGCCAAGGCACGCAAACAGCAACTGCGCTGCCGTGTGCAGAGCGTGCGGCGCGTGGGTGAAGACCGGGCGCTGGTGAACGTGCAGACGCAGGTGCTGGCGGCAGACGGCTCGCTGCTGTCGCAGGTGGAGGACGGCTTCCTGGTGCGCAGCCTGCCGAGCGCTGACCTGGCGCCGTTGACGGCGGACCGGTCGCTGCTGCGCGACGTGCTGGGTTTGCGGCGCCGGCTGCCGCGCCTGTCCACCCGCGACGGCCAAGCGCGCGTCAGCGCCATGGAGGTGCCGCATGGCATGGGCCTGGACTACGGCCGCATCTCAGGCGACATGAACCCGGTGCACACCAGCAGAGTCGGGGCCTGGTTCTTCGGCTTGAAGCGGCCGTTCCTGCAAGGCCTGGCGCTGCGCAATCTGGTGGTGCGCCACCTGACTGAGCTGGGGGCCAGCGTCGAACAATTGAGCCTGACTTTCGCCAGCCCCGCCTACCTGGGTCAGACGCTGCTGCTGGTGGTGGACAGCGGGGCGCTGGAAGTGCATGACGCCAAGGGCCGGCTGGTGGCGTTTGGCGCATGTGGGCGCAGCGGGGACGAGGTCTAGGCTGACCTGGGTGTTCAGGACTGCGGGCTGTCCACCGGAATGGTGATGGTTTGCCACCCATGCGGCCGGGAGAATCGGCGCTCCCCTGTGGAGGCACCCCATGCGCGAAGACTGCTGGTTAAACCTGTCGCTGTTCGGAACAGCGACACTTGCGCGTTCGTGCCCCACGAAACTCTCGCAGCCGCTGAAGCCGCTGCCGCTGTGTGCGCAGTCGCGCAACCTGCTGGCATATCTGGCACTGGCGCGCGGCCAGGCGCGCACCCGCAGCCAGCTGTCGCGGGCGCTGCGCGGCGATGGGGCTGAACCCGCGCGCGCTGGCAGCATCAGCAGCGCCTTGTGGCGCTTGCGCCAGACGCTGGAGAGCCCACCTTTCGCGCCCGGCGAGTTGCTGTCCGCGCAGCGAGACGGTCTGATTGGTCTGCGTGCCGACGCGCCGCTGCGCGTGGACGTGGACAGCTACCTGCAGCACGTGCTGCCTGTGCTGGCATTGCCTCTGGCCGACGTGGATGCAGCGGCAGAAGCAGGGTTGCGCCAAGGCGTGGCGCTGTATACCGGTGAGCTGCTGCCGGGCGCGCACGACGACTGGGTTCTGCGCGAGCGTGAAAAGCTGCGCCAGATCCAGCTCAACGCGTTGGGCCGCCTGGTGCAGCTCAGTGTGCGTGCCGGCGACGCTTCGGCTGGTGTCCGCCACGCGCAGGCCATCCTGGACATCGACGATTTGCGCGAAGACGTGCACCGCGATTTGATGCGCCTTTACCTATTGGCTGGCCAGCGTGCGCTGGCATTGCGGCAGTACGAAAGCTGCCGCCAAGTGCTGCGGCGCGAGCTGTCCATCGTGCCCATGCCCGAAACGCAGGCGCTGTACCAGCAGATCGCAGCCGGAGCCATTGCGCACCACGTTCCTGTCGGCACCGGCGCTGGCGCTGGCACTGGCGTTGAAAACAACTCCGGCAGCAACGCCAGCACCGGGCTGGCAGAGCTGCTGAACTCGGCGCGACGCCACCTCGCCGCAGCCGATACGCAGTTGCTGCGCGCCACACTGCCGCACTGAAACTCGAAGCGGTCGCGGGACGCGCCCGTTGCTGAACCAGCCGCCTGCCGGTGCACACCGCAGGCGGCTTTTCCTTGTTCGCGCGGTCCGCGGTGGTGATGCTGCGGTGATGCCGCCGTGCGGCTGCGGAAAGGCTGCGGTGACGCTTCGGTGAGGGGCTGCGCACACACTCGTCCGCATGAAATCCACCCCTGCGACCGGATGCCCCCATGTCTCTGCGCCAAGACGATACAGCCGCATTCATCCTGCGTGTCTGGTGCGAGTCGAATCGCGGTGGCATGCCGCCGATGGACTGGCGGGGGTCGATCGAACACATACCCAGCGGCCGGCGCCTGTGCTTCCGCGACACGGCAGATATCGCAGCCTTTGTCCGGCCCTATATCGAATCGCTGCTCGGCGACCGACCGCCGTTGCAGTAATGCCCGCCCACCCATGCCCCCCCAGGTAACCAAGCACCACAGCCCCAATGCGTCGCAGGACGCCAACCCCTACCAACGCCCGTGTCTGGCGCCGCAGTTCGCCGACGCCGATGCTGAATCCATCGAGTCCTTCATGGATCAACGCTTTGGTCTCGGTGCGGCGGAGCACTACGACGCTTATCTTGAAGGCTTCTTCGACGACCTGGGCCGCACCTTCCAACGTGTGGCGCCGATGGTGGCCAACGTGGCGGGCGGCATGGTGAGCGGGGCCGGAACCGGGGCGCAGTTCGGACTGCCCGGCATCATCGCGGGTGCCGTGGCAGGGGGCGCCGGCAGGGCGCTCAGCAGCTACGGCCAGGGACCGGTGCGCGATGTCGGCAACGTGCTCAACACGGGCATGCAGGTCGCCAGCCAGTTTTCGCCCATGGGCCGCATCGGCAATCAGGTGGGTTCGACCCTCAGCGGCCTGGGCCAAGGGCCGATCACGCCGCAGCGGCTGCTGCAGCAAGGCGGGCAACTGCTGGCGTCGGCGGGTCAAGGGGGCATGGGCGGGCGCGCTGCACCGGCGCTGGCCGCGCTGGGCGGCCTCATGGGCCAGGGGGGCGGGGGCGCTGCTGGCCAGCTGTCCAGCTTGCTCGGTCGCCCCGAGGTGCAACAGGCGTTGATGGCACTGAACCTCGGTCCCGTGGGCCGCAGCACGGTGCCCGTCGGCGCCGCTCACATGCCCATGCCCACCACCGCCATCGCAGGGTTGCTGCAGCAACTCAGCGGCATGGTGGCCAGCGAGGCGGCAGCCTGGAGCGATGGCGCCGAGAGCGACTTGGCCTACATGGCCGACGCCCACGGCGAATTCGTTGGCGACCCCGCTGAAGAAGACGACCGTGCCGCGCGGGTCTGGGACCTGCTCAACCAGGCCCAACTGGAGCGCTTGGCCACGTTGGCGATGCAGCCTCGACCCGCACTGCGCCGCATGGCACCGCCACCACTGCCGGAAGACTGGCGCACACAGTTCACCGAAGACCTGCTCGCGGGCCTGGGCAAGTTCGAAGGCGAAGCCCACATCGAGCACAGTGAAGCGGAAGCCGAAGCATGGGGCGACGAAACGGCCACCTGGACCATGGAGGCCAGCCATGACTACCGCTGACACCGCAGCGGCTGCCGACCCTTTGGCCGCGCTAAAGGCCCAGTTGGCCGCCCAAGCGCAGGATAACCCTGGCCTGGCGATGCTGATGCAGTTGATGGAGGCGGGCAGCATGGCCTCCGTGGACAACCGCCAGGCCGCCCAAGACGACGTCACCGACGTGATCGACATCAGGGCGCAACCCGCCGCCGACACGCTGTCGCTGGACGCACCCCTGCGTGCCGACCTGCAGGCGCTATTGCTTGGCAGCGAACAACTCGCTGCTGAACTGGCTGTGCTGCAGGAGCGCAACGATGCGTTGGCTGCCGCCCTGGGCGCCTGCCACCTGTGCTTCGGTGCCGACAACTGGTGCCCGCATTGCGGTGGCTGCGGCACGCCAGGCTCGCGGCGGCCCGATGCAGCAGCGTTTTCGCGCTATGTCCGGCCTTTGCTGGATCGTCTGCAGCGCCCGCAGCGCCCGCAGCGGGCCACCGCCACCGAACACCGCGGGGCGCCATGCCGCACTTCCCCTGCACCGCCTGACAGCACCGAGGGGCTGCGGGCGGGTGCGGCCTGAGCAGGCTCAGGTTCACCACCCAGGTCGCTCGATCCTTTGACTTTTCCAACCGACCCAACCCCGAAAGGCAGGTCCTGACCATGTACGCATTTCCCGAAGACTACGAAGCCACCTACGACGAAGCCTATGACGAAGACTACGGCGAGGCCAAGCTGCGCCCGCGTCCGAACGCGCGGCCAATGCCCAAGTTGCCCACTGCGCAGCCCAGCACCTACCGCCCGCCGGTTGCCCCGGGCGTGGCCGGAAGCGCCGTCACACAGACGCAGCTGAAGGAGGTCATCGACCGCTTCAACGTTGCACTGGCCACCAACGGCAAGGCCATCACGCAGGTGGACGGGCGCACGCGCAGCCTGGTTGGTGAGCAGCAGCGCCTGGACAGCGGCCTGCGCCGCGAGGTGGCCGACCGCAAGAAGGAAATCACCGCTGTGCGCCGTGACCTGCAAAGCACTCGGGAGGTCAGCGCCATCCTGCCGCTCCTGAACACGCTGGCGCCGGGCAACACGCTGATCAACTTTGCACCGCTGCTGCTGCTGGGCAATGACGTGAGCGGCAGCGATGCCAGCGGCGCCAACAACGGCAGCGGCGGCCTGCTGGGCGGGCTGGGTGGGTTGGGCGGCATGGGTGGCAACAGCATGGGTCTGATCGCGCTGGTGGCACTGTCTGGCGCATTCAAGTGACGACATCCACCCTACTGAGGAGATCCCCATGGCCATCAACCTGACCCAAGGCTTGCTCGCCGCAGTCGCGCTGCGACCGCGCAATCTTCCCAAGGAAAAACTGTTTGCGGCGGCGGGGCTGGCGGCAGCCATGCCGGGCCCGCTGGGGCTGCTGCTGCCGCTGCTGCTGGTGAAGGACGACAAGGCAGCCGTCGCGCAGATTCGACCGGTGGAATTCGTCGAGTTGCCCAATGTGATCGACCGATCGGAAGTGGAGGCGATCCAAGAGCTGAAGGACCTGGGGTTCGTCGTCGATCCCCCACGTGCCGCCCACGTCAAAGGTGCCCAGGCTGGTTTGGTTGTTGCTCAGGAGCCGATGGGCCCGCTGCGGGTCGTCAAGGGCAGCCACGTGGTGCTCTTTGTGCAGGTGGCTGAGCCGGCGACGTGCGCCGGCTCTACGCAGGCTGCTTGAACCTCCAAGGCGAGCCGGGCCCCCACCATGGACCCTGCCCTGGAGGAACTGCTGGCCGAAGGCCAGCCCGAGGACGAAGTGGCCGTCGTGCTGCGCCTGGACGGCCACCTGCCGCCACCGGCTGGCGCGCGCATCATTGCGCGCTTCGGCCCCATTGCCACCTGCCGACTGCAACGCGGCGCTATTCCGGTCGTGCGCGCCGCGCCCAGCGTGCTGAGCATGAAGGCGCCGCGCCGCTACCTGTCGGAACCCGATGCAGAGGGCATGGTCGACGACAGCGCCGAAGCCGAAGACGTCTTGCTGCGCGACAGCGACTTGCGGCGCCCCAAAGACCTGCCCGAGACCGGCCTGGGCGTGCTCGTAGCCCACATCGACTGGGGTGCCGACATTGCGCACCCGGACTTCCGCCATGCCGACGGCCGCACCCGATTCGCCGCGCTTTGGGACCAGGGCGCCGAGGCGGACCCCGAGCGTCTCAACCGCTACGGTTACGGCCGCATCCACAGCGCCGACGACATCAACCACGCGCTGCAAACCGACGACCCTTACGCGACGCTCGGCTACCACCCCGCACGCGGCAAACCGGCAGGCGGCAGCCATGGCAGCCACACCCTGGGCATCGCGGCCGGCAACGGCCGCGCCGGTGGGCCCGCAGGTCTGGCACCCGAAGCGACGCTGGTCTTCGTGGATCTGTCCACGCTGCATCAGTTGCCAAGTGCGGGCCTGGGCGATTCGGCGGCCCTGCTGGAAGGGCTGGAGTTCATCGCGAACGTGGCAGCTGCGCTGGGCCCGCGGGGGCTGCCGCTGCGGCAGGTGGACGACGCCAGCCTGGGCCGCCAGGCAGGGCAGCACGACGGCAGAACGCTGACCGAACAAGGCATGGATGCCTTCCTGCTGCAGACGCCAGGCCGCGCCATCGTGCAGAGCACAGGCAATTACTTCGGCCGCCGCATCCACGCCTCTGGCCTGCTGAGCCCTGGTGCTGAAGCGGTGCTGGACTTCCGAATTCCCAACCACCACCCCCCCCATGAACTGGACCTGTGGTACCCGGCACCGGACCGGTTCAGCGTCCGGGTGTGCGGCCCAGCCGGCATGGCGCCTGTGCTGGCCATTCCGGGCCAGATGAGCTTGCTGCTGCATGAAGGCCAGCCCGTGGGCCGTGTCTACCACCGCCGCAGCGACCCGAACAACGGCGACCACCAGGTGGCGCTCTACCTCGACGCTCTGGCTCCGCCCGGCGCCTGGGTGTTGCGGCTGCACGCCGACGACGTGGTGGACGGACGCTTCCACGCCTGGATCGAACGGGGCCCTGGTGGCGGCGCTGCGCAGGCCGCGTTTGCCACTGACGACGACAGCCCCTGTTGCACCCTGGGCACCATTTGCAACGGCCTGCGCACGCTGGCGGTAGGCGCGGTGGACGCGCACGACCCGGAGCACCCGCTGGCACCGTTTTCCAGCGGCGGCCCCACCCGGGATGGCCGCGCCAAACCGGACCTGCTGGCACCCGGTCTGCGTGTACTGTCGGCACGTTCCGCAGGTGCCGATGGCGCTTTGCGCCCGCTGTTGATGCGCATGTCCGGCACCAGCATGGCCGCGCCGCATGTCTGCGGCACGGTGGCATTGATGTTCGCCGCCGCGCCGCAGCCCTTGGCCATCAGCGAGACGCGGCGCCTGCTGCTGGCGTGTGCATCCCCCGCCACGCCGACTGCCGACCCCGTGGCGCGCTGGCGCCAGGGCGCCGGGCACCTGGACACCCGCGCCGCCGTTGATGCGGCGCGCAGCGTTGCGGCGGCACAGCCGACCGCGCACCCGATTGCGCACTTGATCGAGACCCCACTTTTCAATCCCGCAACCCCATTGCCGTGGAGCATCCCCATGCCCTCTTCAGCACCCGAACAAGCCGAAACCCTGCAAGCCAGTGAAGCCATCGCCGGCGCCGAAGCTGCGTCGCTTCAGCCCTGCGGCTGCAGCGGCATCCGTCGCGATGAAGCGACCGCCGACGAACAACTGGCAGAAGCCGAGCGGCTGGTGCGAGACCCCCGGAATAGTTGGGGCTGGCAACGCCCCAACCTCGGCTTGTCGCCGCTGCAGTTCCAGATTCCCATCGCCGGCGGTGCGCCATCGTTGGCGCTGCCCATCGGTGGTGCCGGGTCGCCGTTTGCGTTCTCCGTGCCCCTCGGCGGACCGCCAGCAGCGTCTCCGGCACCCGCACTCGCACCCGCGCCGGCTGCGCCAGCGGCGTCACTCCCACCCACCGCGCCCAGCGTTCCCACCACGCCCCCCAGCCCGGCAGGGGTCCCGCTGCCAGCCGTGACCCCGCCTTCAGATGCACCCGTCCTGCCCGCGCTTGCCGCCGTGCCCGCCACAGACTTTGAAGCACCGGTGCTGGTGGCGGGCCACGTTTCGTTCCCCGCCGCGCAGCCCGAAGCCGTTGAAGCGGCGCCCCCGTGGGACTTCGATCCTGCCCCGGTGCCGGCACCCCACCCGGGCCTGGCGGTTCTGGCGGCCGCACTCAAGGGTTGCAACGACGCGGCTGACTGCACACCACGCAGCAGCGGGCAGTGGTTGCGCCGCTTGTTGCAGCCCGCATCCGAAGGCGGCGACAAGCGTGTCTTCAGCCTGCGTGGAGACGACGGTGCCGCGCCCACGGCCACGGCACTTTTCAACGCCTTCGTCTATCCAGAAGCGCAGGCCTTGCGCCGGCATCTGCAGGCGCGCTATCGCCAGTATCTGCAGCCACTGGCCAGGCCTGGCGAGCGCATCGATGGCATGCGCGTGCTGCCCGGTGACCTGCTGCTGCGGGTGGCGCTGGGCCAGGGCCACGGCCACGCCGCAGTCGTTGCGTCGCCGTTGATGTGCCGGCACGACGAGCTGCCGGCCTGGGCCTTCCGGGTGCCCGGCAGCCGCCCACCGCGCGAAGGCCACTACCTGCATGTGGTGGAAATGCTGCCGCAGGTGCGCGGCGCTGGCGAACGCTGGGCACGGCGTGTGGCCGACGGGCGTGGCCGCCTGCTGCCGGACACGCTGCTGCTGCGGCGCCACGTGCCCATCGACGAGCGCACGCCGCACACCGAGAACCACCTGGAAGCGTTGTCCGAAGACGCCACTGCCGACATCCGCTGGCTGCAGACTGCGCTCAACCAGGTGCTGGGCACGCACCTCGCTGTTGACGGTGACGCCGGCCCGGCGACGCGCACCGCACTGCGTCAATTTCAGGGCCTGCGCGGCCTGGCCACCGACGGCATTGCCAGCCAACGCACCCTGGCGGCGCTGCACGGTGCAGTGCAACACCCTGGCAGCTCGGCAGCCGCAGCGGCAGGCAACGCCTCCGCTGCGGGCGCTGCAGGTGCCGTTGCTGGCACAGGTGGTGCCACAGGTGATTGCGCCACCTTGTCCAGCTTTCTGCAGGGCGAACACTCGGTTTCCGTCGCCAACCTGGCGCTGCTGCGGGTGGTTGCCCAGCACATCCTGCGCGACGGCATCCGCAGCGTCGTCATCACCGGCTTTGCCAGCAGCGAAGGCGTGGACATCGACAACATCGCGCTGGGCATGCGGCGCGCGAACGAGGTTGGCGCGAAGCTGCGCCTGGCGCTTGAAAGTGAGCACCGAGGCAGCAGCGCGGGCGTGGCCCTGCTGCCGTTCAGCCGCGGCGAGTCGGAGCAGATCGCCGGCGGCAACCGCCCCTTGAACCGGCGCGTTACGGTCTGCCTGCAACAGCCCGCCCCCTTGCCAGCACTGGCAGCTGCGCGGACTCAGGAGTTTCGTCTTGTCGCCAAGAGTTTCATTGCCCACATCGGCTCCAACGTGGGTACGCTGGACTGCGAACTGGATTCCACCGTCAGCACCATCGCCAAGGTGGTGAGCCCGGTCGGTGGCCTGGTGCTGGATTGGCTGGCCCCCCATGCATCCAATCTGGGCTTGGACGGGATCGCATTGGGCGTCGACCAGGCCTTCAACGAAGACCCCGTGGACGACCACCCGTTCACCGCCCCGCCGCCCGAAGGCAAGGGTTACCGCATGTTCTCGCGCGGGCGTGTCAGCGCCCAGTTCCGTGGCAGCCAGTTGCTGGCGCTGACGCTGACGGGTGCCATCGACACCGACTCGGGCAAGGAATGCGTCCCGCACACCGGCTCCTATGGGTGCCTGCAGGCGCCACCGTTGATCATCGACCAGCCCTTCGTGACGCGACGCATCGACGCGTCGCGAGTGGCCTTCCGCTGGGGAGTCAAGGGGCGCCCGCCGCGGCCGATTGTGGTGAGCATGCAGGCCGTTTGCATGCGCGACCCGATGTACATCTGGCATCAGATCGATGGCGTGGTGGACTGCAGCAGCGGCAGCCCCCAGATCACGCAGGTGGCGTTCACTGGCAGCCGCTTCCCGTCGCACCGGTTGTGGCTGGACGGGCGCCGACTGCGCGACATTCCGCAGGGCCCGTTGTCGAAGGTGTGGGACAGCGCCGCAGGTGACTCCACACGCGTGCGCTAAAACGGCGCGGCCAGCCCGCCACCGTGTCGGACCTTGCCACGCAGCCTGGCAGCGCTGCAGAGCTGCAGCGGGTAGCCGCCCATCGCGGCATGCAGGCTGGCGTTGCAGGACACGCTGATCCTGTCGCTAGGTGCGTGGGCGCTGTGGCAGGCTCGCGGCCTGCTCACCAATGTCCCAGTACAACCCCGCCATCAGCGGCAGCGCTTCCCGCACCACGGGCAGCAACAGGTGCTCATCGGGCGCGTGCTGGCAACACGCCGGGTAGCTGTGCGGCACCCACACGGTGGGTAGACCCAGGATGTCGGCGAAGACGTCGTTCGGCAGGCTGCCGCCCAAGTTGGGCAGCAGCACGGGCGCCTGGCCGGTGCTGCGTTTGATCGACGCCAGCACAAACCGCACCCAGGCGTTGTCGGGGTCCAGCCGCGTCGCGGCCATCACGGTGGGCTCGCTGACCTGCACGTCGCCAAAACCCGCCGCCGCCAGGTGCGCGGCCACGTCGCCCTGCAGGCGGCTCACGTCGGTGCCGACGACGAAGCGCAGGTGCATGTGCGCCTTGGCGCCGGGCGGGATGGCGTTGACCGGAAAGTCCGGGTTGCCGGTGCGGCAGGCCAG
>JANMKK010000302.1:0-5288 GCA_031372005.1 Rubrivivax sp.
GACCACAGGTCTTTGAGTTCTTCAATGTAGAGGTCGGACAGGTTGGATATTTCGGACATGGTGTTTCCTTTGGGGGCCTCGGCGAGGCGCGTTGCGGGTACGAAGCCCGTAGGCTGACTTCTGCGCCGTCCCGGGCCTGTAGGACACGCCAGCGCGGTGTCGTGGGACTTTGCCGGACCCCGTCCAAGGGCCCTGCGCAACCGGCGCAGGCTTCACCACTTGCAGCCGCCATCCTTTCGCACCGCATCCAGCGCCAGCGGAATCACGGCCAGCGGCCCGAGACCGGCGTAGGCGCTGCGGCAATCGGCCTTGCCCGCTTTCTCGATTTCGCGCGCCAGCTTGTCGTCGCGTTCCGGCGGGCGTGGCAGCAGCGGCAGGACGCCGGTGCTGCCGGTGCGTGACAGCTCGCCGCCGCGCGGCCGCGACAGTTGCAGGTTGAGGCGCGGCGGGGCGCTGGCCGCTGCAGCCGGCGGGGTGGCCACGTCGTGGCCGACCTGGGCGCCGGCGTCGGGGGCGGCAGCGCTGTGGGCGCTGTTGGCGCTGTGGGCGCTGGCGGCGCTGTGGGCGCTGTTCACGCTGTTCGCGCTGTTGGCGCTGTTGGCACGGTTGGCACTTGGCAGCGATGGTGCAGCCGGGCGGGTCGTCGCCAAGCTGGCGCCGGGCATCGCGGAGGGCGCCAGTGTGGGCAGCGGCGGCAGGTCGCTGCTGCGCGGCAAAGGCGGCTGCAACGCGGGCGCGGCGGCGGTGGGGGTTGCCTGCAGCTGCCGCAGCGCCGCGGGCGCGTCAGCGACCGCAGGCAGTGCCGCCAAGGGCGGCAGGGCAGGCGGTGCCGCCAGCCGCGGCAAGGGCGCGGCAGTGGCGCTGGCAGGCGCGTGCATCAGTGGCGAAGCCAACTGCCGGTCGGGGCGGGGCGCGGCGGTCAGCGCCTCGGCGGGTACGGGCGTGGAGGCAGGTAAGGGCGCAGGCGCAGGCGCAGGCTCGGACTCCGCGACAAGCTCGCGAACAGCCTCGGTGGCGGGCGCGATAGACACCGGCGCTGCCCGCTCCTGCAGCACACGGCCGGGTGGTGCAGGCAGTGCCGTTGGTGCCGTTGGTGCCGTTGGTGCCGTTGGTGCAGGCGCCGCCGGCGCGGCCGACAGGGTGGTCGGCGCGGCGGGCGCGGCCGGCGCAGGCACCGCAAGCACCGGCGCTGCCTCACCCAGCCGCGCCGCGCCCGGCTTGGCGGCCGGCGGCGGATCGGCGGGGCGCACCGCGCCACCCCAGCGCGGCATCGGCGCATTGCCATGCAGGGTGTTTTCCGGCGCGGGCACGGGCGGCAGCAGCCCGCTGGGCGGCCCGTCGCGCATGGGGCCGCGCAGCGTGACGTTGATGGCGCCCCACACGCCCTGCCCCTGCGGCGCCGTGCCGCCTGGCGCGTTGCCCAGCAGCACCACCAGCCACACATGCAGCAGCAGCGCCAGCGCCACGCACTTTGTCAGCGTGGTGGGCAGTGCTTTGGGCCACGGCACCAGGCGGGCGGGCAGCGGCAGGTCTTGCAGGATGGCGTTCACGAAGGTCGGCACCATGTCAGCAGCCCCCGTGGGTGTCAACCGGCCTTGAAACCATGATGAAACCTGCACGGGCTGGGCTCGGGTCTAATTCACTGCGCACCGCACACCACGCGGCCATCGCCAAACCGGGGCCCGCCATGAACCAGCTCGACCAGCTCAAAGCTTTCACCGTCGTTGTAGCCGACACCGGCAACTTCAAGCAGTTGGCGCAGTTTGCGCCGCAAGACGCCACCACCAACCCGAGCCTGATCCTGAAAGCCGTGCAGCAGCCCGACTACGCGCCGCTGCTGCAAGACACCGTGGCCACGCACCGCGGCAAGGCTCTGGACACGGTGGTGGATGAAGTGCTGGTGCGCTTCGGCATCGAAATCCTGAAGGTGGTGCCGGGCCGCGTCAGCACCGAAGTCGATGCCCGCCTGTCCTTCGACACCGCTTCCACCGTGGCGCGTGCGCACCGGCTGATCAAGCTGTACGAAGCCGCCGGCATCGACAAGGGCCGCGTGCTGATCAAGGTGGCTGCCACCTGGGAAGGCATCCGCGCGGCAGAGCTGCTGCAGCGCGAAGGCATCCGCTGCAACCTGACGCTGCTGTTCGCCTTCTGCCAGGCGGTGGCTTGCGGCGATGCGGGTGTGCAACTGGTCAGCCCCTTCGTCGGCCGCATCTACGACTGGCACAAAAAAGCCGCCGGCGCGGCCTGGGTCGAAGCCGAACACAGCGGCGAGAACGACCCCGGTGTGCAAAGCGTGCAGGCCATCTACAACCACTACAAACGCCACGGGATAACCACCGAAGTGATGGGTGCAAGTTTCCGCAACAGCGGCCAGATCGTGGCGCTGGCCGGCTGCGACCTGCTGACCATCAGCCCCGAGCTGCTGGCTGCGCTGCAAGGCAGTGAAACCCCGCTGGCCCGCGCGCTGGACGCCGATGCCGCGCGCAGGCTCAACCTGCCCGCCGTGCACCACGACGAGAGGTCCTTCCGCTGGGCCTTGAACGAAGACGCGATGGCGACTGAAAAACTCGCCGAAGGCATCCGCGCCTTTGCTGCCGATGCGATCAAGCTCGACCGTCTCATTGAGGGCTTGCAAAAGTGATCCGCTGCGACCAGACGGCCGCCTGGGCGGCGCTGCAAGGTCACTATCAGGCCCACGGCCGCGACCTGGACTTGCGCGAGGCCTTCGCCCGCGACGCGGGCCGTTTTGCTGCCTTCAGCTTTGAAGCGCCGGGCATTTTTGCCGACCTCAGCAAGAATCTCATCGACACCGCGACGCTGCACTTCCTGATCGACTTGGCGCGCGAATGCGGCCTGCAAGCGCGCCGCGACGCGCTGCTGCGCGGCGACATCGTCAACACCACCGAAGGCCGCGCGGTGCTGCACACGGCATTGCGGGCACCGCGCGGGCAGGGGCCCTTCAGCGACGACGTGCACAGCGTGCTGGACGCCATGCTGGCCTACGCGGAAAGCGTGCGCGCCGACCCGCTCATCACCGACATCGTCAACATCGGCATCGGCGGCAGCGACCTTGGGGCCCAGATGGTGGTGCCGGCGCTGGACGCGTGCACGCTGCCGCAGCAGCGCCTGCACTTCGTCAGCAATGTCGATGGCCACGACATCGCGCCGCTGCTGAAAAAACTCGATGCGAAGAAGACGCTGTTCATCGTTGCCAGCAAGACCTTCACGACCCAAGAAACGATGGCCAACGCGGCGGCTGCGCGCGCGTGGTTCCTGGAACAGGGCGGCAAGGATGCCCTTCACCTCATACCGCGCCACTTTGCTGCCACCACCACGAACGTGAAAGCAGCCGCTGCCTTCGGCATCGACACCACCTTCGGTTTCTGGGACTGGGTGGGCGGGCGCTACTCACTCTGGAGCGCCATCGGCCTGCCGATTGCCATTGCCGTCGGCGCACAGAATTTCCGCGCCTTGCTGGCTGGCGCGCACGCCATGGACCAGCACTTTGCGCACACGCCGCTGGCGCAGAACTTGCCCGTTATCCTGGGCTTGCTGGACGTCTGGTACCGCAACTTCCACGGCTTTACCAGCCGCAGCGTGGCGCCCTACCACCAGGGCCTGAAGCGCCTGCCGGCCTACCTGCAGCAACTGGAGATGGAATCCAACGGCAAGCGCGTCGACCTGCTCGGCAACGCACTGCCCTTCGGCACCAGCCCGGTGGTCTGGGGCGAGCCCGGCACCAATGGCCAGCACGCCTACTTCCAGATGCTGCACCAGGGCACGGACGTGATTCCGGTGGAATTCATCGCCGTCAAGACGCCCGCACACGCGCTGGCCGAACAGCACCGCATGCTGCTGGCCAACTGCCTGGCGCAAAGCCAGGCGCTGATGGTGGGAAAGACCGCCGCAGTGGCACTTGGTGAGAAGGCACCCACGGCCGCCGCAGGCATCGACCCCGCCATGCTGTCGCAGCACCGCGCCTTCCCCGGCAACCGGCCGAGCACGACCTTTGTGCTGGACGCGCTGACGCCGTTTTCACTGGGCGCCTTGATCGCAATGTACGAACACCGTGTGTTCGTCAGCGGCGCGCTATGGGGCATCAACAGCTTCGACCAGTGGGGGGTGGAGCTGGGCAAGGCGTTGTGCAACGCGCTGCTGCCACGCTTGAGCAGCGGCGATGCGGCGGGGTTGGACGCATCGACGGCGGGGCTGCTCAAGCGTTTGACCGCCTGACTCCATCACCGCAGACCGCATGACCGCATGAAAAAACACATCGTCTTCGACCTCGGCGCCGTGCTCTTGTCGTGGCACCCGCGCCAGATGCTGATGCGCGAAGTGCCGCACCTCGCACCCGATGAAGGCCGCGCGGCGCACTGGGTCGAAGAAATCTTCCAGAACTACACCGGCGACTGGGGCGAATTCGACCGCGGCGCGCTCAGCGTGCCTGCACTGGTGCAACGCATCGCCAAGCGCACCGGCCTGGCCGCAGCCGATGTGCTGACCGTCGTGGACGCCGTGCCGCGTGAACTGCAGCCTGTTGCCCAGAGCGTGGCGCTGCTGCACCGCCTGGGCGACGCCGGGCACACGCTGCATTACCTGTCCAACATGCCGCTGCCGTATGCGCAGATCCTGGAATTGCGCGACGATTTTTTCAGCCGCTTTCAGAGCGGCGTGTTCTCTTGCCGCGTGCATCACAACAAGCCCGAGGCAGAGATCTACCGGCTGGCGGCCGACCGCTTTGGCCGCGCACCGCAGGATCTGGTGTTCATGGACGACCAGGCCGCGAATGTGGCGGCAGCGCAGGCAATGGGCTGGTGTGCGCTGCAGTTTCACGATGCAACGCAAGCTGCGGCGGCGCTGAGCGCCCAGGGCTGGATCGACCCGGCCTGACAGCGCGCCCCTGCGCGCCGCAGTGATCGAGGATGCGGGCGACCTTGCTGGCGCGGCAGGTGGACGCTGCCCTGCCATCGGCGAGTAGCCAGGGTCGCGGCCAATCATTCGCGGCGATCAATCTCGGCCAGCAGTCTCGACCCTCAGTCTCGACCCTCAATCGCGATGATCCGGGTCCACCGCTGCCTCATCATCCATCCACGCTTCCAGCAGCGTGTAGCCCACCGCCAGCATCAGCGGGCCGACAAAGATGCCCACCAGGCCGAAGGCGAAGAGGCCGCCAATGACGCCAGCAAAAATCAGCAACAGCGGCAGGTCTGCGCCCAGCTTGATCAGCCAGGGGCGCAGAAAGTTGTCCAGCGTGCCCACCACCAGCGCCCACACCACCAGAAAAATGG
>JANMKK010000341.1:0-1818 GCA_031372005.1 Rubrivivax sp.
CCACCCACGACGGCACCGGCGTGCGCGACTACATCCACGTCACCGACCTGGCACAGGGCCACGTCGCCGCGCTGCAGCGGCTGTTCAACCACCCCGGCTCGTTGACCGTGAACCTGGGCACCGGGCGCGGCTGCAGCGTGCTGGAGGTGGTGGCCGCTTTCGCTGCCGCCAGCGGCCGCGACGTGCCCTACGAGATCAAGCCCCGTCGCCCCGGCGACGTGGCCGCCTGTTACGCCGACCCCGCGCTGGCGCTTGAGCTGCTGGGCTGGAACGCGCAGCATGACCTGCAGCGCATGTGCGAAGACAGTTGGCGCTGGCAGTCGATGAACCCTGGAGGATTTGAAACATGACCACACCCCACAAAACGCTGGTCTGGCCGGTGGTCATGGCGGGCGGCTCGGGCACGCGCCTGTGGCCCTTGTCGCGCAGCGGCTTCCCGAAGCAGTTTCTGGTGCTGGCGGGCAACACGAGCCTGTTCCAGCAAGCAGTTTCAAGGTTGAATGGACTGGCCGACAGCCACATCGACGTCGCCGCACCCGTGGTGGTGGGCAATGAAGAGCACCGCTTTCTGGTGCTGGACCAGCTGCGTGAAATCAAGTCCGACCCTGCAGCCGTGCTGCTGGAACCGATGGGCCGCAACACCGCGCCCGCCGTCACGCTGGCCGCGCTGCAGGCGCTGGAAAGCGGCCAAGACCCGGTGTTGGTGGTGACCCCCGCCGACCAGACGGTGACCGACGGCGCGGCCTTCACCGCGTCGCTGCGGCGGGCCGTGAAAGCAGCAGCCGAAGGTGCGATCACGATCCTGGGCGTGACGCCTGACGCGCCTGAAACCGGCTACGGCTACATCCGCGCCGACGGTGAAAAGGTGGCGCAGTTCGTTGAAAAACCCGACGCGGCCACGGCCAAGAAGTACCTGGCTGCGGGCGGCTATTACTGGAACGCCGGCATGTTTGTGCTGCGCGCGTCGGTGTGGATGGCGGCGCTGGAGCGCTTCCGCCCCGACATCGCCAGCGCCTGCCGCGCGGCCTTTGCAGTGCGTGCCAACGACGCCCTTTTTGTGCGCCCCGGCAAAGCTGAATTTGCCGCCGTGCCGGCGGAGTCCGTCGACTACGCGGTGATGGAAAAGTGCCCTGGCGTGCTCGACATCCGCATGGAGCCACTGGCAGCCGGCTGGAACGACCTGGGCGCCTGGGAAGCGGTGTGGCAGGTGGCGCCCAAGGACGCCCGCGGCAACGCCTTTGTCGGCGACGTCATCTTCAGCGACAGCGACAACACGCTCGTGCACGCCACCAGCCGGCTCGTCAGCGTGGTGGGGCTCAACGACGTGGTGGTGGTGGAGACGCCGGACGCGGTGCTGGTGGCCAGCCGCGCCAAGAGCCAGGACGTGAAGAACATCGTCATGCACCTGGGCCGCGAACAGCGCGGTGAACACGCGCTGCACCGCAAGGTGCACCGGCCCTGGGGCTGGTACGACAGCATCGACCAGGGGCCGCGCGACCAGGTCAAGCGCATCATGGTCAAACCCGGCGCGTCGCTCAGCCTGCAGATGCACCACCACCGCGCCGAACACTGGATCGTCGTCAACGGCACGGCCGAAGTCACGGTGGGCACGAAGGTCATCCTGCTGACCGAAAACCAGAGCACCTACATCCCGCTGGGCGAGACCCACCGCCTGCGCAACCCGGGCAAGGTGCCGCTGGAGATCATTGAAGTGCAGTCGGGAAGTTATCTCGGCGAAGACGACATCGTGCGTTTTGAGGACACGTACGGCAGGACATGACATGACCATCCTCGTGACCGGCGGCGCCGGCTTCATCG
>JANMKK010000372.1:0-5062 GCA_031372005.1 Rubrivivax sp.
ATGGCCTTGCGCACCAGGCGCTCGGTGCCTTCGCTGGACACCGGCTTGATGCCGATGCCGGACGTGTTGGGGAAGCGGATTTTCTTGACGCCCATCTCGTCTTGCAAGAACTTGATGAGCTTCTTCGCCTTGTCGCTGCCGGATTCAAATTCGATGCCGGCGTAGATGTCTTCCGAGTTCTCGCGGAAGATCACCATGTGCGTCTTTTCGGGTTCTTTCACCGGGCTCGGAACGCCCTTGAAATACTGGATCGGGCGCAAGCAGACGTAGAGATCAAGCTCCTGGCGCAGCGCCACGTTGAGTGACCGGATGCCGCCGCCCACGGGCGTGGTCAGGGGGCCCTTGATCGACACCACGTAGTCGCGCACGGCGTGCAGCGTTTCTTCGGGCAACCAGACATCGGGGCCGTAGATCTTGGTGGACTTTTCGCCCGCGTAGACCTCCATCCAGTGAATCTTGCGCTTGCCGCCGTAGCTCTTGGCCACGGCAGCGTCCACCACCTTCAGCATCACCGGCGTGATGTCCAGGCCAGTGCCGTCGCCTTCGATATAGGGAATGATGGGCTGGTCGGGCACCGTCAGCGAAAAGTCCGCGTTGACGACGATCTTCTGGCCTTGGGCGGGCACCTTGATGTGCTGGTACATGTGGCGGGTCTCCGAGAAACTGGCTGCACCGCCTGCACTGCCTGCACCGTTTTCGCGGTTTGCGCGGTGCAGGTTGAGGTAGGTGGGGTGGGCGTGAACTGCAGCGCTGGATTCTAAGTCAGCGCATCTGTCCGAAGCCGCAGTACGCCGCCACCTGGTGCCACACACCGTGGCCCAGCGCAAAGCCGGACCCGAGCACCAACAAGGCACGGCTGCGCGCACCAGCGCAGTGCCTGCTTGCGCGCGGGCCAGGTGGCCGTCGCGCTGCAACCATCGCCAGATCCAGGGCGCAGCCACCAGGCCCGCCGTCGAGGCCAGCGCAAAACTGGCCATGGCCGCAGCGCCGCCCGGCGCACTGCCCGCCAGCGATGCCACCAGCAGCGCCGACTGCAAGAGCCCACATGGCCACGCCATCCACAGGCCGCCTGCGGCCGCAGCCCACATGGGCCCCGCAGCGTTTGCCAGTTGCCCGCCGTGTTGCCAGCTGCCGGCATGTCCCCCGAACGGCCCATGGCCGACATCCAGCGTGGCTGGCGGCCTTGCCACAGCATCCACAAGCCCAGCACCATGGTGGCCAGGTGGACGGCCGCCCACAGCGGGCGCAAGGCAGGACTCCACTGCGACCATCCCGCCAACGCACCCACGCTGCCGGCAGCCACCGCACCCGCCGCCGCGTAGCCCGTCGTGCGCGCCAGCAAAAAGGCCCACAGGCCGCTGCGCAGCGGCCCGGTCACCGCCGCGCAGGGTGCTGCGCACATGGCGCGCAATGCGGCGTGCCCGCAAGGCCAAGCAATGCTGCACTGGCGATCAGCGCGGCGTTCATGGCCTCAGACGACCCTGGCGATAGGGCGGCGTGCGGCTGCTGGCTGCAGGTGGCGGTCAAACACCATTGCGATGGCGTGGACGTAGAACCAGCCCTGGTCGGTGACCTGGATCTCTTGCGGGTTGACGTGCACCAGGCCCAGAGTTTCCAGCGCGCGCAGGCGTTGCAATTCGGGCGCGAAGACATCCTGCACCTTCACCAGGTGCGCCAGTTCAATCGACTCAAACTCCACGCGGCCCTGGCACATGATGGCCACGATGACACTGTGGCGCAGCAGGTCGTCGCGGCTCAGCACCAGACCTCGCACCACGGGGAACTGGCCCTGCGCCAGTGCCTGCCGGTAGCCGGGCAGTGTCCTGGCGTTCTGGCTGAAGTTGGCGCCGATGCGGCCAATGGCCGATGGCCCCAGCGCAATCAGGTCGCCGTCGGGCTGCGCCGTGTAGCCCTGGAAGTTGCGACGCAGCCGGCCCAGGCGTTTGGCCACCGCCAGCGCGTCGGTGGGCAGGGCAAACTCGTCCATGCCCAGGTAGATGTAGCCCTGCCGCGTGAAGCCGGCAACGGCGTCGGCGCGCATCTGCAGGCACTGCTCGGCGCTGGGCACGGCCTTCAGGTCAGGGTGACGCTGCGGCAGTTGGGCCTTGGCACGGGCTTCGGAACGGGCTTGCGGACGGGCTTGCGAACGGGCTTGAGGGTGCAGCGTGATGCGGGTCGGATGCAAGGCCGCCATCTGCGTGACGGTGCGCCTGAAGGATTCGGGCGTCTGCTGCGGCAAGCCAATGGCAAGGTCGGCGTTGATAGCCTCGAAGCGCAGTGCACGGGCTTCGGCCACCACGTCGCTGACCGATTCATAGGACTGCAGGTGGGGGACGGCGGCCTGCACTGCGGGGTCGAAGTCCTGCACGCCGAAGCTCACGCGGTTGAAGCCCAGGCTGACAAGATGACTCAACCGCTGCGGGCAGGCCGTGCCCGGGTCGACATTGATCGACAGCGCGGCCCCCGGCGGGATGCGGAAGGCTCCGCGCAAGAGCCCCATCAGGCTGCTCAACTCCTCGTCGCTCAGGACCGTGGCCGGTCCACCGCCCAGGTGCAGTTGCGACACCGCCTGCGTGGCGCCCAATTCAAGGCGGTGCAGTTCGACTTCGCGGGCCAACAAGCCCACGAAGTCGCGTGTGACGCGGTGGTCGAGGCCCCGGTCGAGTGGTTCGCGGAACGGGAAGTTCACCGCCAGCGACAGCGGCGGCGCACCTCCCACCACCGTGCCTTCGGCGCGCTGGCGCAGGGCCTGCCGATACTGTTCGGGGCCGAAGGCCCGGGTAAAGCGGTCGGCCGCAGGGTACGACTTGGACCAGGCGGTAACGCGCGGCCCCGGCTCGCCGAGCTTGCGCAACTGTGCCGCCTTGATTTCGGCTTGCGTGGTGGCCGCAGCGTTGACAACAAGCTTCATGCATGCACTCTGCCCAAGCCCGCACAACGGGGTTTGATCCACCGCAACCCACTGCCAAACGCTTGGTATCCTGGCGCACGGAAGACGCACAGCGGACTGCGCAATACTGCAACAACGCCCCTTTGTCAGCAGCCCATGCAAGCCGTCCACCCCGAGATCCGGCTCGAACCTTTCAAAGTTGCGTGCTCTAGCTGCAACCTGCGTGAACTGTGTCTTCCCGTTGGCGTGACCAACGCGCAAATGGATCGGCTCGACGAAATTGTTGCCAGCCGGCGCGCCATAGCCCGCGGCGAAGCGCTGTTCCGGTCGGGCGAGGCCTTCTCGTCGCTGTTTGCAGTGCGCACCGGTTTCTTCAAGACCTGCATTTCGTCCGAAGATGGCCGCGACCAGGTCACGGGCTTCCAGATGGCCGGTGAACTGTTGGGCCTGGACGGCATCGGCACCGACCGCCACACCTGCGACGCCGTGGCGCTGGAAGACTCGCAGGTCTGCATCATTCCTTACCACCAGCTAGAAGACCTGTCGCGTGAACTGCCCGACCTGCAGCGCCACTTCCACAAGATCATGAGCCGCGAGATCGTGCGCGACCACGGCGTGATGCTGCTGCTGGGCAGCATGCGCGCCGAAGAACGCCTGGCCGCCTTTCTGCTGAACCTGACCCAGCGCCTGCGCACGCGGGGCTTCTCCGGCAGTTCACTCATCCTGCGCATGACGCGCGAAGAGATCGGCAGTTACCTGGGCCTGAAACTCGAAACGGTGAGCCGCGCCTTTTCCCACTTCCAGGAAGCCGGCTTGCTCACCGTCAGGCAGCGTCACATCGAAGTGCTGAACCCCGACGCGCTGCAAAACCTGGTGAACGGCACGGCCTGCTGAGAACGCAGGTCAGGGCAGTCCGGCCGGTGCTGCATTGAGCTCGTCAGTGCTGCGTTCCAGCAGCACCGTGAGCGCACAGCCCACGCTCGTGCAAGCCCAGAGCACCAGGAACACCAGCGAATGGATGGTCATGGGCGGCGACGGCAGCACAGTGCCCGTCAAGCTGTGCAGCGAAAGCGGATCAACCCACGAAATCAGGCGGCGCCCGCACGGCCAGCGCCACCCACTGCGCTTCAGCCGGGCCGATGGCCACGTCGCGCTTCAAGTCCTGCACGATGCCGGGCAGGCCCGTGGCCAACACGCGGTAGCGCTGCGCCGCTTCAGTGGCGTTCATGATCTGCAACCGGTAGACGTTTTCCACCCAGCCGTCCTCCACCGCGCGCGCCAGCACGCCGCGGTCACGCACGACATCAACGCGGAAAGGCGACCGTAGCGGCCCTGCTCCAGGGCGTCGTCCACCACCGCCGTGCTGTCCGTGTTGGCTGGGAGCACCGAGTGTGGAACAGAGAGGCTGGTGTCAGCTAACAGGGTGGTCATCCACGTTGTGCAAGGTCACGGGATAATCTAGTCCTGCATCCAACGGCCACCCATGATCTGCATCAAGCTGTTTGCCATCCCTGCCACTATCCCTGCCACTGTCCCTGCCGCTCTTCTGTCCATGCTGCTGGTCTGCAGCCCACTGGCGCAGGCCCAGAGCGGCCCGCAGCCGCGGTTGCGAACGATTGACCTCACGGCCGGCATCCACATCATCAAGACCGAACTGGCCGTCACCCCCGACCAGCAGCAGACCGGCATGATGTTTCGGCGCGTGATGGGCACCCATGAAGGCATGCTCTTCGTCAACGACGAACCGGGCGTGCGCTGCTTCTGGATGCGCAACACGCTGCTGCCGCTGACGATTGCCTTCATCGCCGACGACGGCACCATCGTCAATCTGGCCGACATGGACGCCCAGTCCGACGCGTCGCACTGCTCGGCCCGGCCGGTGCGTTATGCGCTGGAGGTGAACCGCGGCTGGTTTGCCAAGCGCGGCCTGAAGGCCGGTTTGCGGCTGCAGGGCGCGCCTTTCGAGAAATGAAAACGGCCGCGCCTGAAGCGCGGCCGTTGTGTTCAACGACGGGTCAGTGCATCAAGCGAAGTTGGCTTCGGCGAAAGACCAGTTGACCAGCTTCTCCACGAAGGTCTCGACAAACTTCTGCCGCATGTTGCGGTAGTCGATGTAGTAGGCGTGTTCCCACACGTCAACAGACAGCAGCGCCTTGTCGGCGGTGGTCAGCG
>JANMKK010000407.1:0-2191 GCA_031372005.1 Rubrivivax sp.
GATCATCCAGTTCGCAAAACCCACGAAGGCCGGCATGATGGCGCCAAACACCATGATCAAGCCGTGCATGGTGGTGAACTGGTTGAAGAGGCCCGGGTTGAAGAACTGCAAACCCGGCTGGAACAGTTCGGCGCGGATGGCCAGCGCCAGCACACCACCCACCATCAGCATCGCAAAGCTGAACAACAGGTACATCGTGCCGATGTCCTTGTGGTTGGTGGCAAAGAGCCAGCGCCGCCAGCCCGTGGGGTGGCCATGCGCATGATCATGGTCGTGCCCGTGATCGTCGGGGTGGGCGTGACCGTGCGGGTCCAGAACTGCGCTCATGGTGCTTCCTTCTCTAACCGATTCTTTGGACTGATTATTTGCGCGCGGCAACGATCTCGGCAGGCTGCACCAGCTTGCCGGTCTTGTTGCTCCACGAATTCTTGGTGTAGGTGATGACGGCCGCAATTTCGGTGTCCGACAGCGTCTTCCAGGCCGGCATGGCGCCGTTGTTGGCGCCGTTGAGCAGGATGTGAATCTGCGTCTTGGGGTCGTTCAGCACGATGTTGCTGCCGTCCAGCGGCTTGATCGGGCCGGCGCCCTTGCCGTCGGCGCGGTGGCAGGCGGCGCAGTTGGCGCCGTAGACCTTTTCACCGCGGGCGATCAGCTCTTCGAGCTTCCACTCCTTGGCCGGGTCGTCCGCCGCAGCAGCCATTTCCTTCTTCTTCCCGGCCACCCAGGCGGCGTAGTCGGGCTGGCTGACCACCTTGACGTGGATCGGCATGTAGGCGTGTTCCTTGCCGCACAGCTCGGCGCACTGGCCGTAGAAGTCGCCGGTCTTGTCGGCTCGAAACCAGGTGTCGCGCACAAAGCCGGTAATGGCGTCTTGTTTGACGCCCAGGCTGGGCACCATCCAGGCGTGGATGACGTCGTTGGCGGTGGTGATGATGCGCACCTTCTTGTCCACCGGCACCACCAGCGGGTTGTCCACTTTGAGCAGATAGTTGTCGATCGGCGGCGGCTTGCCGCTGTTGGACATTTCGCGGTGCGTCACGTCCAGCGTGGCCAGGAAATTGATGCCTTCGCCTTCGCCCTTGAGGTAGTCGTAGCCCCACTTCCACTGCATCCCGGTGGCTTTGATGGTGAGGTCGGCGTTGCTGGTGTCCTTCATGGCCACCACGGTGCGCGTGGCCATGGCACCCATGGCAATGACGATGAGCAACGGCACCACCGTCCAGGCAATTTCTACCGCCACGCTTTCATGGAAGTTGGCGGCCTTGTGGCCCACCGATTTGCGGTGCTTGAGGATCGAATAGAACATCACGCCAAAGACGGCGATGAAGATCACCAGGCAGACGACGAGCATGAAGTTGTGCAGCCAGTTCTGCTGCACGCCGATCTGCGTCATCGGCGTTGGCAGGTTCAACTGGTTGACGCCAGGGCCGCCGGGCAGGTCATTCACTGCCTGCGCTGCGCCGGCAAAGAGTGCGGCGCCGGTGGACAAGCACAACAGGCCCAACAGGGACAGGCGGCGCCAAAGTGAGGTTGTCGTCATCATCGTTTTTGCTTCAGTTCGAATCATTCTCGGGGCCCTGGCCCACAGGGGCCTGACACAGCGCTTGGCGCAACTCCTGAGCGAAAGCAACGCGCAGTTCAGGCCGCAGAAAACTGCCCACCTGCACGCGGATGCCACGGCCGCGCAGCTGCACCAGCGAGCCCTGCCCGGCAGCGGGTTCCACCGTCAGCCAGTCGGCCGCCAGTTCGGTGTGCTCGACGCGGTTGCCGGTGCAGCGCTCGACACGCAGCGAGCGGCCCACCAGCGTGAGCGTTTCGCGGTCTCCGGCATGGCGCGCAAAGACCAGCATCGCCGCGCCGACTGCCAGCAGTTCAAGCCCGGCAAAGGCCGCCACAAAAGGGGCCCCTTGCCAGAAGAAGAAGCCTGCTATCAGGCATGAGACGCAGCACAACGACGCATAGACCGAAGCGAGTTGCCGGGGCGTGATGGAGCAGTTGCGTTTGAACAGCCATTCGGTGCCCACGCCATCGCCCGGTTCTGCTGCTGTCCCTGCTGCTGTCCCTGCTGCTAACAACCGCCGCCCGAAAACCGGGGCCGGGCGCGGGGCCTGTGGCCAGTGGCTGGGGACGAAGGTCGAAGTCATCGGGCGGGCGCGCTCGGAATGGGACTGGCGGGATGGCTGGCTGGGCG
>JANMKK010000424.1:0-12018 GCA_031372005.1 Rubrivivax sp.
AGCCCAGCACCTTGACCCACTTGCCCTCTTCCAGGTCCTTGTAGTGTTCGAAGAAGTGGCGGATGGTGTTCAGCCGCAGCGGGTTCAGGTCTTCGGGTTTCTTCCACTGCGTGTAGATCTACATGATCTTGTCGTTAGGCACCGCCAGCAGCTTGTTGTCACCACCGGCTTCGTCTTCCATGCGCAGCATGCCGAGCGCTCGGCAAGTGACCACCACGCCCGGGATCAGCGGCACGGGCGTAATGACCAGGACGTCCACCGGGTCGCCATCGTCCGACAGCGTGTTGGGGATGTAGCCGTAGTTGCACGGGTAGTGCATGGCGGTGCTCATGAAGCGGTCGACAAACAGCGCACCGGTCTCGTGGTCGACCTCGTACTTGATGGGGTCTGCGTTCATCGGGATTTCGATAATCACGTTGAATTCATGCGGCGCGTTGGCGCCCGGGGTCACGTTGTGCAGGCTCATGCGATGTCTCGGCTGTCGTGCGTCTTGAGGGGCACCCTGATTCTAGAGGCCCACCTTGCATGGCACTGACCCACGCCGAGAGTGTCACTTGACCGCTGGCAAACCCCGGCGGATGCCGCAAGGGTCATCCTGTAGCATCGCCCGCGCACCGAGTTGGCCGCCTTGCGCTGCAGCGCGCCCGCTCTGACAACCCCCCAAAAAACCGATCGAGGAAGGAGCTCTCTCCATGTCCACCACCATGGCGCTGTATGCAGCGCTGGCGTGCGGCTTGGCCGCCGTCATCTATGGCTTCGTGCAACGAAGCTGGATCCTGAGCCAGGACGCCGGCAACGCCCGCATGCAAGAAATCGCCAGTGCCATCCAGCAAGGCGCTGCGGCTTACCTGGCGCGGCAGTACCGCACCATCGCCATCGTCGGCGCCGTTCTTGCGCTGCTCATCTTCTTTTTCCTCGGCAAACTCACTGCGGCGGGCTTCGTGCTTGGTGCCGTGCTCTCGGGTGCCTGCGGTTTTATTGGCATGAACGTGTCGGTGAAGGCCAACGTGCGCACGGCACAAGCTGCCACCAGGGGCATCGGCCCTGCACTCGATGTCGCGTTCAAGGGCGGCGCCATCACCGGCATGCTGGTGGTGGGCCTGGGCCTGCTGGGCGTGGGCCTCTTCTTCATGCTGCTCAGTGGTGGCAGCAAGGTCGACGCCGAGACGCTGAAACCCCTGCTGGGCTTTGCCTTCGGCTCTTCGCTGATCTCGATCTTTGCGCGCCTGGGCGGCGGCATCTTCACCAAGGGCGCTGACGTCGGCGCTGACCTGGTGGGCAAGGTCGAAGCCGGCATCCCCGAAGACGACCCGCGCAACCCGGCCGTGATTGCCGACAACGTCGGCGACAACGTCGGCGACTGCGCCGGCATGGCGGCCGACCTCTTCGAGACCTACGCCGTGACGTTGATCGCCACCATGGCGCTGGGCTCGCTGATGGTCAGCGGGGCCACCGTCAACGCCGTCGTCTACCCGCTCTTGCTGGGCGGCGTCTCGATCATCGCGTCGATCATCGGCTGCTACTTCGTCAAGGCCAGCCCGGGCATGAAGAACGTGATGCCGGCGCTGTACAAGGGCTTGGCGGTGGCGGGGGTGCTGTCGCTGATCGCCTTCTACTTCGTCACCACGGCGATGTTCCCGACGCCGCTGACGCTGACGGCTGGCGGCAGCGTCTCGGCGTTGGCACTCTTCGGCGCGTGCGCGGTCGGCCTGGTGCTGACCGCCGCGATGGTGTGGGTCACCGAGTACTACACCGGCACGCAGTACGCGCCGGTGCAGCACATCGCCAAGGCCTCCACCACGGGCCACGGCACCAACATCATCGCGGGCCTTGGCGTGTCGATGCGCAGCACGGCCTGGCCGGTCCTGTTTGTCTGCGCCGCCATCCTGGCGGCCTACCAGTTGGGCGGCCTGTACGGCATTGCGGTGGCAGCGACGTCCATGCTCAGCATGGCCGGCATCGTGGTCGCACTGGACGCCTACGGCCCCATCACCGACAACGCAGGTGGCATTGCCGAGATGTCCGAATTGCCCAAGTCAGTGCGCGACGTGACCGACCCGCTGGACGCCGTGGGCAACACCACCAAGGCCGTCACCAAGGGCTACGCCATCGGCTCCGCCGGCCTCGCTGCGCTGGTGCTGTTTGCCGACTACACGCACTCGCTCGAAGGCCGCGGCATGAGCGTGGCGTTTGACTTGAGCGACCCGAAGGTCATCGTCGGCCTCTTCATCGGCGGCCTGATTCCTTACCTCTTCGGCGCCATGGCGATGGAAGCGGTGGGCCGGGCTGCGGGCTCGGTTGTCGTTGAAGTTCGGCGGCAGTTCCAGGACGGGCTGATCATGGCCGGCAAGCGCAAGCCCGACTACAGCGCTGCGGTCGACATGCTGACCACAGCAGCCATCAAGGAAATGATCGTTCCCAGCCTGCTGCCCGTGGTGGTGCCGGTGGTGGTGGGTTTGACGCTGGGCGCCGCGGCATTGGGTGGCCTGTTGATGGGCACCATCGTCACCGGCCTTTTCGTCGCCATTTCCATGTGCACCGGCGGCGGTGCCTGGGACAACGCCAAGAAGTACATCGAAGACGGCCACCATGGCGGCAAGGGCAGTGAAGCGCACAAGGCTGCTGTCACCGGTGACACCGTGGGTGACCCGTACAAGGACACCGCCGGCCCGGCCGTCAACCCGCTGATCAAGATCATCAACATCGTGGCACTGCTGATCGTGCCGTTGCTGCCCGTTGGAGCGAAAGCCCCTGCAGCCGCACACTCGGCGCCTGCAGTTGCAACAGCAGCCGCTGCACCGTCGGCAATGTCTTCCGACGCAGCATCGATCAAGGTCGAAGGCGGCGTCGTCAAGTTCTACTTCGGCAGCGGCAAGGCTGAAGTTGCCAGCGGGGCCGCAGCAGCGTTGGCCGATGTGGTCACGGGTGTGGCCGCCGGCAAGAAGGCCGTGCTGAGCGGCTACACCGACGCCACGGGCGACCCGGCTGCCAACGCCGAGCTCGCCAAGCAGCGCGCCTTCGCGGTGCGTGATGCGCTGAAGGCGCTGGGCGTGGCCGAGGACAAGATCGACCTGAAGAAGCCCGAGCAACTCATCGGCAGCGGCGACGCCAGCCAGGCCCGGCGTGTTGAGGTGGCGCTGCAGTAGTCCGGCGCCTTGCTGCCGCAAGAATGGGCAGCGGCTGTGATCACCAAGGGCCGGGCTTTCCGGCCCTTTTTCTTGCGCCCGCGCTGCGCCGCAGGCGTGCCGCGTGGGGTGCTGCACGGGGTGCTGCACGGGGTGCCGCATGGGGTGCGCTGCCGGTGCTGAAAGGTGGCGGCGGCGGGGCACCGAGAGCGGGACTCCAGCGCTCGTACTCCGATATCACCTGGGCCCCGAAGAGCAGCAACGCGGCGCCCACTTCCAGGCTCAGCAACACGGCAATGGCGGTGGTCAAAGAGCCGTACACCGTGCTGATCTGCGACAACGTGGTGAAGTACCACACCAGTGCATGGCGTGAAAGCTCCCACAAGCCCGCCGCAGTCACCGCGCCCAGCAAGGCATGCCGCCAGGACAAACGGCCGACCGGCATCACCAGATAGACCGACGCCACCAGCAGCACCTCGCCCACCAGCCCCAGCAGGTACAAGAGCGCACCCGACAGGCCTGTCAACGACCAGCGGCGCCCCAGCAAGTCCACGTGCTCTTGGCCCACCGCTTGCAAGCCGCCCGCCACCAGCGTCACCAGCAACATGCCTGCACCCAGGCACAGGATGTAGAAGTACGGAATCAGCGCCGACACCAGAAAGTGGCGGCGCCGGATCGCAACCCGGTGGTGGAAGATCACCGACATGGCGTTTTCCAGCACCGTGAACGCCAGCGAGCTGAAGAACAGCATGCTGCCCAGCAGCACCCAACCCATGACCTCGCGGCGGGCCAGAAAACCCGCCAGTTCGGCCACGATCGCTGAAGACTGGCCCGGCAACAACCACTCCAGGTACCGGCCGAGTGTCCGCAGCAGTTCGCCCTGGTCGATGAAGTGGGACAGCGCGATGACGGTCAGGATCAGCAGCGGCACGATTGACAGCAGCGCGTAGTACGCCACCGCGCCGGCAAGCAGAAGGCCTTGGTTGGCACGGAAGCTCTTGACAGCCTGGCTCACGAAGCGCCGGCCATCCCGAAGGCGCGGCAGCAGTCGCGGCAGCAGTGCTGGAAGAGTCCGACTCATGGCAGCAAATTCAACGCGGCCGTTTGCGCTGCTGGTACCGAGCCATCAGCGGCGTGGCCGACACACCATGCAGGACAATCGACACAGCCACGCAGACAAGCGTGGCAGAAACAAGCTGCTGCGCCAAGGCGCCCGCGACGCCGTGTTGCAGCACAAACAACAAGTAGAAGAGCGAGCCGATGCCACGGATGCCAAACCACGCCACGAGCCGGCGCTGGCCGCCCGGCAGCAGTGTCCGGCGCACACAGGCCAGCACCGCCAAGGGCCGCACCACCATTGCCATCGCCAACGCAAATGGCAGCGCATGCGCCAGTGCTGGCCACCCCAGGTCCGCAGCATTCAGCATCACCCCTGCAGCAAGCACCGTCGCCGCCTCCACCAGCCTTTCGCAGCGGGCGCCAAAAGCCTGCAACCTCTCTGCCAGGCCTTGATGCGGCAATCCGCTCAGGGGCAGCAGCATCGTCACGCCGACGACAAAAACAAGGACGAAGGACGACGTGGCCGTGGCGCGCGCCAGCCCCAGTGCCAGCAACAGGGCACCGGCGTAGATCAGCTCGTCGCGGTCCAGTGTGTCGGCACGAAGCGCTCGCCGCTTCAGGGCCCAGCCCAGCAGGCTGCCAAGGGCGGCGCCGAGCGCTGCGCCGCCGCCGATTGGCCAAGCCATGTCAGCCCACCACCACCGCGACCCGCCGGGGCCCAACGCATGCAGCCCGAGCAGCCCCAACGCCAGCATCACAGCAGGCAGCGCCGCACCGTCGTTGAGCCCACCCTCGGCCGTGACGGCCCGGCGCACGGCGTCGCGGTCCTGCTCTGAGCGAATCTGCACGTCAGAGGCCAGCACCGGGTCAGTCGGCGCCACGATGGCCGCCAGCAACAGTGCCGCAGGCCAGGCCAGCCCCAAGAGCGCATGGGCCGCCACAGCGGCCATCAGGATCGTCGCCACCATGCCAGGCCCTGCCAGCAGAAAAGCTACACGCCAGGCTTTGAAGGTGGACATCACGCGAAGCCGCAGCCCCACCGCAAACAGCGACACCAGCACCGCCAGTTCAAGCACCAGCATCAGCACCGACGCGTGCGTCTGCAGCAACTGCGCTGGGGGTGCCCCCAACAGCGCGCCTGCCAGCCACCCCACCGCCAAATAGATGACGGCTGGCGACAGTGGCAAGCGTTTCACGGGTCTGTCGGCCAGGGCCAGCGCCAGCACCACCAGGCCCAGCATGATGAGCGCCGCCGTCAGCACTCAGACGCCACCGACGCAGTCGTTGCGGTGTCAGCGCCCCAGCAGCGGCAGCTATTCATCGCGCGGCCGCCCCTGCTGTTGCTGCGCTGGCCCATCAACTTCTTGAACCACACGCCATATCTTTCATCGCTAAGGTGAAGCCCGTCGCCTGAATGCGGTACCAAATCTTGCAAGCAGGGCTCATGGGTGCAGAACGCAACTGCGGTCGAGTGGCTCTGCCGAACAAGCATCTTCCAGGCGTCGTCGTCGGGCCCGCGCCAGCCAATGGCAGCTTGTTTTGCAGTCCCTGTCCGACAGAAAGACGGGACACGACGGAGGCGGCTCAAGGAGCGCCAGTGAAGACAGCCCGATCACCGCAAGGCGCCAGGCCTTCTTCTTTAGCCCACGCGCCGCCGCAACGCCATGGCGGCGGCTGGCGCCTTTTCCTTGGCGCCGCTGATGAAAAACACGAACACGTCACGCGGCGCCGCCCCGGGCAGCGGTGGCTCAACGCGCGGCAGGTTATGCGGCTCCTGGCCCTGCTGCCAGAGCAACGCACACTCTGCAATCTGGTCCAGCACCTGCGAAGCGCAGCCTTCGGGCAATTGGCCGTCGGTGCGCATGATGCGGGTGTAGATGAAGTCGCCAGTGACATCGGCCAAGGCCGGGTAGTCGTCCGATTCGGTGAACACGGTGGCCACCCGACGGCGGCGGGCCAGCGCCAGATAGTCGGCGCACTTGAAGCTGTCGTGCCGCACATCCACCGCATGCCGCAGCGGCACACCCTGCACAGCCCTTGGCAGCAGGTCCAGAAAGCGTTCGAAGTCGACCGCATCGAAACGCTTGGTTGGCGCGAATTGCCAGACGATGGGCCCCAACTTGGGCCCCAGTTCAGAGATGCCGCTGTTGACGAATCGCTCGATGGATTCACCGGCCTCGGCCAGCACACGCCGGTTGGTGGCGTGGCGCGACGCCTTGAGCGAGAACACGAAGTCGTCCGGCGTCTGCTCGCGCCACTTGGCAAAAGTGGCGGGCTTCTGCAGGCTGTAGTAGGTGCCGTTGACCTCAATCACGCTGAGCTGCCGGCTCGCATAAGCCAGCTCCTTGTCGTGCGACAGGCCTGCGGGGTAGAAGTTGTTGCGCCAGGGCTCAAAAGTCCAGCCGCCGACGCCGACGCGAACGCCTGCAGGTACACCCACGCGCACGGCAGCAGGCATCAGGTTTTCAGCAGCCATCGGATTCCCCGGCTCACCGCGATTCGGTGGCGCATTCTGTCGCCCATTCTGTCGCTACCGGGCCCACAAAGCCAAACGGGCTAGCCCCTTGTGGGAGCTAACCCGTCGATTCAATTTTTGGTCGGGGCGGCGGGATTCGAACTCGCGACCCCTTGCACCCCATGCAAGTGCGCTACCAGGCTGCGCTACGCCCCGACTGAGCCACAGATTATACGGTGCGTGCAGCGCCACACGAAGAGAGTCTCAAGAAGAGAGCAGCTCGCGAATCGACATCAACTCGGCACGCAGTTGTGATTCGTCGAAGCGGTGCGCCTGGGACACGCGCACATCGACGCGGTCGGCCGTTGGGTGCATCAGCAGCATGGCTGCGGCAGACTCGATGATTGAGCCTGACTCGACATCGTCTTCATCCAGATCGTCGCTCACCAGGGAAGTAGCCCGAAGGTGCACAGCCGCGTCGGCCAGCCGGTTGCGCGCGCCGCTGATCGTGAAGCCCTGGTCGTAAAGCAATTCGCGGATACGCCGAATCAGCAGCACTTCATGGTGCTGGTAATAGCGCCGGTTGCCGCGGCGCTTCATGGGTTTGAGTTGGGTGAACTCTTGTTCCCAGTAGCGCAACACGTACGGCTTGACCCCGCACAACTCACTCACCTCACCGATGGTGAAGTAACGTTTGGCAGGGATGGCTGGAAGCGCTTTCTCCATTGAAATCAATGGGATCAGTAGGGAAAGCTAGACTCTACTCGAAGTCTCCTTGGGCGGGGGTGTCGCCTTGCACGATCGACTTCAACTTGTGACTGGCGTGGAAGGTGACGACGTTGCGGGCCTTGATCGGAATCGACTCACCCGTGCGTGGGTTGCGGCCCGGGCGCGGGGCCTTGCGGCGAATGTTGAAGTTGCCGTAACCCGACAACTTGACGTCGCGGCCCTCGACCAGCGTGCCGTGCACGATCTCGAAGAAGGCTTCGACCATATCTTTCGATTCGCGCTTGTTCAGGCCCAGGCGGTCAAACAGCAACTCGGCCAATTCGGCCTTGGTGAGCGTGGGTGTCTCCAGCGAAGGCAGGATCACGCCTTCTCTGGGGGTGTCTTCGGTCGCCATCTTTTTACTGCTCCATCAAGACCGCAGGCGTGCGCCAACGGCCTTCTCTGCCCTGGCCAAGGCGGCTGCCCTGGCACCCTCGATGCGATCTTCCGTCAGCGTGGTGTCGAAGTCGAGCAATTCCAGGCGCACCGCCAAGCTGCGTTCGCCAACGGTCATGCCCGCCACCGGTGCGGCTGGCTTGTAAAGATCGAAAAGCAGCGCAGAACGCACGAGGCCTTCGGGGTCTGCCGTCAGCGCAGCAATGAGCGCATCGTGCGACACCTCGTCGCCCACCACCAACGCCAGATCACGCGAAACCGGCTGCTGACGCGACACGGGCTCAAACACCGGCACGGGGCGGTTCAGCACCGCGCCCAGATCCAGCTCGAACATCACCGGCGCCTGTGGCAATTCATAGGCCTGCCGCCACTGCGGGTGCAGCTCACCTACGTGGCCCACCACTTGACCATCCAGCATCACGGCGGCGCAGCGCCCGGGGTGCATCGCCGCGTGCGTGGCGGGCACAAAGGTGGGCACGCGCGGCAACAGCAAGGCCTGCACATCCCCCTTGGTGTCGAAGAAGTCCACACCCTCGTTCTTGCTGCCCCACTGCGGCACATCGGTCGGGCCATAAGCCAGCCCAGCCACTCGCATAGGCTGATGCACGCCCGCCACCGTGAGCGCACCATCCAGCACGCTGGCATCGCGCAGGAAGACGCGGCCCACCTCGAACACACGCACCCGTTGCGCCTTGCGCGCCAGGTTGTGGCGCAGCGCGCCGATGAGGCTGCCGAGCAAGCTGGAGCGCATCACGGCCAGCAGTGCGGCAATGGGGTTGAGAACCTTGATCGGGTCGGCGTTGCCGGCCAGTTCATGTTCCCAACGCTCTTCGACAAAACTGAAGTTGATGGTTTCTTGGTAGCCCAGGCCCGCCAGCGCGTGGCGGACCGCGTGGCTGCTGCGCTGCGCTTCACGGCGCACGCGTGCGGTGATGGGCGCCACGGGTGCGGTGGTGGGCAACTTGTCGTAGCCGATGACGCGCACCACTTCTTCGATCAGGTCTTCCTCGATCGCCAGGTCAAAGCGCCAGCTTGGCGGCAAGACGGTCAACGTGCCCTGCCCCTCCGTGAACTGCAGGCCCAGGCGCTGGAAGACGTCGGCGCATTGAGCCTGCGTCACCGGCATGCCAATGACCTTGGCCGCACGCGCCACACGCAACGTGACGGGCCTGGCATCGGGCAGGCGCAGCACCTGGTCGTCCATCGGGCCGGCCTGGCCGCCGCAAATGTCGATGATGAGCTGCGTGATCCGCTCAATGTGTTCAACCGTCAGCGCGGGGTCCACGCCGCGCTCGAAGCGGTGGCCCGCATCGGTGGAGAAGTTGTAGCGCCGTGACCGGCCCTGCACGGCTTCGGGCCACCAGAAGGCGGCCTCGACGTAGACGTTCTGCGTGCTGTCGGACACCGCAGTGGTGTCGCCGCCCATGATGCCAGCGAGCGATTCCACCGACTGCGCGTCAGCAATCACGCCGACGCTGGCATCGACTTCGATCGTGCCGCCGTTGAGCAGCTTGAGCGTCTCGCCGGCCCGGCCCCAGCGCACGACGAGCTGGTCGTGGATCTTGTCGAGATCAAAGATGTGCGACGGCCGGCCGTATTCAAACATCACGTAGTTGGAGATGTCCACCAAGGCCGTCACGCTGCGCTGGCCGCAGCGCGCCAGGCGGTCCACCATCCAGGCCGGCGTGCTGGCGCGGGTGTTGACGCCGCGCACGATACGGCCGGAGAAACGGCCGCAAAGATCGCTGGCCTGCACCTCCACTGGCAGGCGCTGGTCGTGCAACGGCGTCACGGGCTGGATGGCCGGCGTGTTCAGTGGCGCACCGGTCAGCGCCGCCACTTCCCGGGCGATTCCGAAGACGCTCAGGCCATGCGCCAGATTGGGCGTGAGCTTGAGCGTGAAGACGGTATCGTCGAGCTGGAGCCAGTCTCGCAGGTTGCTGCCGATGGGTGCATCGGCGGCCAGTTCCAGCAAGCCGCCGTGGTCGTCGGCGATCTTCAGTTCTTTCGCCGAGCACAGCATGCCCAGGCTCTCGACGCCGCGCAGTTTGCCGACGCCGATCTTGAAGGGCTTGCCATCCGATTTTGTGGCATCCGCGGGCGGCAATTCGGCGCCAACGATGGCCAGCGGCACACGGATGCCGACCCGTGCGTTCGGCGCACCACAGACGATCTGCAGCGGGCCGTTTGGTGAATACGAGCCGGCATCCACGGTGCACACGCGCAGGCGGTCAGCCTGGGGATGTGGCTCGGCCGTCATGATCTGCGCCACCACGACACCGCTGAAGGGCGGCGCCACGAGACGCATTTCTTCCACTTCCATGCCCGACATGGTGAGCAGGTCGGCCAGTTGTTGCGTGGACAGCGGCGGGTTGCAGAACTCGCGCAGCCAGGTTTCCGGAAATTGCATGGTCTTGTGGACTGAGCGGTGAGCTAGTTGAACTGGGTGAGAAAACGCAGATCGCCGTCGAACATCAGGCGCACGTCGTCGATGCCGTAGCGCAGCATGGCCAGGCGGTCGGCGCCCATGCCGAAGGCAAAACCGATGGCGGTTTCGGGGTCGAGGTTGTAGCTTCGCACCACGTTCGGGTGCACCTGGCCGGAGCCCGCCACTTCCAGCCAGCGGCCGGCCAGCGGGCCGCTGCCGAAGCGGATGTCGATCTCGGCGCTGGGCTCGGTGAACGGGAAAAAGCTGGGCCGGAAGCGCACCTCGAAGTCGTCGGTCTCGAAGAACTCTCGCACGAAGGCGGCGAAGGTCACTTTGAGGTCCTTGAAGCTGACGTTCTGGCCCAGCCACAGGCCTTCGATCTGGTGGAACATCGGCGAGTGCGTGGCGTCGCTGTCCACGCGGTAGACACGACCGGGGGCGATGACGCGCACCTCGGGCATCGGCCGCCCTTGCGACACCTGGTCGGCATATCTGGCCGCGTGCATGCGGGCGTAGCGCACCTGCATCGGGCTGGTGTGCGGGCGCAGGTTGAGCCAGCGGCCTTGCGCGTCCTTCATGTCGACGTAGAAGGTGTCCTGCATCGACCGTGCCGGGTGGTTTTCGGGGTTGTTCAGCGCCGTGAAGCTCATCCAGTCGTTCTCGATCTCGGGGCCTTCGGCGACGTCAAAACCCATGCTGGCGAAGATGGCCTCAATGCGTTCGATGGTGCGGCTCACCGGGTGCAGGCCGCCCATGCCGCGCTGACGGCCGGGCAGCGTGACGTCCAGCGCTTCGGCGCACAGCTGCACTTCCAGCTCAGCCCGGGAAAGGCGTTCTCGCGCTGCCGTCAGCAGTGCTTCGATGCGCGTCTTGGATTGGTTGATCTCGGCGCCCCGAGCCTTCTTTTCTTCCGGCGACAAAGCGCCCAGACCCTTGAGCAGCTCGGTCACGCGACCGCTCTTGCCCAGGTACCTGGCCTTGGCGTTTTCCAGGTCGGCAGCCTGCGGCGCCGCTGAAAAGTCGGCTTCGGCTGCAGTGACGAGACTGTCCAGATCGTTCATGATTTCTTGAGAGGACAAGAAAAAAGGCCGCCCACAGGTGACGGCCTTTGAATGCTTGGGGCTGCACCCGGGCGCAAGCGCCCAGGTACAAAGAATCAAGCCAGTTGAGCCTTCACCTTGTCGACGATGCTGCTGAACGCAGCCGGGTCGTGGATGGCCATGTCCGACAGGACCTTGCGGTCGATGTCGATGTTGGCCTTCTTCAAGCCGGCCATGAACTTGCTGTAAGTGACACCCAATTCACGGCTCGCGGCGTTGATGCGCGCGATCCAGAGTTGGCGGAACACCCGCTTGCGGGTGCGGCGGTCACGGTAGGCATATTGGCCCGCCTTCATCACCGCCTGCTTGGCGATGCGGTAGACGTTCTTGCGGCGGCCGCGGTAGCCCTTGGCCAGGGCTAGGATTTTCTTGTGGCGGGCGTGTGCTGTGACACCACGTTTGACGCGAGGCATGTGTGTGCTCCTTGTACGGTGTGGTGACTACAGGCCGGCGAAAGGCAACATCTGGGCCATGTGGCCCATGTTGCTCTCGTGCACGTTCACGGCGCCACGCAGGTTGCGCTTGCGGCTGGTGCTCTTCTTGGTAAGGATGTGGCGCTTGAACGCCTGGCCCCGCTTGACGGTGCCGCCCGGCCGCACGCGAAACCGCTTGGCCGCGCTCTTCTTGGTTTTCATCTTGGGCATGTGAATGCTCCTTGCTATGTGTGCTGCTGCAGGCGCCACGGTG
>JANMKK010000370.1:0-2022 GCA_031372005.1 Rubrivivax sp.
AGTGGCCATGGAACAGGCGGCTGAGCCCGTGCTGCTGCTGATGGACGAGCCCACGGCCGGCATGTCGCCCGAAGAGACGCGGGTGAGGAAGGACCTCATCACCACCCTGGCGGCCGAGCGCACGGTGATCTTGGTTGAACACAAGATGAAGCTGGTGATGGGCATTTGTGAGCGTTTGCTGGTGCTGCACCACGGTGAATTCCTGGCCGAAGGCACGCCCGACGAGATCAAGTCCAACGCCGATGTGCGGCGTGTCTATCTGGGCCAGGGCTGAAGCGATGTTGAAGGTCGAAAAACTGAACGCCTGGTACGACCGGAGCCACGTCGTGCAGGGTCTGACCTTCGACGTCCAGCCCGGCGAAATCGTCACGCTGATGGGCCGCAACGGTGCTGGCAAGACCAGCACGCTGCGCGCCATCATGGGCCTGATGGCCAAGCGCGAAGGTTCGGTGCGCTTCGACGGCCAGGAGATCCTCAGCCAGCCCGCGCACACGCGTTACCACCTGGGGCTGGCCTACGTGCCTGAAGAGCGGCGCATCGTGCCCGGCCTCACCGTGCGCGAGAACCTGCGCCTGGGCCTGATCGCGGGCAAGGACCGGCACCACGAGCATGAACGCATCGACGATATCGCGAAGACCTTCCCGCGCCTGAAAGAACGCATGGATCAGGACGGCACGTCGCTGTCCGGCGGTGAACAGCAGATGCTGGCGATTGCCCGCGCGCTGATGGCGCGGCCGCGCATGATCCTGCTGGACGAGCCGTCGGAAGGCATCATGCCGCTGCTGGTGCACGAGATGTTCGAGCTGTTTGTGCGCCTGAAGGAACAAGGCACGACGATCCTGCTGGTGGAGCAGAACGTGGAGCGTGCGCTGTCGATCTCTGACCGCGCCTGCATCCTGGACCAGGGCGCCATCGTGCACACGGGCCGCGCGGCCGACCTGCTGGCAGACCGCGAAATCCAGGAGCGCTACTGTTCGGTGTGATGAACCATCAACCCCGGACCATCAACCCACCGACCGCGCTGTGGCATGCTCGTCCACCCTCGCGTTTGAAAGCATTGCCATGAACAGCATGGACGTTGAAGTCATCCGCACCGCCATGGACTGGATGAACCGGGGCCACCGCGTGGTCATGGGCACGGTGGTGCGCACCTGGGGCAGCAGCCCGCGCCCGCCGGGCAGCCTGATGATCATCCGCGACGACGGCCAGGTGGCGGGTTCGCTGTCCGGCGGCTGCATCGAAGACGACCTGATCGACCGCGTCAAGCGCGGTGAACTGGCGCCGCGCCTGCCGCAGAGCACCACCTACGGCACGTCGGCGGAAGAGGCGCAGCGCTTCGGCCTGCCTTGTGGCGGCACGGTGCAGATCGTGCTGGAGCCGCTGGGCGTGCAGAGCCAGCTGCGGGAACTGCTGGCCGCGATCGAACAGCACCGCGTGGTGCGGCGGCGGCTGGAAATGGCCACCGGCATGGTGAGCCTGTCGCCGTCTGAAGAAGGCGACGTGGTGCGCTTCGATGGCGCCGCGCTGGAAACCGTGCACGGGCCGCGCCTGCGGCTGCTGGTCATCGGCGGCGGCCAGCTCAGCCGCTATCTGGCCAGCATGGCGGTGATGCTGGACTACCGCGTCACGGTCTGCGACCCGCGCGAGGAATACCACGAAGGTTGGTACGCAATGGAAGGCGTCACGCTGTCGCGCCAGATGCCCGACGATCTGGTGATTGCGATGAACCTCGACGCCCACAGCGCCGTCGTCGCCGTGACGCACGACCCCAAGCTCGACGACCTGGCGCTGATGGAAGCGCTGAAGACACCTGCCTTCTACGTCGGCGCACTGGGTTCGCGCCGCAACAACGAGACACGCCGCCAGCGGCTGCTGGACTTCGAGGTCAGCCTGACCGAGGTGCAGATGCTGCGCGGCCCCGTCGGCCTGAACCTGGGCGGCCGCACACCGCCCGAGATTGCGCTGTCCATCGTGGCCGAGATGACGGCCGTGCGCTGCGGCACGCCGCTCGGTGTGCTGGCC
>JANMKK010000434.1:0-3151 GCA_031372005.1 Rubrivivax sp.
TGACCCATTTGCGCGGGCCGAAGAAGGTGGGCAGCGAGGCCAGCTGGACGCAGATCTTCACGCCGACGCGGCTGAACAACGGCACCGTCAACCCCTACGCGCTGGGCCTGATGCGGCACGACTACCGGGGCGTTGAGGTGATCCATCATGCCGGCGGCGTGATCGGCGGTAGCGCCCAGATGCTGGCGGTGCCTAGTGCCGAACTCGACATCATCATCGTCAGCAACGGTGGATCGCTCAGCCCCACCGAAACAGCGAACAAGGTTGTCGACATCGTGCTGGGCGACTCGTTGACAAATACCGCGCGTTCGTTGCCGGCCAGCGAACGCTTCAAGCCGATGCTCGGCACCCGCTATCACGCTGCCGAATCCGGGTTCGCGATCGGCTTTGTCGAGTCCGAAGGCAAGCTCGCGATCTCGGTGCTCAACTCGCCAGGTCTGCCGCTGCACGAAAGTGGTCAGACCTTGCGGCTGAGTTTTGAGGACGTGGCGGTCGGCCCGCTGGTCATCGAGTGCGCTCAGCTCGCGACCGACGGCGAAGCGCCGGCCGAGATTGGCGTCAGCGAAGCCGGCAATCTGGAGCGCTTCTTCAAGCTGCCGGCCACCGCGCCTGCGCTGAAAGAGGTGGGCACTGCATTGGCCGGCCCCTACCGGGCGCCTGATCTGGACGCCGACGCGACGATTGCCTTTAACGGCGAAGCGCTGGAGCTGAAGGTCTTCGGCAGCTTCGGCGTGAACGTGATGGCGCTTGAAGCATTCTCGGCCGACGTATTCGGCTGGAAGGCGGCCGACGCGATGCTGCCGCTGACCGGCGTGTTGAGCGTCCAGCGCGCCGATGGCCGCATCGTGGGCTTTCGCGTCGACACGCCGCGCACGCGGCATGTCTGGTTTGAACGCAGCGCTGCCGCCGCACCGAAAGGCCAGTCATGAAAGTTCTGATCGCACAGCTGGCCACCGAGACCAACACCTTCGCGGCGTTTCCAACCGGCCTGGGTGCCTACGAGGAATACGGCATCTTCCACGGCGACGCCAGCACCAAGGCGCCGACCACGTCGGGCGACTTCATGCTGTTCATGCGCAACATGTTTGAAGAGGGTGGCCACACGGTCGTCGAAAGTGTGTGTGCCTTTGCGCAGCCCGCCGGCCGCACGGTGCGCAAGGTGTATGAAGACCTGCGCGACGAGATCCTGGCAGACGTGCAGGCCGCGATGCCGCTCGATGCGGTGCAGATGCTGCTGCACGGCGCGATGGCTGCCGAGGGCTACGACGATTGCGAAGGCGACCTCATCGCAAACATTCGCCGCATCGTCGGGCCCAGGATCCCGATCGGCGTCGAACTTGACCTGCACTGCCACTTCACCGAGCTGATGCGCCGGTCGGCCGACATCCTCATCTGCTTCAAGGAGTATCCGCACATCGACGGTGTCGAGCGCGCCAAAGAGGTCTATCACTTGATCAGCGAAACGGCTGCCGGGCGCGTCCGCCCGACCACGGCGGTTGTCGATTGCAAGATGGTCGGTCTTTGGCACACCACGCGTGAGCCGATGATGGGCTTCGTCAAGCGCATGAAGGCCTGCGAGGGGCAGGACGGCATCTTGTCGGTGTCGCTGGGCCACGGCTTTCCGTGGGGCGACCTGCCCGAGGCCGGCGCCAAGCTGTGGGTCATTTCTGACAACGATCTGCCGAAGGCGCAGCGGCTGGCCGATCAGCTGGCACGTGAATTCTGGGATTTGCGCGAGCAGACACGGTCCAGCGCGGTCAGCGTCGACGAGGCCATCGATATCGCCATCGCAACGGACGGTGGTCCGGTGGTCTTCGGCGACGTCGCCGACAACCCCGGCGGCGGTGCGCCGGGCGACAGCACCTTCGTGCTGCGCCGGCGGGTGGAGCGCGGCGTTGGCAACGCGGTGCTGGGGGCCTTCTGGGATCTGGGCGCGATCCAGATCTGCAAGGACGCCGGCGTCGGCGCTGTCATCGACCTGCGCGTCGGCGGCAAGTGCGGCCCGGCTTCGGGCAAGCCGGTGGACATTCGCGTTACGGTTCGGGCGGTTGCCGAAGACCATTCGCAGAGCACCCTGGAGTCGCGCGCGCCGCTGGGCCGCAGCGTGTGGGTCGAGGCGGACAACGATCTGCACATCGTGCTGGCCTCGGTCAGAAGCCAGGTCTTCGGGACCGACACCTTCACAGGCTTGGGGCTGGAGCTCAAAGACAAGAAGATCATCGTCGTGAAGTCTACGCAGCACTTTCACGAACAGTTCGCGCCGATCGGCAAACGCGTGGTGTATGTGTCTTCGCCAGGTGCACTGACCTCGGATTTCGCGAACATCCCGTACAAGGTCAGAAGCCTCGACTACTGGCCCCGCGTCGCCGACCCGCATGCGGGACAGACCAAAAATGCTTGACCTGGGCGGGCTGCGCAGCGAACCGCTGCCGGCCACGCTGAAGGGGCTGGCGGCCCGCGCCGTGGGGCAGCCCCTGGCCGCGCTCGGCACGCTTGGCTTGTCGATGCTGGATGGCGACTTGCCGTTTCCGGTGGCGGTGCTGAAAGAATCCGCACTGGCCCACAACATCGAATGGATGCGCGGCTTTGTGCAGCGGGCGGGTGTCGAGCTGTGTCCACATGGCAAGACGACGATGGCGCCGCAGCTCTTCGACCGCCAGCTGCGTGCGGGCTGTTGGGGCATCACCGCAGCAACGGCGAGCCATGTGCGCACGTATCGCAAGTTCGGCGTGCAGCGCGTGATATTGGCCAACCAGCTGATAGACCGCGCCAACATCGATCTGGTCTTCGATGAACTCGACGCCGACCCGGCCTTCGACTTCTATTGCCTGGTCGACTCGATGCAAGGACTGCACCGGCTGCAACAGCGTTTGCAACAACGTTTGCAAGAACGCCCGCTGACGCGCCCGCTGCAAGTGCTGCTGGAAGCCGGGTCGAACGCGGGCCGCACAGGGGTACGTTCGTTCGAAGAAGGAAAGGCGCTGGGCCGGGCGCTGCGCGATGCGGCGCCGAAGATCGCGCTGCGCGGCATTGAGGCTTTTGAAGGTGTGTTCGGCGGGTCGGACCACGCGGGCATCGAGCTCAGCGTGCTGGCCATGCTCGACACCGTGGCGCGCCTGGCATCGACGGGGCTTGACGAACAATGGTTCGC
>JANMKK010000127.1:0-13487 GCA_031372005.1 Rubrivivax sp.
GCCCCTTGCGGGTAGAACGGCAACATGTCCACACCCTGCCACCGGCCGGCAAAGTGATAGGGCATGAAGGCGGTGTCGCTGCCCACGCGCTCAGTGACAAGCGCCTGGACCTTGATTCGCGCACCAGTCGGCGTTGTCACCCAGACATCTTCCCCGTTGCGGATGCCACGGTCATTGGCGGCCTTGGGGTTGATCTCGATGAACATGTTCTGCTGCAGTTCTGCGAGGTAGCGGTTTGAACGTGTTTCGTCGCCGCCGCCTTCGTATTCGGTCAATCGGCCGCTGGTCAGAATGATCGGGAACTTCAGGCCGATGTCCTTGTTCTTGTCCTGCACTGACTTGAACAGCGTCGGCAAGCGCCAGAAGACCTTGCGGTCGTCGTGTGTCGGGTACTTGGCCACCAGCTCGGGCCGGGTCGAGTACAGCGGCTCACGGTGCTGCGGGATCGGATCGGGAAAGTTCCAAACGACAGCTCGCGCTTTGGCGTTGCCGAAGGGATGGCAACCATGGTTCTTCATCGCAACCCGGATGATCGCCCCCGTGGGGTCAGTCTTCCAATTCTTGCCGTCGGCCTTCTTTTGCTCTTCCGGGGTGAGTTCACCCCACCAGCCGAGCTTCTTCAGCAGCAGGTGGTCAAATTCCGGGTAACCGGTGGTCAGGTCGCAGCCTTTCGAATGCGAACCATCGGCCGCCAGCAGCGACTGGCCATCACGCTCGACACCGAAATTGGCGCGGAAGTTGCCCCCGCCATCCATGACGTGCTGAGAGGTGTCGTACAGGATGTGGGTGCCCGGATGCTTCATCTCCGGTGTGCCCCAGCACGGCCACGGCAGACCAAAAAAATCTCCGTCCAGGCTGTAACCTGTTTCCTTGTCGATACCACCCTTGGCGCGCAGCGTGGTCACGTCGAAGACATGCATATTGCGCATGTGGGCCTTCAGGCGTTCCGGGCTTTGGCCCGTGTAGCCGATGGTCCAGACCGAGCGGTTGATCTCGCGCAGGATGTCTTCTGGTGTGGGTTCGTCCAGTCCCTTGACCTTCTGCATCTTGTAGTTCTTGACCAGCTGCTCGCCAAAGCCCAGCTTCTGCGCCAACTGATACATGATCATGTGGTCGCTGCGCGACTCAAACAGCGGCTCCATGACCTTTTCGCGCCACTGCAGCGAGCGGTTTGAAGCCGTGACCGAGCCACTGGTTTCAAACTGTGTGCAAGCCGGCAGCAAGTACACGGCGCGTTTGGGATTCTGGTCTTCGGCCTTGCCCGGCATCGCTGCCATGGCGGCGGTGGCCGACGGGAACGGGTCCACCACCACCAGCAGGTCGAGCTTGTCCATGGCCTTCTTCAGGTCCAGGCCGCGCGTCTGCGAATTCGGCGCATGTCCCCAATAGAACATGCCGCGCAAGTTGCTTTCCTGGTCGATGAATTCGCTCTTCTCGAGCACGGCGTCAAACCAGCGCGAGATGGTCAAGCCGGGCTTGTACATCATGCCGGGCGCGTATTGCTTCTTCATCCATTCAAAGTCAACGCCCCAGGCAGTGGCGAAGTGCTTGAACGAACCTTCCGCAATGCCGTAGTAACCCGGCAGCGAGTCTGGGTTGGGGCCGACGTCGGTAATGCCCTGGACGTTGTCATGGCCGCGGAAAATGTTGGCCCCGCCACCGCTCTTGCCCACATTGCCCAAGGCCAATTGCAGGATGCAAGACGCCCGCACCATGGCGTTGCCGATCGTGTGCTGGGTGTGCCCCACGCACCACACCAGCGTGCTGGGGCGGTTTTCGGCCATGGTCTTGGCGACCTGGTAAACCTCGGCCTCAGGCACGCCGGTGGCCTCAAACACCTTGTCCGGTGTCCACTTGGCCAGCACGTCGTCACGCACCTTGTCCATCGCATAGACGCGGCTGTTGATGTAGTCCTTGTCTTCCCAGCCGTTCTTGAAGACGTGGTACAGCACGCCAAACAAGAAGGGGATGTCCGCCCCCGAGCGCATGCGCACGTACTGGTCGGCCTTGGCTGCCGTGCGGGTGAACCGAGGGTCCACCACAATCATCTTGCAGCCTTTTTCCTTGGCATGCAGCATGTGCAGCAAGGACACCGGATGTGCTTCGGCAGCGTTGCTGCCGATGTACATGGCGGCCTTGCTGTTCTGCATGTCGTTGTACGAGTTGGTCATCGCACCGTAGCCCCACGTATTCGCCACACCGGCGACTGTCGTGGAGTGGCATATTCGTGCCTGGTGATCGCAGTTGTTACTGCCCCAGAAGGACATCCACTTTCTGAGCAGGTACCCCTGCTCGTTGTTGCTCTTGCACGAACCGACGATGAAGATGCTGTCGGGCCCGCTTTCCTTGCGCAGCTCCAGCATCTTGGCGCTGATCTCGTTCAGCGCCACGTCCCAGCTGATGCGCTCGTACTTGCCGCCCACGAGCTTCATCGGGTACTTCAGCCGATATTCGCCGCGCGCGTTGTCACGCACCGCCGCACCTTTGGCGCAATGCGCGCCCAGGTTGATCGGCGAATCGAAAACCGGCTCTTGCCGCACCCAGACGCCGTTTTCAACCACGGCGTCGATCGCGCAGCCCACCGAGCAGTGCGTGCAGACCGTGCGCTTGACTTCCACCTTGGCGCCGCCGGCAGTGGCAGGTGCTGCGGGATCAGCCGCATCGGCCTTGCGGACAAGCGTCAGCTGGGATGCAGCAAAACCCACCCCGACCCCCAAACCGGAGCGGCGCAAGAACTTGCGCCTGTCCATCGTGGGTATGGCACGGGACAGTCCCCGGGCCAGGCCACCGACCAGGGCGCGGGACGACGGTGTCGTCCCTTCTCCTGTCGGCTTTTGCGTTAACAGCATAGAGACTCCTCTTGGGAACATCTGATGGTGGGATTTGTCACAGGCCGGTGGTCGTTCAAAGCCGGGCCGACGCGTAGTACTGCTGGACGTGAGCAGTAAGCTGATAGCCCCCTGTGGGCTCTGGCGGGACGGCAGCGGAAGGCAGTGGCACCGGGGTTGCCTGGCGCAGACCGCTGGTGGCAACCAGGGCGCCCAGGGCACCCAGAGCACCCACACCGGCAAACGCAGTGCGCCGACTGACCGAAGAGAGATTGGACTTGCTCATGACCTCAAGCTCCTGCTGATGAGACCCGCAATCTGGGCCTTGATAGTCTAATGACCACTCCGCAGATTAGCGCCGCAGGCGAACCCCGACACAAGCGGACTGACCCTAGCCGCCAGCGACAAACTGTCGCGGGCGAGGGGCTTCTTTCCTGAACCGCGCGCCCACCGGCGAAGCGCCCACGCCCGAGCCGGCGTTTCGCGCAGGCAGGCTGCGGACGTTGATAATCGGGCCCTGCAAAAAGTGAGTGCAAATCGGGAGGGCCAGTCGCTAGCCGGTCGCTAGCCGGTCGCTAGCCGGTCTCAACAGGCGGTCCATCAGGCCGCAGCCGGCTCACCTCTTGTCGCAACCGACCCGGCATCTGCCAGCCCTTCACCCCATCGCCTGCCCTTCGCCGTGATCATTGGAACTGCTGGACACATCGATCACGGAAAGACCTCGCTGGTCAAGGCGCTCACTGGCGTCGATGCCGACCGCCTGAAGGAAGAGAAGGAACGCGGCATCACCGTCGACCTGGGCTTCGCTTACCAGACCCTGGCCGATGGTGACGTGCTGGGTTTCGTCGATGTGCCGGGGCACGAAAAGCTGGTTCGCAACATGCTTGCCGGCGCCACCAGCATCGACCACGTGATGTTGGTCATTGCGGCCGACGACGGCCCGATGCCGCAAACACGGGAGCATCTGGCCATCCTGCATTTGCTCGGTCTGCGCAGTGGGCTGGTCGTGCTGACCAAATGCGACCTCGCATCCGAGCAACGTGTGGGTGAAGCCAAAGCCGAAATCCGTGCACTGTTGCAAGGCAGCGCGCTGGCTGAAGTGCCCGTGCTGGAAGTCTCTTCGATCACGGGCCAAGGCATTGCCGAACTGGCCGACCACCTGGCCCGCGCACGCAGGCCGGTGCCCACCCGGCGCCAGCAGGGGCACTTCCGGCTGGCGGTGGACCGCAGCTTCACGCTGGCGGGCATCGGCACCGTGGTCACAGGCACGGCCGTGTCGGGCCAGGTCGCCGTGGGCGACAAGCTGACGCTGTCGCCGCGTGGCCTGGAAGTGCGCGTGCGCGCCATCCACGCCCAGAACCGGCCTTCCTCCACGGGCCAGGCCGGGCAACGCCTGGCGCTGAACCTGGCCGGCGTGGACAAGACGGACCTGCGCCGCGGCGACTGGGTGCTGGCTGAACCCCTGCATGCCCCGACGCAGCGCTTCGACGCGCGGCTGCAGCTGTTGGCCAGCGAAGCCAAGTCGCTGGCGCACTGGACGCCGGTGCACCTGCACCTGGGTGCCGAAGACGTGGGCGCACGGGTGGCCCTGTTGGAAGGCCAGCCGCTGTTGCCTGGCGGCCAGGCTTGGGTCCAGCTGGAGCTGGACCGTGCGATCGGTGCTTTGCATGGCGACCGCTTCATTCTGCGCGACCAGTCCGCGCTGCGCACGCTGGGTGGTGGCGTCGTCACCGACGCCTTCCCGCCCGTCACGCGGCGGCGGCGCAGCCAACGCCTGGCTGCGCTGGAAGCCATGGACCAGGCCACCGCTGCAGAGGCGCTGGCCGCCTTGCTGGCGCTGAAACCTGCCACCGGCATTGACGCGCAGTCCTTCGCCATGCAGTGGAACCTGGGCGCCACTGAAAGTCAGCTGCTATGGACAGCCGTGCCACACCGCAGCCTCAGTGAGGGCGACCGCAGGCTGCTGTTCGCACCCGGGCAGATTGAAAGTTATGCAGCCGCGCTGACCCACCATCTCACGGCTTTCCACCGCAAGCAGCCCGACAGCCCGGGACTGACGCAGGAACAGTTGCAGCGCGCCGTGCGCGACAAACCGGCTGGCGCCCTGTTTGCGCTGCTCTTGCGCCAGCTGGTGAAGGAATCGGTGCTCAAGCGCAGCGGCGCGCACCATGCGCTGCCCACGCACGACGCGTCGCTGCAAGGTGCCGACAAGGTGATGTGGGAAAAGCTCAAACCTTTGCTGGATGAAGGCGGCATCCATCCCCCGCGTTTCAGCGACATGCTGCTGCGTGACCGCACGCTGCGAAAGGACCAGGTGCTGCGGCTGATGCAGCGTCTTCAGCGCATGGGAGCCGTGCACCCGGTCGGCGCTGAGTACTTCATCCAGACCCCGCATTTGCTGGACCTGGCCGCACGCGCCTTCGCGCTGGCCGAAGCCGATCCGAACAAACGCTTGAACGTCAAGGCGCTGCGCGAATCCACGGGCATCAGCCGGCACCTGTCGATGCCCCTGGTAGAGTACTTTGACGAGATCGGACTGACCAAACGCGACGACATCGGGCGCCACTTCCGCCGCGACCCGCGCAAGGTGTTGCAGACCTGATCGACTCGCACAACTTGGAGGAGGATCGTCCCCCGGTGGGGCGTCCGGTCTGCAAAACCGGGTGGGGCTGCCCTGCGGCCCCAGGTGGGTTCGACTCCCACCCTCTTCCGCCATTCCAGGACTGCACCGACCGGCCCCACCCGCCGATCTCTTGCCACCCAGCCGTGACCACTGCCGCCCCGCACCCCCCCGCTCTCGACAAGCTGCTCGACCGCGCAGCCCTCGTGTCCATGCTTGAGCAGCACGGGCGCGCGGCCGTGCTGAAGGTGGCGCGCAGTGCACTTGAAAGCTGGCGCGGGCAGGCGCCACCACAGGCTTTCGACGTGTCAGCCTTCGAGCGCCATTGCCACACCGCGCTGGACCAGCAAGCGGCCGCGTCCCTGCGCCCGGTGTTCAACCTCACCGGCACCGTCCTGCACACCAACCTCGGTCGCGCGGTGATGGCGCCCGAGGCCATCGAAGCCGTGGTGGCGGTGATGCGCGGCGCTGCCAACGTGGAGTACGACCTGGCCGGCGGCGCACGCGGTGACCGTGACGACCACATCGAAAGCCTGCTCAAGGAACTGACCGGCGCCGAGGCTGCCACCGTCGTCAACAACAACGCCGCCGCCGTGCTGCTGGTGCTGGCCGCGTTGGCCGACCGCCGGCAGGTGCCCGTCTCGCGCGGCGAATTGATCGAGATCGGCGGTGCCTTTCGCATCCCCGACATCATGCGTCGGGCCGGCGCGCGACTGGTGGAGGTGGGCACCACCAACCGCACGCACCTGAGCGACTTTGAAGAAGCCATGGGGCCGCAGACCGCCCTGGTGATGAAGGTGCACGCCAGCAACTACGCGATCCAGGGCTTCACGGCCAGCGTGCCAGTGGCCGAGCTGGCTGCGCTGTGCCGGACACACGGCTTGCCCTTTGTCGAAGACCTGGGTTCGGGCACGCTCGTGGACTTGGCACGCTGGGGTCTGCCAGCCGAGCCGACGCCGGCGCAGTCCATCGCCGCTGGTGCCAACATCGTCACCTTCAGCGGCGACAAGCTGCTGGGCGGGCCGCAGGCGGGGCTCATCGTCGGCGACAAGGCGCTCATCCAGAAGATCAAGAAACACCCGCTGAAACGTTCGCTGCGGCTGGACAAGATGACGATCGCGGCGTTGGAGGCCACCCTCAAGCTCTACCGCGACCCAGACCGCCTGGCCAAGCGCCTGCCGGTGCTGCGCTTGCTGACCCGCAGCGAGGCCGAGCTGAAACTGCTGGCCGATCGCGTGGCGCCCGCGGTGGCACGTGCACTGGGCCCAAGCGTGCAGGTGCAGGTGCTGCCCTGCCGCAGCCAGATCGGCAGTGGTTCGCTGCCGGTGGACCGCCTGCCCAGCGCGTGCATTGCCATCAGCGCAGCACCTGGCGCCAAGCGCCCCGGCAGCCTGCCAGACCGCCTGGCCGCGGTCTTGCGCAACCTGCCCATTCCGGTGATCGGCCGCATCGAGGACGCCAAGCTCAAACTCGATCTGCGCTGCCTGGACGGTGCAGCGGCCGAGGCGGCGTTCCTCGGCCAATTGCAGCAGCTGCCGCAGCTGACGAAAGCGGAGATCTGAGCCCGGCTGCGATCAGACCGCAGGCGGTTCGGCTGCGGGTTGCGGCTGGTCTTGCAGCTCGTCGTCCAGCAGTCCCATGGCCCGCGCCAGCAGGATCAGGCGCTGCCGGGCCAAGGGTGACTGCGCCAGCTGCACCACTTCATCGTCAGCCACGTCCAGCCCATCGCCTTGCTGAAAATGCGGATCGGAGTGGAACAGCTTGCGCAAGGCTTCGTTGCGCACCCGCGCATCCACGCCGGCCGCCGTGAAAGCGGTGTAGTCGGACTCGGGCGTCAGCTGCGCCACATCGTCCAGGGTGGGTGTCGGTACGGGTACGGGTACGAGTACCGGCACGGGCTTGAGCACAGACGCGCTTGCGGCCGACCGTGCGGCGAGCCCGTCGCTGCTGTCAGCCATCTGACTTGACCGCTGCGGCGCTGGCAGCCGCGAATACTTCGCGTTCCTCGGGGCTCATGAACGACATCGCCCGCACTTTGCGGCCGGTGTCAGGGCGGAAGTTGGCGTTGGTGAACAGACGCAGCCATTCGCACAGTTCAGGCTCCAGGGGCACGTTTTCCACCACCTCTTCGGCGGTCATGCGGCGGTCGGCTTCGATGTAGGAGACGCTCACGCCGGTCAGGTTCAACACGGACGGGTCGACCGCGTCAGGCACCCAGGACACAAACCACACCGGCTGCCCGGAGCTCAGGTTCAGGAAATAGCCCTTGCACTCGTCTGCAAACAGCTGCACCACAAAGCCACCGTAGAGCCAGCGCGAGGTCTTGCCGTCATCGTGCAGGCAGCGCGGCGAGCTTCCGAAGACGCCTTCGTCAGGCACGACCTCGAGCAGGCGAAACGACCAGTTCTCCCAGGCATTCGGGTTGGCGACCCGCTCGACAACGGCCGCGACTTGAATGGCCTCAGAGGCCTTCACGGTCATACGGTTCTGCAAATTGAGAAAGGCATGCGCGTCAGTCTAGCCCAGGCGGCGAATCGCACCAGCCAGTCGCGTCAGCAAGTCCCAGCAGTGAATCTCACCGGCGGATTCCTCAAGCAAAGCGCATCAGCAAGCAGGACAACTTGTCGTACGCCAAGAAGCCTGACCGCAGCGCGGGCACGGGGCGACCCTTGTGGTGCCGCAGCAAGGTCGATCGTAGAATGCGAGTCCACTTCAGGTGGGGCCAGAGTGTCCCTTCCCCCCATGCCGGTCAACGTTGAAGAAACCGGATTCCTCTCGCGCTGGTCGCGTCGCAAGGTGCTGGTGCGACAGGGCGGTGCCGCCGCCGAGCCAGAGCCGCCCATTGCCTTGTCCGTGCCGGCGGAGCCCGAAGCGCCGACCGCACTGGCCCGGCTGGCGGAACCGGCAGCACCCGACCTCGGCCTGGCCCCCGCACAACTTCCCGAGGCCCCGCCGCCGCCCAGCATGCTTGACGTGGCTGCGCTCGGCCGCGATTCCGACTACACCCGCTTTCTCGGCCCCAGCGTGCAACCCGACGTCAAAAACGCAGCGCTGAGCAAGCTCTTCACCGACCCACACTTCAACGTGATGGACAGGCTGGACGTCTATATCGACGACTACGGCAAACCCGACCCATTGCCGGCGGGCATGCTGAGGCAGATGCTGCAGGCGCATGTCCTGGGCCTGTTCAGCGACGAGGACGAACCATGCCCCCCTGCCACCGCAGTGAAACCTGCCCCCGAAGCTGCGCTGCCAACAGAATCAATCGCCGATGAGAACCCTGCTTTGCAATTGCAACCAGACGATGCCGCTGGATGCGCCAGCCTTGAGCCAGGCGCTGTCGAAGACACCGGGCGCCAGCACTGAAGGCCTGGAGCAAGTCCACACCCTTTTGTGCCGGCGCGAGGCCGCCGCCTTCCAGCGCGCGGCCAAGGCCAGTGGCCAGAGTGGTGACGAACTGCTGGTCGCTTGCACGCAAGAAGCACGGCTGTTCCTGGAACTGAACGAAGAAACCGAAGGCGCGGCCAGCGTGCAAGAGCGGCCGATCCACTTCATCAACATCCGTGAAACCGGTGGCTGGGCACGCGAGGCCGGCAAGCCGCTCAGCGCCAAGGCCCTAACGCCCAAACTGGCCGCATTGATTGCCGCCGCGCAGCTGCCGCCGACCGAGCCGGTGGCCACCGTCAGCTACAAGAGCGAGGGCCGCTGCCTGGTGCTGGGCAGCGCAGCAGCCGCAGAGCGCGCGGCCACCCTTCTGGCAGACAAGCTTGACGTGACGGTGCTGGTCACGCAGGTCGGCAGCACCCTCGTCCAGGCGCACGAACGCGCCACCTACACCGGTCGCCTGACGAAGCTGACGGGCTGGCTCGGTCAGTTCAACGCCGAATGGGACAGCAGCAACCCGATCGACCTGGACTTGTGCACCCGCTGCAATGCCTGCGTCGATGCCTGCCCCGAGGGCGCGATTGGCCTGGACTACCAGATCAACCTGGCCGCCTGCAAGAGCCACCGCGACTGCGTGCGCGTGTGCGACGCCGCAGGCGCCATCGACTTCAGCCGTGCGCCGCTGACGCACCGCGAAAACTTTGACCTTGTGCTGGATTTGCGTGAGGCGCCTGCCTTCACCATGCACCAGCCGCCTCAGGGCTACCTGCACACCGGCAACGACGAACGCCGACTGATGGACGCGGTGCTGAAACTGCGTGAACTGAACGGCGAATTCGAGAAGCCCAAGTTTTTCAAGTACCAGCACAAGCTGTGCGCGCACAGCCGCAATGAGCAGATTGGCTGCACCGCCTGCATCGACGTCTGTTCTGCGCAGGCCATCCGCAGCGACGCGTCGAAGAAAGGCAAGCTCAAGGGCGAACTGTCGGGTGGCATCATCGTCGAGCCGCACCTGTGCGTGGGCTGCGGCGCTTGCAGCACGGTGTGCCCCAGTGGCGCGATGAGCTTCGCCTACCCCGACACGGTGGACCAGGGCAAACGCTTGCGCACCATGTTGACGGCTTACGGCCATGGCGGCGGCAAACAGGCCGCACTGCTGATCCACAGCCAGGAAGCGGGCACGCAGCTCATCGACGCAGTCGGCCGCGCAGCGCGTGTGAACCGCAGGTCGCATGGCGTAGCGCCGCACGCGCTGCAAGGCGTACCGCCGCACACGCTGCAAGGCGTACCGCCTCGTGTACTTCCGGTGGCCGTGTGGCACACCGCCAGCGTCGGCATCGACCTCTGGCTGGCGGCCATCGCCCAGGGCGCGAGCCAGGTCTGGGTGCTGGCGACTGCCGAAGAAGCGCCCGAATACCGGCAGGCGCTGCAAGAGCAGATGGCGGTGGCGCAGGCCGTGCTGAGCGGCCTGGGCTACAGCGGTGAACACTTCAAGCTCATCGAGACCGAAGACCCGGCCGCACTCGATGCCGCGCTGCGCGCCGCGCCTGCGCAGACCGTCGTGCGGACAGCTTCCTTCGCCGCGCAGGCCGACAAACGCAGCACGCTCGACCTCGCCATCGACCATCTGCTGAGCCAGGCCCCGACAGCCGCTGAGTCCATTGCGCTGCCAGCAGCAGGCTCTCCATTTGGCACGTTGCTGGTGGACGGCAACAAGTGCACGCTGTGCCTGAGCTGCGTCAGCGCCTGCCCAGAAGCCGCGCTGGCCGACAACCCCGACACGCCGCAGCTGAAGTTCATCGAGAAAAACTGCGTGCAATGTGGCCTGTGCGCCAGCACCTGCCCCGAAGACGCCATCACGCTGCAGCCACGGCTTTGGCTGGCCGACAGCGGCAAGGCGCGCAAGGCAGCCCGCGTGCTGGCCGAGATGGAACCCTTTTGCTGCATCCAGTGCGCCAAACCTTTCGGCACGCTGCGCGCGATCGAGAACATGCTGAGCAAACTCGCCGGCCACAGCGCCTTCCAGGGCGCTGCGGCAAACCGGCTGAAGATGTGCAGCGACTGCCGCGTCATCGATCTGCACAGCAGCGCCGCCGAAGTGCGCATCACCGATCTCTGAATGCGAATCCCATGTCAACGCCACCGATGCCGTCTCCTGTTTCGTCCCCCGTCTCGTCCCCCGCCCCGTCCCCCATCTCGATCGCCAGCAACGACGACGGCGAAGAGCTCGCGCGCGCTGAGCTTTACGGCGTGCTGTCCCGCCTGTGGCTGGCTGCGCCAGACGCTGAACTGCTGCAGCAATTCAGCGTGGCCGTGACGCAAGCGCCGCAGCAAGGCGGCTTGCTTGAAGCGCCCTGGCAAACGCTCGTCGGCGCGCTGCGCATGACCACCGTCGATGCTGCGTCGGCTGAATACGCCGCACTGTTCCATGGGGTCGGCAAGGCGGAGGTCTTTGCCAACGCGTCCTTCCACCTGGCTGGCTTTCTGAACGAAAAGCCGCTGGTCGCCTTGCGCCACGACCTGGCCGCGCTGGGCCTGACGCGTGACAGCGCGCAGCTTGAAACCGAAGACCACATCGCCTACCTTTTCGAAGTCATGCGCTACCTGATCGCGGGTGACGACATGGCGGTGTGCAACCTGGAGCAGCAGCGCCGTTTCTACCGCACCCATGTGCAGTCCTGGGTCGGCACTTTCTGCGACACGGTGATCGCACACCCACGCGCCGACACATGGCGCGCGGTGGCGGCCTTCACGCAGGTTTTCATCGCTGTCGAGACGCAGGCTTTCGACATGCTCGAAGCATGATCGACCCCCAAGACATCACCGGCCTCATCCTCTGCGGCGGGCGCGGCACGCGCATGGGCGGTGTGGACAAGGGCTTGCAGAACCACCACGGCATGCCGCTGGCGTTGCACGCACTGATGCGCCTGCAGCCCCAGGTGGGCCAGGTGCTGATCAATGCCAACCGCAATCTGGCGGCTTATGAATCGATGGGTGTGCCGGTGTGGCCCGACCCGATGGCCGACTACCCAGGCCCTTTGGCGGGCTGGCTGGCGGGGCTTGAACACTGCGAGACGCCGTACCTGCTGACGGTGCCGTGCGACAGCCCGAACTTCCCGCTGGACCTGGCAGCGCGGTTGTCAGCCGCCCTGCTTGAAGGCGACGCCGACATCGCCATGGCCGCGACGCTTGAGGACGGCCGCCAGCAAGCGCAGCCGGTGTTCTGCCTGCTCAAGAGCGGGCTCCTCGAGAGCCTGGTCGAGTCCCTGAATGCCGGTGAGCGCAAGATCGACCGTTGGACGGCGCAGCACCGCTGCGTGCAGGTGTTGTTTGACGACCCGGCGGCCTTTGCCAACGCCAACACGCTGACCGAATTGCAGCAGCTGCTTTAAGCATCCACACGACACCCAATCAGGAGTTTTCATGACCGACACCGCACGCTTCGAGCTGTATTCCTTCTGGCGCACTTCGGCGACCTACCGCGTTCGCGTCGCCTTCAACCTGAAGGGCGTTCAGCCGCAGGAACACAACGTCAACATCGACGCCGGTGAACAGCGCAGTGAAGCCTTTCTCAAGATCAATGCGATGGGCGCGATCCCGGCACTGATCGACCGTGGCGCTGGGCCTGCTGGTCCACTTGCCACGCCGCTGACACAGTCGCTGGCGATCCTTGAGTTTCTGGATGAGACCTATCCGACACCGCCGCTATTGCCTACCGACCCCCACGGCCGGGCGCGCGTGCGGTCGCTGGCCGCCATGCTGGCGGCAGACACCCACCCGCTGATCACGCCGCGCGTCAAGAAGTACCTGACGACCGCAGGCGGCTTTGACGACGCCGCCTGGCGTGCCTGGCAGATCCACTGGTTCAGCACGGGCCTGCAGGCCCTGGAACAGCGCCTGGCTGGCGATGCACAGACCGGCACCTTCTGTCATGGCGACACACCGACAGTGGCCGACATCTGCCTGGCCAGCATCGTCGTGGTGATGCGCATTTTCAAGATCGAAGTCGCCGGCATTCCTACCGTGCTGCGCGTCATGGCGGCCTGCGAAAAGCTCGACGCTTTCGCCAAGGCCGACCCCGCACGCCAAGTGGGTGCGCCGCAGGCTTGAAACGGCGATGCCGGCCCTGAGCGGCCGGGCTCGTGAAAACCCGCACCGCCTTGTCGAGAGTTGATGCCCGGGCAGACTTTGCCTAAGCAATCAATTTTTGGGCCGGTATCGGGCCCCTGCCGCCATGACTTCCAACCACCCGCGCCCTTGCCCTCTCTATGACGGCGAGGATTACGACGTCACCCAGAGCATTGGCCACCAGCTGGTCAACCTGGTGACGCTGATGCGCCGCGGCGTCGAACAGCGCATGGTGGCCCACGGCCTCACCGACGCCCAGTGGAAACCGCTGTGGCTGCTGCAAAGCGGCCAGGCCACCACCGCCAATGAACTGGCGCGGCGCATGGACGTGGACGCTGGCGCGATCACGCGGCTGGTGGACCGGCTGGAAGCGAAGGGCCTGATCGAACGCCTGCGCTCCGAAGCCGACCGCCGCGTCGTGCACCTGCGCCTGACCCCTGCCGGTATGGCGGCATCCGCCGAAGTGCCGCATGTGCTGGCCGCCGTCAACAACGACTTGCTCAAGGCCTTCAGCGAAGCCGAATGGA
>JANMKK010000131.1:0-6627 GCA_031372005.1 Rubrivivax sp.
CGTCGTGTCCACGCTGATGGTCGGCTCGGAGAACCAGAGTGCTGCCCGCGGCCGCATCATGGACGCCGACTACGCGTCGGAGACCTCGAACCTCTCGCGCGCCAACATCCTGCAGCAGGCTGGCAACGCGATGGTGGCGCAAGCCAACCAGCTGCCCCAGCAGGTGCTGGCGCTGCTGCGCTGACCCTCGGCCACCGCAATGTCCAGCCCCAAAAGGGCTGGCACCCAAGAGCCCACCGCACGCGGTGGGCTTTTTCTTTGCGGCCACGAATTGGCGGCCGTTACCGTCGCTTATCCACCGAACCAAAAATCAAGCCCGGCACTAATCTCCCATTCAGCGTTTCGACATCCCGGCAGAGCGAATCGCCCACCGAACCGAACGCCGCATTTTCAGGAGAGCCGCCGTGCCCCAAACGATCAACGCCAATCTCGTGTCGCTCAACGCCCAGCGCAACCTGAGCACGAGCCAGTCCCAGCTGTCCACGTCGATGCAGCGCCTGTCCTCCGGCCTGCGTGTCAACAGCGCCAAGGACGACGCGGCGGGCTTGGCCATTGCCGAGCGCATGAACACCCAGGTGCGGGGCATGCACGTGGCCATCCGCAATGCCAACGACGGCATCTCCATGGCGCAGGTGGGTGAAGGCGCACTGGGCAAGGTCAACGACATGTTCCAGCGCATGCGGGAACTGGCGGTGCAGTCTTCCAACGGCACCAACACGGCCGCCGACCGCAACAGCTTGAACCAGGAATTTGTGCAACTGGCGCAGGAAGCCACGCGCACGTTGGGCGGCACCCAGTTCAACGGCCAAAACCTGTTGGCCACCACCAACAACGCCACGTTCCAGATCGGTGCCAACAACAGCACCGACATCGACCAGTTCAATGTCGCCGCCTTCAACTGGGTGTCCAACACCTCCATCACGTCGATCCTGGGCACGGCCGTGATCTCGGGCACCGACGTGCCGACGCAGCAGATCACCGACATCACCACATCGCAGGCCGCCATCTCCACCATCGACAGAGCCATCGACGCCATCAACGGACAGCGTGCCACCTTCGGCGCGGTGCAGAACCGCTTTGAAAACGTCGTGGCCACGCTGATGGTGGCCGGCGAAAACCAGAGCGCTGCACGCAGCCGCATCATGGACGCCGACTACGCTGCGGAAACCGCCAACCTGTCGCGCGCGCAGATCCTGCAGCAGGCTGGTAACGCGATGGTGGCGCAGGCCAATCAGTTGCCGCAGCAGGTGCTGGCGCTTCTGCAACGATGAAGGCGCGCTGACTGCACGCAGGGTTGCGCACACAAACCGTCACAGCGCGGCCTCAAGTGCCGGCGCGTTGATGTCGATAACGGGCTCAGGGGGGTCGCCAGAAATGGCAACTCTCTGGGCCCTTCGTATTTTGGCCGGACCCATCGGCCCCTGAGCAGGAGCAAGTCATGCCCGCCATCACATCCCTCGGCATCGGCAGCGGTGCCGACATCAACAGCATCGTCACGCAACTGGTGGCGCTGGAGAGCCGCCCGCTGGTGCAAATGCGCAATGCGGCCAACGTGCTGCAGACGCAGGTTTCTTCGTACGGACAACTGAGCAGCCTCTTCGGCACGCTGCAAACCGCCGCCAACAACCTCACTGGCAGCAGCTTGTGGACCCGGTCGACGGCCACCAGCAGCGACGACACCGCAGTGGCCGTCGTCGGTGGTTCCACCGCAGCAGCCGGCAGTTATGCGGTAAGCGTGCAGAAGCTGGCCGCCAACCAGACGGTGGTTTCCACCACCGGCTACGCCGACGCCAGCGCCCTGGTGGGCAGCGGCACGCTGACGCTGGAGCTGGGCAAGTGGGACTTGCCGCCCATGAACTTTCTGCCGCAGGTGGGGCGCACGCCGGTGACGCTGCCCATCACCGCCAGCGACACCCTGCAAACGCTGCGCGACAAGATCAACGGCCTGGGTTCTGGCGTCAATGCCAGCATCGTCACCGACAGCAACGGCTCGCGGCTGTCGCTGCGGTCTTCAAGCAGCGGCGCCGACAACGGTTTCAGGTTGAGCGTGGCCGATGCGGACGGGAACAACGCAGACGCCAACGGCCTGTCGCGCTTTGCCTTCAACCCCGGCGGCGGCAGCACGCAGATGGAACAGAAACTGGCCGCCAGCAATGCGGAGGCCACCGTCAATGGCATTGCCGTGGTGTCGGCCAGCAACGATCTCAGCGGCGTCGTTGACGGCTTGACGCTGCGGCTGCGCAAGGAAGGTCTTGCCAGCACCAGCATCGCCGTCACCAGCGACCGTGAAGCCGTGAAGGCCGCCATCCAAGGTTTTGCTGACGCCTACAACACGCTGTCCAAGGCCATCACCGACCAGACCAAGTACGACCCCGGCACCAAAGTTGGCGGCCCGTTGCAGGGCGACAGCGCGGCCACCGGCCTGCAGCGCCAGCTGCGCAGCCTGCTGAACGTGGCGTCAGGCGCGTCGGCCACCTTCGGCCGGTTGTCGGACGTGGGCTTGCAGGCGCAGCGCGACGGTACCCTGAAGGTGGACGCGGCGAAGCTCGACAACGCCACCGCCAACCTCACCGAGCTGAAAAGGGCTTTCTCCAACAGCGACACCGGCAACAGCGCCAACGACGGCTTCGCCCGCCGTTACGCCACTCTGGCCACTCAGGTGCTGGGCACCGACGGCAGCCTGACCACGCGCACCGACGGCCTGCGCAACCGCATCACCCGCAATGGCGAAGACCAGGCCAACCTGAGCGACCGCGTGGAACGCTTCCGCACCCGCCTGGTAGCGCAGTACACGGTGCTGGACGGCAATCTGTCCAAGCTCAATGCGTTGTCCAGCTACGTCACGCAGCAGATGAACATGCTCAACAGGACCGGCAGGAACTAGCGCAAGCGCACGCGCGTTTGCAGCGCCTCAAGTGGGCTGGAGGGGGGCCGATAAACAAGCATCCCAGCCCTCACAGCGACCCGCCCACCGATGTTCGCAAGCCCCTACCCCCCACGCTCCATGGCCCGCGCCATGCCGGGCAACCTCTACAGCCAGGTCGGTGTCGAAACCGGCGTCTCTGGTGCCAGCCCGCACCAACTGATTGCGCTCTTGTTCGACGGCTTCATGGAAGCCCTGGCGCAGGGCCGCGGCGCCATGCGCAGCGGCCAGCTGGCAGCCAAGGGCATGGCCCTTGGGCGCGCCGTGCGCATCGTCGAAGAAGGCCTGCGAGCCGGCCTGGACCTGAAGGCCGGCGGCAGCTTGGCGCGCGACCTGGACGATCTCTACACCTACCTGGCGATGCGCCTGACGATGGCCAACATCCGCAACGACGAAGCCATGCTCGACGAATGCCAGCGCCTGGTGCAGCCGCTGCGCGAAGCCTGGCTGTCCATCGAACCCGCCACCCGGGCGCCACAAGCGGCGCAAGGGGGCCGCTGATGAACCCCACCGCGGTCAACGAAGGACACCTGATGGACCCGCAACTGCTGAGCTACTACGAAGCCATCGAACGCGCCAGCGCCGACATGCTGTCGGCTGCGCGCGCCGGCAACTGGGACGAAGTGGTCAAGCTCGAAGGGGCCTGCGTGCTGCTGATCAGCCAGCTAAAAAACGCGGCGCATGAACCGACGCACGGCATGCTGCACGCGCCTGCGAACACGCGCACGCAGGCGCACGACGACGCCTCGCAAAGCGCCAAAGAGGTGGCCAAGCTCAAGTCACGAATCATGCAGCGCATCCTCGTCAACGACGCCGAAATCCGCCACCTGGCAGAGCCCTGGCTGCAAGACCTGGACGACACACTGGCCGGGCGACGCAAGACGTTGCACTGACCTTGCACTGACCTTGAACTGACCTTGCACTGACCCAGCTCGCACCTTGCAACCCCATCCACCCACCCTGTTCGAGCACACCCAACCCGCCGCGCTGGACGCCAGCGGCGGCGTCGACCCCTGGTCAAGCTTCCGCGTCACGCGCCTGCACGAATGCCTGGCGCTCTTGCGTCAGCTGCGTGACGGCGCGGTGCCCATCAACTTGAACGGCCCCGACGGCAGCATGCTGAGCACCACGCTGTGGTCGGTGGACACCAATGCAGAGCGCCTGAGCTTCACCGCCAGCAACGGCCTGCCGGCGCAGGAGCGGCTGGTGGAGGCGGACGAAGCCATTGCCGTGGCCTACATGGACAGTGTCAAGCTGCAGTTCGACATCCAGGGCATCGTGCTCGTGCGCGGTGCACAGGCCAGTACCTTGCAGTGCGCGCTGCCGGCCACGGTCTACCGTTTTCAGCGCCGCAACGCCTTCCGTGTGCGGCCCGCAGAACGGCAAGCACCGACCGCCCACTTCCGCCACCCCGCCATGCCCGACATGGCGCTGGCGCTGCGCGTGCTGGACCTGAGCATCGGCGGCTGCGCGCTGTGGTGCCCGCAGGATGTGCCACTGCTGCAGGCCGGCACGCAGCTGGCTGAAATCATGGTGGCGCTGGACGCTGAGACGCGCTTTGTGGTGGGCCTGTCGCTGCAGCACGTCACGTCGGTCGGCCGTGGGGATGGCGGCGGCGGCGGCGTGCGGCTGGGCTGCGAATGGCAGCGCCTGTCCGGCAACGCAGAACGGGTGCTGCAGCGCTGGATCACCCAGACGCAGAAGCGCCGCCGCCTGCTGGCGCTGGACCGGGCGTGATGACGATCGAGACGCGCAGCGGGACGTCAACAAGGGCGCGCAGCGCTGAGCCTGCCGCTGCCGCTGCCACTGCCACTGCCACTGCCACTGCCACTGCCGGTTTCACGCTTGTCGAAAGCATGATCGTCTGCGCCTTGGTGGCGGTGCTGGCCACACTGGCGTGGCCCAATTTTCGCGGCCACGATTTCCGTGCCGGGCGGCTCGACGCCGTTGAAGCCTTGACCCGCGTGCAGCTGGCGCAAGAGCAGCACCGCAGCGCACACGGCCTGTACACGGCTGAACTGAGTGCCTTGCTGGGCACGTCGGCGCGCAGCCCGCAGGGCCGCTACGCCATCAGCCTGGCGCTGGACGGGCCCGAAGCCTACCGCGCCACCGCCAGCGCCCTGGGCGCGCAGGCGCAGGACCCGGGCTGCGCCACCATCACCTTGCAGGTCAAGCTCGGGTTTGCGCAGACAGGTCCCCACACCGGTTGCTGGCACCGTTAGGGCCGCGCTGAAAGCACCATGAACAAGCGCTTGTTCCAAGGCCTGAGCCAAGGGCTGAACCGACGGCTGAGTCAACAACTGCAGCGCGGCCTGACGCTGCTTGAAATCAGCATCGCACTGGCGTTGCTGGCGGTGCTGGGCGCCATCGCCGTGCCCAGCCTGGGCGCGCGCCTGGACCAGCAGCGGCTCTACACCACCGCAGAAGTGCTGGTGGCCGACGTCAACGAAGCCCGCTTTGAAGCCGCGCGCCAAGGCCGCGCGCTGCACATCGTGATGCACACCGGTGACAGCTGGTGCTGGGCCGTCGCGACACAGGAAAACTGCCCCTGCGGCCAGGCCCAAGCCTGCGAACTGCGCGCCGCGCAGCAGCGCGACCACGGCGGTGTGCGGCTGCTCGCCGGCCAGACGCTGCACCTGGGTGCCACGGGCCAGGCCGATGCCTTCGGCAGCGCCACGCTGGAGTCCCGCCGCGGCAACCGGCTGCGGGTGGACGTGCCCTTGCTGGGCCGACCGCGCGTCTGCACGCTCAGCGGCGCTGCAACGCGGTACCCGGCCTGTTGAGCTGAGGCGGACGCTGCGGCCGTTGCCGCCGGACAAACAGGTGCACCGCGAAGCCAGGGTGGCTGCAGCGGCGGCCTGCGCTACACCTGCATGTTCATGATCTCGCTGTAGGCCTGCACCAGCCGGTTGCGCACCTGCAACGTGGCCTGGAAGCCGATCTGCGCCTTCTGCATCGCCACCATCGTCTCTTCGATGCTGACGGCCGGGTTGTCCAGCGTCACTTCACGCTGCAACCGACCGGCCTCGAACTGGCTCTTGCTGACGTCTTTCAGCGCGTCGGCCATGGCGGCGCGAAAGCCGCCGTTGGCGCCACCAACGGCGCCATCAGCCGCATCGGTGCGCGGCATGCCGTCAGGCCGCAGGCCGGCGCGGGCCACTGCCGCGTTGAAGTCAAAGGGCTTGATGCGCAAGTCGTTCATGGTGTGCCGGAACTGTAGGCATTGCGGCACTTCGGCATGGGCGCGATCAAGCGCGTCTTTGCCTGCTTTCTCGCGCTGAAGTTTCAGCCCGCAGCGGCCACCATAAGCGTCGACAAAGGATTCCCCTGCCACCCATGGACAACGCCGTCGCCACGACTGCCACAAATTCCCGTGCCACCGCGCTGGTGCCCGCCGCCCCCGGCCTTGGCGGCCGTTGGCACCTGCTGCCCGGCCGCGTGCAGATCGCTGCGGGGCTGGGTGTTGCCGGCCTGGCCCTGGTGCTGACGTTGATGTTCGGCGGTGCCCGCGACGCGGACTACAGGCTGCTGTTTCCCAACCTCAGTGACAAGGACGGCGGCGCGGTCATCGAAAAGCTGATGCAGATGAACGTGCCCTACCGCTTTGCCGACGGCGGCAGCACGATCATGGTGCCGGCAGCGCGGGTCCATGAACTGCGCATGAAGCTGGCGTCAGCCGGCCTTCCTTCAGGCAGCGCCGGCGG
>JANMKK010000151.1:0-4918 GCA_031372005.1 Rubrivivax sp.
GCCTGCGCCCTGGCCGGCGTAGTCGATGTCGCGCAGGGCCTTCACGCTGCCGTCTGCGGTGTGCAAGCGGTAGTCGCGCAGCGTGCCCGCCAGGCCGACGCGGACGAGGTCGGCACTCTTCAGGAGATCGCCGACGCTGGCAGAGGTGCCAGCCGGGGTGCCGGGCTTGGGGTCGTAGAACTGGCCGTTGAGCCAGCCCTGGCGGGCCACGGTTTGCGCGGCGTCGTCGCAGCAGCCGCCACCGCGTGCAGCGTCGCGCCCGCGGTCGCTGAAGCTGCCAATGCCGGTGCCATTCAGGCTGCTCTGGCTGGCCTGAACGAAGCGTGCGCCGTTGGCCACCTCACCAAAATTCCAGCCTTCGCCGATGAGGTGGATGTGCCGCCCCGCCGCCTTGTCCACCGCCGCCTGCAGCCGCTCCATCGCCGCGCGCGGCTGGTGGCCCATCAGGTCAAAGCGGAAGCTGTCGATGCGGTGGTCGCGCGCCCAGACCACCGCGCTGTCGATCATCAACTTGGCCATCATCGTGTTCTCGGTGGCCGTGTTGTCGCAGCAGGTGCTGGTCTCGACCTGGCCGGCGGCGTTCAGCCGCTGGTAGTAACCAGGCACGATGCGGTCCAGCACCGACTGTTCTTTCTGCCCGCTGGCCGGCGTGTGGTTGTAGACCACGTCCATGCCCACACGCAGACCCGCCGCATGCAGCGCCTGCACCATCTGGCGCAGCTCCAGCACGCGCACCGCGCCGTCGGCGGCGTCACTGGCATAACTGCCTTCTGGTGCGGTGTAGTGCCAGGGGTCGTAGCCCCAGTTGTAGCAGTCGGTGGCGGCAGCGGCCATCACGGCGGCTTGCTGGATTTCTGCGTCGGCGGCTGCAGCTGCCAGCGCGGCGGCTGGCGCTGTCGTGCAGCCCTGTTCGGGGATGCTGGCGATGTCGAAGACGGGCAGCAGGTGCACGTCGGTCAGGCCTGCAGCGGACAATGCGCGCAGGTGCTGCATGCCGTTGGATGCGTGGTCCGTGAAGGCCAGGTACTTGCCGCGGTGCGGCACCGGCACGGTGGCGTCATGGGCCGAAAAGTCGCGCGCATGCAGCTCGTAGATCACCATGTCGGTGGCGGCCTGCACCCGGACCGGCCGGGGCGTGCTCAACCAGCCTGGCGGCTGCAGCGCGGGCGCGTCCAGGCGGCCGATCCAGCTGCGGCGGCTGTTGGCGGTGAGGCTGAGTGAATACGGGTCGGTGACGCGGTTGCGCACCAGGCCGACGCCGCGCACGAAGACATCCACCAGGTAGCTGTAGTAATGGCCGCTCAGGTCTTGTGGCGCAGACGTTGCCCACACGCCGGTGGCGGCATCGCGCTGCAACGGCAGCAGCGCATGGGCCGGCGCCGTGCCGCTCCGGTGCAGGCAGAGCCGCACACTTTGCGCGGTAGGTGCCCAGAGCTTGAAGCTTGTGCGTGCTGCACGCGGTGAGGCGCCCAGGTCAGGGGTGGGTTCGGCGCTGGCGTAGAGATCATCCAGCGCCCCCGCCACCTGCAATGCCGTAGCCTGGCGCACGCGGCCGTCAGCATCCTCTTGCACCAGCACCAGCTGGCCGCGGTGCAGTTGCTGCAGGCGCGGCAGGTCGGCCGTGCGCAGCGCCAGCTGGGTACCGGCGGCCAACCATTTGAAACGCGTCCGCAGCGGCGTGGGCTCGGCGGCTGTGTCGACCTGCAGCCTGAGCGCGCCGTCCGCACCACGCGCCGCCTGCCCCGGGGCCGCAACGATCTGCCCCTGCGCAGAATGCAACAGGCGAAACCGTCCTTCAGGCTGCATGCCGGGCCAGCGGATCAGCCGGCGGTTGAGCCAGACCGCGCGGGCTTCGCCTGGTGCGGCGCCTTTCGCGACGTCCGGGACGGCTTGCAGCACGGTCTGGAATCCCGCGTCGCAGGCGGTCAGGGTGGGGCTGGCGGGGGTGGCGGTCGCGGTGAGCGGGCCGGCCAAGGCGGGCGCGATCGTGCATAGCAGCCCGCAGAACAGCCAGCAGACCGGCGAAACGCGGACGTGTTGTTGCATGCCGTGCATGCTAGGCAAGCCTCGGATGGCGGTGCACCGGACATGCCCCTACATTGCGCAGCTTCTGCCGCGTCACACCCCCCTCCAGATGACAGCCTCCCTGATCGTTGCCACGCTTGCCCTGCTGTGCGGCGCTGCTTGCGCGCAGCCCGACATCGACATCCGCCCCGTGCCCGCTGTGGACCGCCGCAGCGCACTGAAGGAAGGCTGGCAGCACGGCACCTTCATGGAAATCTTCGTCCGTGCCTGGCGCGACAGCGACGGCGACGGCATCGGCGACCTGCGCGGCCTGACGCAGAGCCTGGATTACCTGAAAGAGTTGGGCATCCGCGGCATCTGGTTGATGCCGATCACCCGAAATGCCGACGGCGACCACGGCTACGCCACCACCGACTTCCGCGATGTGGCGCCCGAGTACGGCACCCTGGCCGATTTCGACGAACTGCTGAAGCAGGCCCATGCACGCGGTATCGGCGTGGTGATGGACTACGTCATCAACCACAGCGCCGCGTCGCACCCGATGTTCTTGCAGGCGCTGCAGGGCAAGGGCAACGCCTTTCGCGACTGGTACGTCTGGGCTGACGAAGCGCCGGCCGGCTGGGACATCTGGGGCAAGTACCCCTGGTACCCCGTGGCCACACAGCCCTGGCTGTGGAAGGGCGAGGTGAAGGACATGCCGTCCTTTGCGTCCGCCCCGCCGGGCACGCGCGACTTCTATTTCGGCACTTTCGGCCCGCACATGCCCGACTACAACTTCAGCAACCCGGCGGTGCTGGACTACCACCTGGACAGCCTGCGCTTCTGGCTCAACCGCGGCCTGGACGGCTACCGGCTTGACGCCGTGCCGCACCTCATCGAGAACGATGCCCAGCACTGGAATGACCAGCCGCAAAGCCGCGCCCTGACGCGCCAGCTGCAGGACCTCATCAAAGGTTACGCGCAGCGCTATGTGGTGTGTGAAGCCACGGCAGAGCCGCAGGCCTATGGCGACCCGGCGGTGTGCGGCGGCGCCTTCGCCTTTGGCTATGTGCAGCACTTCGTCGGCGCCGCCAAGGGCAAGGCGGAATCGGTGCAGAAGCTGACTGACTACTACCGCACGGCGTCCAGCACCATGGCCACTTTCATTTCCAACCACGACATCTTTGCCGGCCAGCGGTTGTGGGACCAGGTCGGTGGCGACAGCAAGCAATACAAGCTGGCGGCGGCGGGCTACCTGCTGCAGCCGGGCACGCCCTTCATCTATTACGGCGAAGAAATCGGCCAGGCGGGCGTGAACACGCTTCCGGGGGACCAGCCGCTGCGCAGCCCGATGAGCTGGAGCGCAGACCCGCGCACGGCGGGCTTCACTGCAGGCACGCCGTTCCGCCCCGTGGCGCCGAATGCGACCACGCACAACGTGCAGGCGCAGCAGCGCGACCCGGCGTCAATCCTGAACTTCTACAAGGCCATGATCCGGCTGCGCAACACGCTGCCGTCCATCGCCCGCGGCAGTTTCGAAGGCAGCTTTGCGCAAGGGTTGGTGGCCGGTTGGCAGCGCAAGCTTGGCAGCGAACACACGGTGGTGCTCATCAACTATGGGCTGCTGCCGGCGCCGGCCGCCATGTCGGGGCTGCCACCGCGCGCCAGGCTGCTGTCAGCTCACCCGGGTGGCGACGCGCAAGCCGCAAAGGCCAACGCGGACGGTGCCGCCACGCTGCTGCTGGCGCCGCAGTCGGTGCGGGTGCTGGTGGTGCACAGCGGCGCTGCGGTGAAGCCGGTCGCGAAGCCCAACAAGTCCGTGAAGCCCGGCAAACGCCTCAAGCCGAACGCGCGCGTCCGCTGGCAGCGCTGATGCGCGCCAGCGTGGCCGCTGCATCAGGCTGAAGCATCGGCCAGTCAAAGCGCCAGCGCCAGTTGCCCTGCGCGGTGCCGGGCAGGTTCATGCGGTGCGTGCCGTCCAGGCCCAGCACGTCCTGCAGGGGGAAGAGCGCCATGCAGGCCACCGACTGGCTAGCGGCGCGGACCAGCGCCCAGTGCACTTCTGAGCCCGTGCACTGCAGGTATTCGCTGGCGCAGGCGCGTGTGCTGTCGCTTGCGGCGGCCCACCAGCCCTGCGCGGTGTCGCTGTCGTGCGTGCTGCTGTACGCCAGGCAGGCGGGAACGTGGTGGTGGGGCAGAAACTGGTGCGTGCCGTCGCTGCCTTCAGGGCCCCCAAACGCTTCCTGCACGATGCGCATGCCGGGAAATCCGAAGTGGTCGCGCAGTGCAACCACATCGGGTGTGATCGTGCCCAGGTCTTCGGCCACGATGGGCAGCTTGCCCAGCGCGCTTTCGATGGCGTCGAACAGCGCCTTGCCGGGCCCCGGCGCCCAGCGCCCTTCGCGCGCCGTGGGGCAGCCGGCGGGCACTTCCCAGTAGCCGGCAAAGCCGCGGAAGTGGTCGATGCGCAGGATGTCGGCGTGGGCGAATGCGCGCTGCACCCGCGCCACCCACCACGCGTAGTTGTCGGCCGCCATGCGGTCCCAGCGGTACAGCGGGTTGCCCCAGCGCTGGCCGTCGGGGCCGAAGCCGTCGGGCGGCACGCCGGCCACCACGGTGGGCTGGTGCTGCGCGTCCAGAAAGTACAGGTCGGGCCGGGCCCAGACGTCGGCGCTGTCGTGGGCGACGAAGATCGGCAGGTCGCCCATCAGGCGCACACCCATGGCCTGGGCGTGGGCGCGCAAGGCGGTCATCTGCTGGTCGAAACACCATTGAACGAAGGCGTGTTCGGCTATTGCGCCGGCCAGGCGCTGCCTGGCGGCGGCCAGCGCGGCGGCATCGCGGCCGGCGAGTGCGTCGCCCCACAACCACCAGGGCTGGCCGCCGTGTTCGTCCTTCAATGCTGCGAAGAGCG
>JANMKK010000163.1:0-8897 GCA_031372005.1 Rubrivivax sp.
GCAGCGGTGCCATGAAGTGCATCGGCGCCACCACGTTCACTGAGTACCGCGGCATCTTCGAGAAGGACGCGGCGCTCTCAAGACGATTCCAGAAGGTCGATGTCGTCGAGCCCTCGATTGAGCAGACGATCGAAATCCTGAAGGGTTTGAAGTCGCGCTTTGAAGAGCACCACAGCGTGAAGTACGCCGTGGGTGCGCTGCAGGCCGCCGCCGAGTTGTCGGCCAAGTTCATCAACGACCGCCATCTTCCTGATAAAGCAATAGACGTCATCGACGAAGCCGGTGCCGCACAGCGCATCCTGCCCGCCAACAAGCGCAAGAAGACGATCACGCGCGCCGAGGTGGAAGAGATCGTCGCCAAGATCGCGCGCATCCCGCCGGCCAGCGTGTCCAGCGACGACCGCAGCAAGCTCAAGACCCTGGACCGCGACCTGAAAAGCGTGGTCTTCGGGCAAGACCCGGCCATCGACGCCCTGGCCGCCAGCATCAAGATGGCGCGTTCAGGTCTTGGCAAGGGGGACAAGCCGATCGGCAGCTTCCTGTTCAGCGGCCCCACGGGTGTCGGCAAGACCGAAGTCGCCAAGCAGTTGGCCTACGTGCTGGGCATTGACCTGATCCGCTTCGACATGTCGGAATACATGGAACGCCATGCCGTCAGCCGCCTGATCGGCGCGCCCCCGGGCTATGTGGGTTTTGACCAGGGCGGCCTGCTGACCGAAGCCGTCACCAAAAAGCCGCATTCCGTGCTGCTGATGGACGAGATTGAAAAGGCGCATCCCGATGTCTTCAACGTGTTGCTGCAGGTCATGGACCACGGCACGCTGACCGACAACAACGGGCGCAAGGCCGACTTCCGCAACGTGATCATCATCATGACCACCAACGCGGGCGCCGAGACCATGAACAAGGCGACCATCGGCTTCCTGAACAAGCGCGAGCAGGGCGACGAGATGGCCGATATCAAACGGCTCTTCACGCCCGAGTTCCGCAACCGGCTGGACGCCATCGTCAACTTCAAGGCGCTTGACGAAGACATCATCCTGCGCGTGGTCGACAAGTTTCTGCTGCAGCTGGAAGCGCAACTTGCCGAAAAGAAGGTGGACGTCACCTTCAGCGACGCATTGCGCAAGCACCTGGCAAAGAAGGGCTTCGACCCCTTGATGGGCGCGCGGCCGATGCAGCGCCTGATCCAGGACACGATACGCCGTGCGCTGGCGGATGAACTGCTGTTCGGGCGCTTGGTGGACGGCGGCAGGTTGACGGTGGACATCGACGCCGACAATCAGGTTCTGCTGGACATCCAGCCGCCAAAGAAAAGCGATAAGCCGCGGGCTGAAGCGGCCGCAGCTTGAACTGCTGAAACACTACCGCATTAACTGCGGGGCGGTGGCTGGTCGGCCGCCGGGTTCTGGCCAAAGAGCAGGATAAACATGCGGTACAGGGCCGCATGTTCTTCTTGCATGGCAGCCGGGTTGACGAAAAAGCACTCGCTGGCGACGGCGAAGAATTCTTCTTCCGCCGTGGCGCCGTACGGGTCCAGCGCGGTTTCCTCGCCGGCTTCCACGCGCGCCACAAAGCGTGTGAACTCCCCACCCAACATGGCCACCCAGTCTGCTGCCGGCAGCGTCGGTGGCAGACGCGGTACGCGGCCTTGTGTTGCACCCGACCAGCCGCCCGCCATGTCCAGCACATGTGCAAATTCGTGGATCACCACGTTGTAGCCCTGCGCAGCGCTGTGGCCCGACAGGCGCACATCAGGCCAGGACAGCATCACCGGCCCGCCTTCCATCGCCTCACCGGCCAGCGTTTCTTCGTATTCGTGGACGACGCCGTCTTCGTCCTGCTGCGAGCGGCGTGCCACCACGGCGTCCGGGTGGATGACGATGCCGACGAAGCGGTCGTAGGCCTGCAGTCCCAGCCGCAACACCGGCAGTGCAGCCTGCGCGGCAATGGCCACGGCCATGGCATCGGTCAATCGCAGGCCACCGGTGCAGGTGAATTCCTTGCGGTCCAGGAAGAGGCTTGTCAGGCGCCGCAAGTCAGCCGCATCGGCCGGGTGGCGTCGCTGCAGGAAGGGGTAGCGCACCAGGGTGCGTTTCCACAGATCGTCGGGAATGGCTCGGCGTTGCAGTGAGGCACGTTCGCGCCGGGCCTGCCACGCGCGGCGCCAGGCAGCAATCATGCGGTCTTCACGCGATCAAGCGCCCGACTCAAGCGCTTGCAGGCGGCAGCCGCTCGAAACCGTCGCGGGTCAGGCGCAGCACCTCGGCGCGCTGCGTGGTGTCCAGGTCCCAGTCGCTCAGAACGTGGCGCTTGAAGCCCGGTGCCAGGCTGCCGCTGCCGGGTCGGTGGGTGTGGCCGTGCACCATTTCAGGCGTGCCCATGGCGTGCATCCAGTGCACCGCTTCTGCGCTGTCGATGTCGGCGCCGGCGGCACCGTCGCATTGGCGCCTGACTTGGCTGCCGTGGCTGGCCTGGCGGATGCCCGCGGCGATCTGCAGCCGCTCTGCCAAGGGCCGCGCCAGATAGGCTGCCTGCCAGGCGACAGACCGCACTTCGCGGCGAAAGGCCTGGTAGGCGGTGTCGGCCAGGCACAGCGCGTCGCCATGGCTGAGCAGCACGCGTTGGCCCCAGGCGTTGAGCACCGTGGGGTCGGGCAGCCCCATCGCGCCGCTTTGGCGCAGCAGTTCAGTGCCGGCCAGAAAGTCGCGGTTGCCGACCATGAAGGCCAGCTGGCGATTGCTGGCGGCGTGTGCCATGGCTTGCACGCACTGGCGCTCAAAGCCGTGTTGCGCCATGTCGTCGCCCACCCAGGCTTCGAAGAGGTCCCCCAGGATGAACACCGCGTCGGCCGTGGTGTGGTTCAGGTGCGCCTGAAAAGCGAGGAAGGTGCGTGGCAGGGCGCCACACAGGTGCAGGTCGGAGATGAAATCGATGGCCCGCCATGAGGGCGGCGCTGCCAGTTCAAAGAACGCCGGCAATGTGCCGGGTTGCCCGCTGTCAGCCATCTGCCTTTGCCATCATCCCTTGCAATCAGCCGGCAACGGTGACGCGTTCGATCAGCACGTCTTCCAGCGGCACGTCGTCGTGAGAGCCCTTGCGGCCAGTCCGCACCTTCTCGATCGCATCCACCACTTCCATGCCTGCCACCACACGGCCGAACACTGCATAACCCCAGCCTTGTGCGTTCTCGGCCTTGAAGTCGAGAAAGGCGTTGTCAGTGGTGTTGATGAAGAACTGCGCGGTGGCCGAGTGCGGGTCGTTCGTGCGTGCCATGGCCAGCGTGTAGTGCTTGTTCTTGAGACCGTTGTTGGCCTCGTTGCGCACGGCCGGCAGCGTGGCCTTCTGCTTCATTGCGGAGTCAAAGCCGCCACCTTGCAGCATGAAGCCCTTGATGACGCGGTGGAACACGGTGCCGTCGAAGTGGCCGCTGTTGACGTAGGCCAGAAAGTTGGCGCACGACAGCGGCGCCTTGTCTTCGTCAAGTTCGATGCGCAGGGTGCCTGCGCTGGTGATCATCTCGACTTGCTTGCTCATGTCATTTCTCCACGGTGGCTTTGCGCAGGATCACGGCTGTGACTGGCAGGTTCTGGTGCACGCCTTGCGGCTGGGTGGGCATGGCCCTGATCTTGTCGACCACGTCCATGCCGTCGACCACTTTGCCAAACACCGCGTAGCCATTGCCGTCGCGCGAATTGGGTTGGTCGAGGAACAGGTTGTCAACGACGTTGACAAAAAACTGCGACGTGGCCGAATCGGGGATGCCGGTGCGGGCCATGGCCAACGTGCCGCGCACGTTGGACAGGCCGGTGCGGCTTTCCAGCACGATGGGCGCGCGCACGGGTTTTTCGCTGAGGTCGGCCTTGTAGCCGCCGCCCTGGATCATGAAGGTCTCGATGACGCGGTGGAACACGGTGCCGTCGTAGTGGCCTGCGCGCACGTACTGCAGGAAGTTGGCCACCGTCTTGGGTGCCTTCTCGGCTTCAAGCTCGATGACGATGTCACCAGCGCTGGTGGCCAGGCGTACCTTTTGCGCCAGGCAGGGAAGCGCCAGGGTCATCAACGCAGCGGTGATGGCGGGGGCGAGCCAGGTGCGGGTCAGGGCTTTCAAGTGGAGGGTCTCCGTGTGGACCGCTGGCGGTCTGGGCTGGGAAGTCTAGGCGGTCTAGCGTGAGGGTAGCGTGCCGGTGCCGAGCAAGGCGCGGGCGGCGTCGAGCTTGCGCTGCAGCCGCGCATTCAGTGGCGCGCCACTGGCCGCCTGCTGCCAGGCCTGCACAGCCAGCATCAGATGCACCTCGCCCAGGTTGGCTCGCGCTGCACGGTGGCCGGGGTCGTTGCGCAACGCACTTTCCAGCGCCTGGCGAGCCAGCTCCAGGCGGCCTGCTCGCACCTGCAGCAGGGCGATGTTGTTGAAGGGCTCGGGCAGTTCAGGGTATTCCTGGGCAAACCGCGTGAATGCCGCCAAAGCGTCGTCCGAGCGCTGCAGGTCCATCAGCACCAGGGCTTGCAGAAAGCGCGACTGGGCATCGCGCGGGTTGGCCTGCACAGCGGCGTCGGCCACCCGCAGTGCCGCCGCCAAGTCGCCTTTGGCCAGCAGGCCGTGCACATCGCTGACGACGTCCGCCACAGCCGGCCGCCACACCAGCAGCGCGGCAAGCAGGGCCGCTTGAAGACAGCCTGTCAAGAGCAAATTTGAGGGCATGGAGGTGCTGAGTGGAAGCTTGCGCAGCAGGGGTTGCCAGCGGGGCCGCCGCTATACTGAAACGCAATTCTATCGACGCCTTTCGCCCTGCGCGAGACCGTGGTGCCAGACGGCACTGACAGCACGGCGCATGAAACGGCGCAAATAACGGCGCATCAGACGCCCCACCACCGCACCCATGACGCTCCGCATCCACAACACGCTGACCCGCCGGCTTGAGCCGTTCGTGCCCATCGAACCAGGCCAGGTGCGGATGTATGTCTGCGGCATCACCGTCTATGACCTCTGTCACCTAGGCCATGCGCGCATGGTGCTGGCCTTTGATGTGGTCTACCGTTGGTTGCTGGCCAGCGGTTACCGCGTCAACTACGTGCGCAACATCACCGACATTGAAGACAAGATCATCCGCCGCGCCGTGGAACGCGGCATCAGCATCCGCGTGCTCACCGACGAAATGATCGCTGCCATGCATCGCGACTTTGCGGCGCTGGGCACGGCCGCGCCCACGCATGAGCCGCGCGCCACAGACTACGTGCCGCAGATGCTTTCAATGATCAGCCAGTTGCAAGACAAGGGCCTGGCCTACCAGGCCGAAAGTGGCGACGTGAACTTTGCGGTTCGGCGTTTTGCCGGCTACGGCAAGCTGTCGGGCAAGTCGCTGGACGAATTGCGCGCCGGTGAACGTGTGGCCGTGCTGGGCGACAAGGAAGACCCGCTGGACTTTGTGCTGTGGAAGTCGGCCAAGGACACTGAGCCCGAAGACGCCAAGTGGCCCAGCGTCTACGGCGCCGGGCGGCCTGGCTGGCACATCGAATGTTCGGCGATGAGTCAAAGCTTGCTCGGTGCGCCCTTCGACATCCACGGCGGCGGCATGGACCTGCAGTTTCCGCACCATGAAAACGAGATTGCGCAAAGCGAAGGCGCAGGCGGCGAATTTGTGCGGACATGGATGCACAACGGCTTCCTCAACATCGACGACACCAAGATGTCGAAGTCGCTCGGCAACTTCTTCACCATTGAAGACGTGCTGAAGCGGTTCGACGGCGAATCGGTGCGCTTCTTCATGCTGCGCACGCAGTACCGCAGCCCCTTCAACTTCAGCGACACGCTGCTGGACGAAGCGCGCAGCGCGCTCAAGCGGCTTTACACAGCGCTGGACAGCGCTGGCCCCGTGCCGACCTTGGCCACCATCGACTGGGCCGAGCCCCGCGCGGCTGCCTTCAAGGCGGCGATGGACGATGACTTCAATACGCCCGGCGCGCTGGCCGTGCTGTTTGAACTGGCCACCGCCATCAACCGCGGCGCCACGGCAGCCGCTGCGCTGCTGAAGGCACTGGGCGCCACGCTGGGTGTGTTGCAAGCCGTGCCGCGCGACTATCTGCAGGGCAGCGGTGCTGTCGATGAAGCCTTCGTGCAAAGCCGCATCGACGCACGCCAAACCGCTAAGAATGCGCGAGATTTTGTACTGGCCGACGGCATCCGCAAGGAACTGGCGGCGATGGGCATCGAACTCAAGGACTCGGCGCAGGGCACGACCTGGGTGCGAGCCTGAAGCCCTAGCCCCAAGCCCTAGCCAAATACCCATGCCCAAGACCGCAGCCCTGCGCGCTGCCACCCCCGCCGCTGTGGCCACGGCAGACATTGCACCCGTCGTGGTGCCCGCCATCAAGCTGGACTTCACACCGGACTATTGGGACGACGCCTGCAGGCACCTGTCCAAGCGTGACCGCAAGATGAAGAAGTTGATTCCGCGCTTTGGTGAAGCACGCCTGCGCAGCCGCGGCGACGCCTTCACCACGCTGGCGCGGTCGATCGTCGGCCAGCAGATCTCCGTCAAGGCTGCGCAGTCGGTGTGGGACCGCTTTGCGGCTGCCGTGGGCGGCACACCGACCCACCTGCTGCCCTCTCATGTGCAGGCGCTGCCCGTGCCCCGCATGCGCGAAGCGGGCCTGTCGGGGCGCAAGACCGAATACCTGCTGGACCTGGCGCGGCACTTCCATGACAAGGACGGCCACGTGGCGCAGTGGCAGCTGATGGATGACGAAGCCATCATCACCGAGCTGGTGTCGATCCGCGGCATTGGCCGCTGGACGGCAGAGATGTTCCTGATCTTCCACCTGATGCGCCCCAACGTGCTGCCGCTGGACGACCTGGGCCTGCTCAAGGGCATCAGCCTGAACTACTTCAGCGGTGAACCCGTCTCGCGCGCCGAAGCGCGCGAAGTCGGCGAAGCGTGGGCGCCTTTTCGTTCGGTGGCCACTTGGTATATTTGGCGCAGCCTCGACCCGCTGCCGGTGGAGTACTGAAAATTGTCCAAGCACCACTTCCTGGAATTTGAAAACCCGATCTCGGAACTGGAGTCCAAGATCGACGAACTGCGCTATGTGCAGAACGAATCGGCCGTGGACATCAGCGACGAGATCGAGCGCCTCAGCCAAAAGAGCCAGCAACTCACCCGCGACATCTATTCCAACCTAACGCCCTGGCAGGTGACGCAGATTGCGCGCCACCCGCAGCGGCCTTACACCCTGGACTACGTCAACGAGATCTTCACCGAATTCCAGGAACTGCACGGTGACCGCCACTACGCGGACGATCTGTCCATCGTTGGCGGCCTCGCACGCTTCAACGGCCAAGCCTGCATGGTGCTGGGCCACCAGAAAGGGCGCGACACCAAGGAGCGCACGCTGCGCAACTTTGGCATGTCTCGCCCCGAGGGCTACCGCAAGGCGCTGCGATTGATGAAGCTGGCCGAGAAGTTCGGCCTGCCGGTGTTCACCTTCGTTGACACGCCCGGTGCATACCCCGGCATCGGCGCCGAAGAGCGCGGCCAGTCCGAGGCCATCGGCCGCAACATCTTCGAGATGGCGCAGCTGGAAGTGCCCATCGTGAGCACCATCATCGGCGAAGGCGGCTCGGGCGGCGCACTGGCCATCAGCGTTGCGGACCAGGTGCTGATGCTGCAGTACTCGGTCTATTCGGTCATCTCGCCTGAAGGCTGCGCGTCCATCCTGTGGAAGACCGCCGAACGGGCCTCTGAAGCGGCTGAGGCACTGGGCATCACCGCGCACCGCCTGAAGGCGCTGGGCGTCATCGACAAGATCGTCAGCGAACCCGTTGGCGGCGCGCACCGCGACGTGCCCTGGATGGCCGCGCAGCTCAAGCGCGGCCTGGCCGATACGCTGCGCCAGAGCGCCGACCTGAAGCCCAAGGAACTGCTGCAGCGCCGCTACGAGCGGCTGCGCGCCTACGGCCGCTTCACCGACACGAAAGACCGTTAGCCGTGGCATGCGTCGCGGTGGCCGCAAGCGGCGGCCGCGATTCCACGGCGCTGCTGCATTGCACGGTGCGCCAGGCGCGAGAGGTCGGCATTGAAGTTCTTGCGCTGCACGTGCACCATGGCCTGATGCCGCAGGCGGATGGGTGGCTGCTGCAGGTGCAGCGCCAGGCACTGCGCTGGGGCGCCACATTTGCCAGTCGGCGCCTGACCAGCAAGCCCGCACGCGGCCAGAGCGTGGAAGCCTGGGCCCGCATCGAACGCTACCGCGCGCTGGCCGAGATGGCCGCCGAGGCGCAGTGCAATCTGGTGCTGCTGGCCCACCACCGCCGCGACCAAGCCGAGACCTGGCTATTGCAGGCCTTGCGCGGTGCGGGAAGCGCCGGTTTGTCAGCGATGCCTGCCGTGGCGCAGCGGCAGGGCATCACCTGGGCCCGGCCTTGGCTGGACCAGCCGGTGCAGGCCATTGAGGCCTATGTGCGGCGCCACCGCCTGAAGCACGTCGAAGACCCGAGCAATGCCGACCCGCGCTTCGCGCGCAGCCGCTTGCGCCAGGCCGTGTGGCCTGCCTTGCGCGCCGCTTTTAATGACGTCGACACCACGCTGGCAGCCGCCGCTGCGCGCGCGCAAGAGGCTGCTGCCCTGGCGCAGGAAGCGGCTGCTGCCGACTTGCCGGCGGTGACCCAGGGCAACGCGTTGCGCATCGAAATCTGGCAGCAACTGCCGCCGGCGCGGCGCAAGAATGCCTTGCGCGCCTGGCTGCAGGCGCAGCTGGGCGTGTCGCCGGCGCAAACGCTGCTGTCGCGCCTGGTGGCCGAGCTGCCATTGGCGCAGCGAGGCACGTGGCCGGCGCCCGGTGCAACGCTTCGCCTGCACCGCGCTGTCTTGACGGTCGAAGCCCCGGCACCAGCCGAAATC
>JANMKK010000170.1:0-2864 GCA_031372005.1 Rubrivivax sp.
GCCTGTGGCTTGCGGTCCCCCGCCAAGGCCTCGGGCAGCAGCTTGCCCACCTCGGCATGCGCCAGGCTGACAAACGGCTCGCTCGACCACACCGGTGCGCCAGCGGCTTGCGACAAGGCCACGCCGGTGCCAAAGCGGCCGGGTTTGAACACGGCGCGCACCCACAACCCCAGATCGTTGCCGCTTTTCACGGCCGTCTCGCTCAAACCTTCCATCAGCACATGGAAGGTCGCTTCGCGCTGGCGCGGGTTGTTGCGTGGCAGCACGGCGGCGTCCCACCACAAGTGCGCGGCAGTGCGCCCGCCGGGGCGCGCGGCCGGGGCCGCCGCAAACTGCATTTTGCCGACCACGCGCGACGCGGCGGCGTCGTCCATGCGCGACGCGCGGCTGGCCCAGAGCACGCCCATGGCGGCCTTGCCTTGCTGGAACTGGTTGACGACATCGTCGGCATTGCTGGCCAGCACATTGGGCGTCATGTAGGGCATCAAGCTGCGCATCACGTCAACCGCCTGCACCCCGAATTCGCCGTTGAACGCAGGCAGGGCGCTGCCCGGTTGAAAAAAGCGTCCGCCCAGGCTGGCCAGGATGTTGGTGAATTCGGTGCCGCAATCAAAGCCCTTGGCGAAGCCCTGGGCGATGGGGAAGGTGATGCTCGGCTCTTCACGCTGCAGCACGGCGGCGGCTTGCACCATCTGCGCGTAGTCGGTGGGCACGGCCAGGCGGTGTTTGGCGAACAGGTCGGCGCGGTAGTACAGGTTCTGCGTGTTCTGCAGGAAGGCAATGGCCATCACCTCGCCGTCCACGCGCACCAGCATTCGCTCTTCCAGCCGGTACCGCGCGCCGTACTTCTGCACCAGGTCGGTCAGCGGCTGCAACTGTCGCCGTGCGTACAGGTTTGCAAACACCGCCATTGAAACAATGGCCGCGTCGAAAGGCGAACGGCCTGCGGCGCCGAAGGCCTGTTCGGTGTCGACGCTGGCCTGGGGTGTCAGCTTGAAGACGACCCGAAACCCCGGCCGGGCGCAGCCCTCGGCAATGCGTGCAATGTGCGCCACGGCCGGGAAGCTGTTGCCCACCAGTTGCACATCACCGCTGCCGGCCACGCTGGCGCAGCCCAGTGCCGCAGCGGGTGCCTGCGACTGCGCCACTGCGGGCACCGCCGCCGCAGCCAGCAACAACGAACGCCGCCGCAGCGTCATGCGCCAGGCCGCGTGGCGATGCGGGCCTGCGTGCCGGCATCGAACAAGTGGCAATGTTCGGCGTTTGCGCGCACGCCCACGCGCACACCCATGGCGCTGCGGTAGTCCTTGCCGGCCTTGGCGGTGACCATCAAGTCGCCGTGCTGGATGGTCACCAGCGTGCTGTCGCCCGTCAGCTCAAAAGCAAACACCTCGGCGGCCACGGCGGCAGTGGTGTCGTCGGCGGCCACCAGCCCCAAGTCTTCGGGGCGCACGCCCAGCACCACGTTCGCCGCGTCGGCCACCGTGAAGCCGGCGATGCGCACGCCCGGCGCGCTGAACACGCCGCCGTGCAGGCTGCCCGGCACCAGGTTCATCGGCGGCGAGCCGATGAAGCCGGCCACGAACAGGTTGGCGGGGCGCTCGTAGATGTCTTGCGGGCTGCCGATCTGCTGGATGCGCGCGCGGCTCATCACCACCACGCGGTCGGCCAGGGTCATGGCCTCGATCTGGTCGTGGGTGACGTAGATGGTGGTCACGCCCAGGCTGTGGTGCAGGTGCTTGATGTGGGCGCGCATGGTCACGCGCAGCTTGGCGTCCAGGTTGGACAGCGGTTCGTCCATCAAGAACACCGCAGGCTGGCGCACGATGGCACGCGCCAGCGCCACCCGCTGCCGCTGCCCGCCCGACAGTTCCTTGGGCCGGCGCTGCAGGTAGTCCATCAGTTCCACCTGCTGCGCGGCCTTGTGCACGGCCGGTTCGATCTGGGCGGCGGGCAGCCCGCGAATCTTCAGCGGGAAGCCGATGTTCTGTGCCACCGTCATGTTGGGGTACAGGCCATAACTCTGGAACACCATGGCCACGTCGCGGTCCTTCGGCTCCAACTTGTTGACGCAGCGCTCGCCAATCCACACCTCGCCCTCGCTCGGGTCTTCCAGCCCCGCCACCATGCGCATGGTGGTCGTCTTGCCGCAGCCGCTGGGGCCCAGCAGCACCAGGAATTCACCGTCGGCGATGTCCAGCGACATCGGCTCGACGGCGGTGGACGCACCCCAGCGCTTGGCGATGTTTTTCAGCTGGATGCGGGCCACGGTTTCTTCCTGTTCAAGGGCTGAGGATCTGCATCCACAGTGCCACCTCGTCGATCAGCACCCATTCACGCAGGATGCGGCCTCGCGCGTGGTCCACCTCGGCGTGCGTGATGCCCAAAATCTCCACCGGCTGCTGCGTGGCCGCGCCGAAGCGCCCGCCACCGGTGTGCCGGCCCCTCAGCCGCCAGCGCATGGCCACGCGCGGGGTGCGGCCGGCATCGATGCGTTCGGCCAGGCTGTCGATGTGCAGCGTGGCACCGCTGAAGGCCGCTGTGTAGCCGAACCAGAAGGCCTCGGCCGCGTCCACGCCAATGGCTGCTTGTCCATTCGGCAACTGCAAGGCAATCGCCTCGTCGGCCGCGTGTTGCAGCACCGCCAGGTGGCCCGCCCACAGCGAGCGGTAGGTTTCGGCCAGCAACTGCGCGCCGGGCGTGGGGTGCATCGGGTCGTGCCAATGCGCGGGTGCAGGCGGTTGCCACAGTGGCAGCGCGGGTGCGCCCTTGCTGTTCAGCCAGGCGCGGGCCAGGGCTTGCGGTGTGCTGCCCAGTTGCAGCGCGATGGCACCCTGGTCGCGCACCAGCCATTCATGCACGAT
>JANMKK010000192.1:0-2899 GCA_031372005.1 Rubrivivax sp.
CGGGTGGCGCGCTCGAAAGCTGCGCGCCAGGTGCTGGGGCTCAGGAAGGGCAGCAGGCCCTCGAACACCAGCATCAGCGCGACGGCACCAAGCACCAGGTCTGCCATCGCAGGGGTCGCAAGAGACGCAAGAGACGCAAGAACTGCGTAAGGGCAGTGCTACTTCTTTCGCGCGGCCACCGGCGCTGCAGGGGTCGCCGCGCCGCCACCGCGCATGGCGCGGAAGAAGTCGCTGTTGGTGTCCAGCACCATCACATCACCCTTGCTGCGGAAGGTGGCGCGGTAGGCCTCCAGGCTGCGATAGAACTGCGCGAACTGCGGATCGCGGCCGAAGGCGTCGGCGTACAGCGCCGACGACTTGGCGTCGCCGTCGCCCTTGATCTTTTGTGCGTCGCGGTAGGCTTCGGCAATGATGACTTCACGCTGGCGGTCGGCATCGGCTCGGATCTTCTCGCCTTCGGCCGAGCCTTGGGACCGCAACTGGTTGGCCACCTGCTTGCGTTCGGACTCCATGCGCCGGTACACCGAGTCTGAAATGTCAGCCACAAAGTCCACGCGCTTGATGCGCACATCGACGATCTCGATGCCGAAAGACTTGGCTTCATCGGCCAGCCGCGACCGCACGTCCTGCATGACTTTCTCGCGCTCGCCCGCCAACACGCCCTTGACTTCGCGCTTGGTGATCTCTTCGTTGAAGGCTGCCTGCACGACCGGCGCAAGGCGGCTTTCAAGGTTGCGGAAATCGGCGCCGTTGTTGCGGATGAACTGGCGCGGTTCGGCGATGCGCCATTTGACCAGCCAGTCGATCACGAGGCTCTTCTTCTCGGCGGTGAAGATCGGGCGGGTTTCGGGGCTGTCCAGCGTCTGGATGCGCTTGTCCAGGAACACCACGTTCTGAAACGGCGGCGGCAGCTTGAACTTCAAGCCCGGTTCGGTGATGACTTCCTTGATTTCGCCCAAGGCGTACACCACGCCGACCTGGCGCTGATCAACGACAAACAGTGTGCTGGCGGCCAGCATCAGCACCACAAGGGCGCCGGCAACGAAGAGGGCTATTCTGTTCATGATGGCTGCTTGGCCTCAACGGCCTTCACGGTCACGGCCGCGCGCGCCGTCGCGGCTGCGGATGTCGACACTCTGGGTGCCTGTCGGGTCCACCGCGGCGGGCGTGGGGACTGATGACGGTGTGGCTGCGGGCGCGGCGGCGGGCACGCCGGCCTGCTGCAGCAGCTTGTCCAGCGGCAGGTACAGCAGGTTGCTGCCATTGCGGCTGTCCACCATGACCTTGCTGACGTTGGAATAGACCTGCTGCATCGTTTCGATGTAGAGGCGGTCGCGGGTGACGCCGGGCGCCTTCTGGTATTCGGCCAACACCGAGCGGAAACGCTGGCCGTCACCGTCGGCCTGTGCCACCACACGTGAACGGTAGCCTTCGGCTTCTTCCAGCAGGCGCGCCGCGGTGCCGCGTGCCTTGGGAATGACGTCGCTCGCATAGGCCTGGCCTTCATTCTTGAAGCGGTCGCGGTCCGCCGTGGCCTTGACGGCGTCGTTGAAGGCCGACTGCACCGAATCCGGCACCTGCACGTTCTGCATGTTGACGTTGCCGACCACGATGCCGGCCTTCAGCCGGTCCAACTGGGCCTGGATCGACTTGACGAGATCGGCCGCGATCGCATCGCGCTGTTCGTACAGCACTTGGTCCACCTTGCTGCGGCCGACGATTTCGCGCACGGCGGATTCTGCGGCCATCACCACGGCTTCGTCGGGGCGGTTGTTCTCGAACAGGTAGGCGCGCGGGTCGGCGCGGCGGTACTGCACCGTGAAGCGGATGTCGACGATGTTCTCGTCCTGCGTCAGCATGGAAGAGTCGCGAAGGCCCGTGGCCTGGACCACCGAGTTGCGCCCCACTTCAACGGACTGCAGCTGCGTCACCGCCACCGTCTCGTGCCCTTGCACCGGGTACGGAAAGCGCCACTGGAAGCCGGCGTCCTTGATGCTGCTGAACTTGCCGAACGTAGTCACCACCGCCTGCTGGCCTTCTTGCACGATGAAGAAACCGCTGCCCAGCCAGATCAGCAGCGCCACAGCGCCAATCAGGCCGATGCCGATGCCGGCACTCTTGAAGTCCGGCTGGAAGGGGCCGCCGCCCGTGCCCCGGTCTTCAGGGCCTGGTTTGCCCGGTCCACTGCCCTTGCCGCCGCCACCCTTGCCGCCGAACAGGCCGCTCAATTTGCGGTTGAAGTCGCGCCACAACTCATCAAGGTCGGGCGGGCCGTCATTGCGATTGGCATACACGTTGCCAGAGCCTTCTGCCGTGGCAGGACGGCGCCGCAGCACGGCCGCGCCGAGCCAGGCGCCAAGCCAGGCAAAGAGCGCGGTGACCACGGCAGACAACCGAGTGGTAAATCGAGAAGGGACGCGAGGGGATTCTTGACTACGCATGCTGGTGCGGCAAAAGGTGCGGGGACAGGATGGTGGCCGGGTCTGCGCCCGGGGCAGTGGCAACAACTTCCACAAAACGTTGATCAATTGGGGGCTGCGTGGCGCCGTTCAAGCGCGCCAGGGTGTGTTCTGCAATCGCCTGGCGCAAGGCGGGCAGGCCATCACCCGTGGCAGCGCTGACAAACACACGCTGTCGACGCACACCGGGGTGCACCTCGGTCCAGTCCGTGGGTTCTCGCGAGCGCTGCGAATCTTCCAGCAGATCGCACTTGTTGTAGACCCAGATTTGCGGCACCGCGCTGGCGCCGATGTCTTCAAGCACGCGCTCCACTTCAGCCAGCTGCTCGGCCAGCACGGGGCTGGCGGCGTCCACCACGTGCAGCAGCAGGTCGGCTTCGGCGGCCTCGTGCAGCGTGGCTTCAAAGGCTTCGACCAACTTGTGCGGCAGGTCGCGGATG
>JANMKK010000231.1:0-15964 GCA_031372005.1 Rubrivivax sp.
GGCGCCAGCACGACGTAGAACAGCGCGAACATCGGCGCCAGTGCCGGCGTCTGCCACGCTGGCGCGTGGCTCAACCGCAGCAGCTCCACCGCCGCCACCAACAACGCGTTGTCGGCCAGCGAGCTGAAGAACTGCGCCGACATGATGGTCGAGAAACCTTTTTTCATCGTGTCGCGCGCTGCGCCGCAGCGGTCCTGATGGCCGCCACTGGTGTGTCTCCGTATCGTGGGCGGGCGGGTTATAGCATGGGCTCTTGGCGGGAAGACCCACCGCGAATGCAGGAGTGCACACGATGCCGCGCCCGATCGAAGCCCTGATCCATACCGCCGCGCTGGCGCGCAACCTGGCGCGTGCGCGCAGCGCCAGCAACGGCGCGCGCGTGTGGGCGGTGGTGAAGGCCAATGCCTACGGCCATGGCGTTGAACGTGCCTTTGAAGGCCTGCGCGGTGCCGACGGTTTTGCGTTGCTGGACCTGGCTGAGGCGGCCACCGTGCGCGGCTTGGGTTGGCGCGGCCCGATCCTGCTGCTGGAAGGCTGCTTCGAGCCGCGCGACCTGGAACTGTGTTCGCGCCTGGGTCTGTGGCACGTGGTGCATTGCAAGGAACAGATCGACTGGCTGGCGGCGCACAAGACACAAACACCGCACCGCGTCTTCTTGAAGATGAACAGCGGCATGAACCGCCTTGGCTTCAAGGCCGATTCATACCGCAGCGCCTATGCGCGCCTGGAAGCGCTGCCGCAGGTGGACGAGATTTCCTTGATGACGCACTTCTCGGACGCCGATGCGGATCTTGAAAGTGCCAAGGGCATTGCGCAGCAAGTGGCGCTGTTCGAGTCCACGACGCGCGACCTGGCCGGCGAGCGCAGCTTGAGCAACAGTGCCGCCATCCTGCGCCATGGGCTGAAGAACGACTGGGTTCGCGCCGGCATCCTCAGCTACGGCAGCGCGCCCGACTACCCGGCACACGATGCCGCGCACTGGGGCCTGCAGCCGGCCATGACGCTGCGCTCGCGCCTCATTGCCACACAGGCACTGCAGCCGGGCGACACGGTGGGCTATGGCAGCAGCTTCACGGCAGCGGCGCCCATGCGCATCGGCATCGTCGCTTGCGGTTATGCCGACGGCTACCCGCGCCACGCAGCCAGTGGCACGCCCGTGCTGGTGAACGGGGTGCGCTGCAGGACCGTTGGGCGGGTGTCGATGGACATGCTGGCTGCGGACATCACCGCGCTGCCTGAAGCGGGCCCCGGCAGCGAGGTCACGCTGTGGGGCAACGGCCCTGCCGGCGCCATACTTTCGATCGATGAAGTGGCCAGCGCGGCGGCTACCATTGGCTATGAACTCATGTGCGCTGTTGCCCCGCGGGTGCCGGTTCATGTGAGCGAACCCTGAACCCACCCGGAGCAACTCACCATGATGTCGATCATCAGCACCATCATCCTCGGCCTCATCGTTGGCGCACTGGCCCGCGCACTCTTGCCGGGTGACCAGAAGATGGGCTGGATCCTGACCTGCGTGCTTGGCGTGGCGGGTTCGGTTGGCGCCCGACTGGTGGGTCAGGCCATGGGCTGGTACCAGCCCGGGCAAGCGGCGGGCTGGATCGCATCGGTGGTCACGGCCACCCTGCTGCTCTTCGTCGTCAGCAAGGTCCGCAGCAGCGGCTCCTTGAGCTGAAGACAAGCGCTGAAGACGCAAGCTGAAGACCATCACCGTCGACCCGGCAGAGGTCGAATTCACCGCCATCCGCGCCCAAGGCGCGGGGGGGCAGAACGTCAACAAGGTGTCGAGCGCGGCGCACCTGCGCTTCGACATCCATGCGTCTTCGTTGCCGGATGAGGTGAAGCAGCGCCTGTTGGCACTGGCCGACCAGCGCATCACCGCTGAAGGCACGGTCGTCATCAAGGCGCAAACGCACCGCAGCCTGCCGCGCAACCAGTCCGACGCGCTGGCGCGGCTGCAGGCGCTGGTGGACGAAGTCACCGCGCCTGCCACGCCGCGCCGGGCGACCAAGCCCACGCGGGCGTCCAGGCGCCGCCGCCTGGAAGGCAAGGCGCAGCGGGGCCAGATCAAGGCCGGGCGGCAACGCGTCAGCGACTGAAGCCGGACTCACAATCTCGCCATGGCGAAGACGAATTACACCTGCCGGGAATGCGGCGGCAGCAACCCCAAATGGCTGGGCCAGTGCCCGCATTGCAAGGCCTGGAACACGCTGGAAGAGACCGTCGCGGAAACCCCCGGCGCATCGACCCGCAACACCCGCTTCCAGGCCCTGGCGCGCAGCCAATCGGTGGCCACGCTCAGCGAGGTCGACGCGGCCGAAGTCGCGCGAACGCCCACCGGCCAGGAAGAGCTGGACCGCGTGCTGGGCGGCGGCATTGTTGAAGGCGCGGTGGTGCTGATCGGTGGTGACCCCGGCATCGGCAAGAGCACGTTGCTGCTGCAGGCGGTGGATGCGCTGTCATCGCAGATGAAGGTGCTGTACGTGACGGGCGAAGAGAGTGGCGCGCAGATCGCGCTGCGGTCGCGCCGGCTGGGCCTTTCCGGCAAGCGGGTGCGGGTGCTGGCCGAGATCCAGCTTGAAAAAATCATGCACGCCATCGAAGCCGAATTTGCGGATGGTGGCCCCGCGTTCTGCGTCATCGATTCGATCCAGACGGTCTACTCCGACCAGCTGACCTCGGCGCCGGGTTCGGTGGCGCAGGTTCGCGAATGCGCCGCGCAGCTGACGCGCGTGGCCAAGATGCGCGGCTGCACCATCGTGCTCGTCGGCCACGTCACCAAGGAAGGCGCGCTGGCCGGGCCGCGCGTGCTGGAGCACATCGTGGACACCGTGCTGTACTTTGAAGGCGACACGCACAGCAGCTTTCGTCTGGTGCGCGCCATCAAGAACCGCTTTGGCGCGGTCAATGAAATCGGCGTCTTCGCAATGACCGAAAAAGGCCTCAAGGGCGTCAGCAACCCGAGCGCCATCTTCTTGTCCACGCACGGCGAGCCGGTGCCCGGTACTTGCGTGCTGGTCACGCTGGAAGGCACGCGGCCCATGCTGGTGGAGATCCAGGCCCTGGTGGACAGCGGCGGCCCGAGCCCGCGGCGCCTGAGCGTGGGCCTGGACCGCGACCGCCTCGCCATGCTGCTGGCGGTGCTGCACCGCCACGCGGGCGTCAGCTGCATGGACCAGGACGTGTTCGTCAACGCCGTGGGCGGTGTGCGCATTGGCGAACCGGCGGCCGACCTGGCGGTCTTGCTGGCGATTCAAGGCAGCCTGCGCGGGCGCGCGCTGCCGCGCGGCTTTGTGGCTTTTGGCGAAGTGGGCCTGGCCGGTGAAGTGCGGCCCGCACCGCGCGGGCAAGAGCGCTTGAAGGAAGCCGCCAAGCTGGGTTTCAGCGTCGCCGTGGTGCCCAAGGCGAATGCGCCAAAAAAACCCATCGAAGGGCTGACGATCCATGCGGTGGACCGCATCGAAGAAGCCATCGAGGCAGTGCGCGGCCTCTGACCCTTGTCATCAAGGCAGGCAGCCCCACCTCCACAGCCGGGCCGTGGTGGCCTTTTGGAGCTGTGGCGATGTGGAAACGCTTGGCGGTGTTGTGGTCGGTGGTCCGTGGTGATGCGCGGCTGCTGTGGCTGGCGCTGAAGCATCCGCTGTCACCGCGCTGGCTGAAACCGGCCGTGGGCCTGATGCTGCTGTATGTGCTGTCGCCGGTGGACCTGATTCCCGACGCCGTCCCGGTGCTGGGTTTGCTGGACGATGTGGTGCTGGTGCCGCTGGCGATCCGCTTCGTGCTGAAACGGCTGCCGCAGCGGGTGCGCCAGGACATTGAAGGCCGCACGGTCAACGGCTGAGATCCGAGCCCTGGCTTTTGCCCAGCTTTTGCGATGCTTGCGCGCTCCTGTTGCCTGGGCGGCGCTAGACTGCAAGCCTGCGTCGTTCAAAGCACTTGCCGTGGTCCCTGCCTCCGTCACCCTTGCTGAAAGCCTTGCCGCCCCGTGCACATGACGCGCCACTTCCTGCGCTCGGTGTGCCGCGCGCTGATCGGGGCCGTGCTGATGGCGCAGCTGGCACTGTCGGCCTACGCCTGCCCGGGGATGTCCGCAGTGGCGCCGTCTGAGGTCGGTTCGACCACGGCCGCAGCCCCACTTACGATGAACTGTGAAGACATGGCGGGGCCGATGGACGCCGCGATGGACGCCGACTACCCCAACCTGTGTGCCGAGCACTGCCACCAGGGTCAGCAAAGCGATCAAGCCGCGACGCTGACCGTGCCCCCGGCGCTGCTGACCGAGCTCTACATCACCCCACCGGCCTTCCAGCCCATCGCTGCGCCGCGTCCTGCGGCTGCAGCAACGCGTGCAGGGGCTGCGGCTTCGCCGCCGCTGGCCATCCTGCACTGCTGCTTCCGAATCTGATTCTCCACAACGACGTGCGCTGACGACCCCCACGGGTCAGTCCACCGCATCGGTCGTGCTCGTGCGCGTGTTGGGGCCGTAGCCCTCTGCGCCGGATCGGGCCGACACGACGCCATCCTTTCGTTGTCTGGAGTACCCATGATCTCTGCCTCCACCTCGTTCGGGCCGGGTCCCTTGCGCGCCCGCCAGTCTTGGGCCTGCCTGGTCTTCGCCTGGGCTGCATTGGCCAGCGCAGCAAGCCAGGCGCAGCAGGGCCTGACGCTGGATCAGGCCCTGCGCGTCGCGCAGCAGCGCTCGCTTCAACTGGTGGCGCAGGATGCCGCCGCATCCGCATCGCGCGAGATGTCCATTGCTGCCGGACAGCGTCCCGATCCGACGCTCAAGCTGGGCATCAACAACCTGCCCGTCAACGGGCCGGATCGGCTCAGCCTCAGCCGCGACTTCATGACCATGCGCTCGGTCGGCGTGATGCAGGAGTTGACGCGCAGCGACAAGCTCAAGGCGCGGTCCGCGCGCTTTGACCGCGAGGCCGAAGCGGCCGCGGCCGCGCGCGCACAGGTGCTGGTCAACCTGCGGCGCGACACCGCCCTGGCCTGGCTGGATCGCCACTACCAGGAGCAGATGCTCATGCTGCTGCGATCGCAGCGCGCAGAGACGAATCTGCAGACCGAAGCCGCTGACGCTGCCTACCGTGGCGGGCGCGGGGCGCAGGCCGATGTTTTTTCCGCGCGCTCCGCCGTTGCCGCCATCGACGACCGCATCCGGCAGACCGATCGGCAGCTGGCAGTCGCCAGCACCCGGCTCGCGCGATGGGTCGGCTCCCAGGCGGATCAGCCGCTGGGCGCTGTGCCGGCGCTGGAGGCCGTCCGCATCGACCCGGCCACCACCGACTGGCTGACCCACCACCCCGAAATCGCGATGCTGCGCAAGCAAGAGGAAATGGCCGGTGCCGACGCCGACATTGCACGCAGCAACCAGCGCCCGGACTGGACCGTCGAGCTGATGGTCAGCCAGCGCGGCCCGGCCTTTTCGAACATGGTGTCGGTCAATGTGTCGATCCCCTGGCAGCTGGACCCGAAGCGCCGGCAGGACCGCGACCTGGCGGCCAAACTTGCGGTGGTGGAGCAACTGCGCGCCCAGCGCGAGGAAGCGACGCGTGAACACCTTGCCGAAACGCAAGGCTGGCTGCACGAGTGGCGCAGCGGCAGGGACCGCATGGCCCATCACGACAGCGCCTTGATTCCGCTGGCGGCAGAGCGCACGCGAGCCGCGATGGCGGCGTACCGGGGTGGCGGTGGCTCGCTCGCCGGCGTCCTGGAAGCACGGCGCATGGAAATCGACATCCGCATGGACCGGTTGCGTCTGGAGATGGATGCGGCCGGCTGGTGGGCACGGCTCCAGTACCTGCTGCCACCGGACCATGACGCGGCTGCCCCGGCACTCACCCGCCTTGCCACGGAGAAATGAAGATGAACAGCAGAACACCCAAAACCATCGCAGTCGTCGCGGCACTTGCGCTTGCACTGGCGCTCCTCGCGGCCGGCAGCTATGGCGCGTACCGGTTTGGCATGCAGCGCGGCATGGCGATGGGCAGCCCCTCATCGGACGCGGCAAACGGCGCGGAAAGCGGCGCGGAAAGCGGCGCGGCAGCCCTCGGTGCCGTGCCACAAAGCATTGCGCAAGGTGAAGACGCGACCCGCCGGCACATCACTGCCGGCATCAAGGCAGGCGATGTCGATCCGGTGACGGGCAGACGGGTCGTCTACTACCACGACCCCATGGTGCCGGGGAACAAGTTCGACAAGCCGGCCAAGTCGCCGTTCATGGACATGATGCTGGTGCCGGTCTATGCGGACAGCGACGGCGATGGCAGCAAGGTCACCATCAGCCCGCGCATCCAGCAGAACCTGGGGCTGCGCACGGCCGCCGTCACCGAAGGCACGCTGTCGCCGCAGGTGGCCGCCGTCGGCAGCATCGCTTTCAACGAGCGCGACCAGGTGATCGTGCAGGCGCGCGCCAGCGGCTATGTGGAACGCCTGCTGGTGCGCGGCACGCTCGACCGCGTGGCCAAGGGGCAGGCGCTGGCCGAGTTGCACGTGCCCGACTGGATTGCCGCGCAGGAAGAGTTCCTGTCGGTGCGCCGCATGCGGGGCACCGACATCGCGCCGCTTGCGGATTTGCTGGCAGGTGCCCGTCAGCGCATGCAACAGGTCGGCATGAGTGACGCGCAGATCGCGCTGGTGGACAGCACGGGCCGCGCACAGCCCCGCATCACATTGGTCGCACCGATCGGCGGTGTCGTCACCGAGCTGATGGCTCGCGAGGGCATGACGGTGATGGCCGGCGCCACGCTGTTCCGCATCAACGGCCTGTCCACGGTGTGGGCGAATGCCGAAGTGCCCGAGAGCCAGGCGGCGCTGGTGCGCCCGGGTGCAAAGGTGCAAGCCCGGAGCCCGGCTGTGCCCGGCGCCACCTTCGACGGCAAGGTGCAGGCCATCCTGCCTGAAGTGAACCAGACCACGCGCACGCGGAAGGCGCGGGTTGAGCTGGCCAACGCGAGCGGCGCATTGGCCCCGGGCATGTTTGTGCAGATGCAGTTCATGAACGTGCGCGACCAGAAGGTACTGCTGGTGCCCACCGAAGCCATCATCCAGACCGGCAAGCGCACGCTGGCGATGCTGGCGGAACAAGGGGACAACAGCGGTCGCTTCCGCCCCGTGGAGGTTGAAATCGGCATCGAAAGCGAAGGGCAGACCGAGATCAAGCGCGGCCTGCAACTCGGGCAGCGCGTCGTGGTGTCGTCGCAGTTCCTGATCGACTCCGAGGCCAGCCTGAAGGGGGTCGAAGCGCGGCTCAACGCCGAGCCGCCGCCGGCTGCGCCGAACACGGCAGTTCGTCACACCAGCACTGCCAGGATCGAGGCGATCGGCCGCGACACGATGACGCTGTCGCACGGCCCCATCGCGTCGCTGAAATGGCCCGCGATGACGATGGACTTCAAGCTCCCCAAGGGCGGTGCGCCGCAGGGCCTGAAGGTCAACGACCGCATCGGCTTCGAGTTCTACATGGACGCCGACGGGCCGCAGCTGACAGGCACGACCCGCTTGCAGCCTGAGCCCCAGCCTGCCGTGCCCGCTTTGCCGGGGAGCAAACCATGATCGCGAAGCTGATCCGCTGGTCGATCGGCAACCGCTTCCTGGTGCTGCTGGCGACGGGGATGCTCAGCGCCTGGGGCGTGTACTCACTGCAGCGCACGCCGCTGGACGCGCTGCCCGACCTGTCGGACGTGCAGGTCATCATCCGCACCACCTACCCGGGCCAGGCGCCGCGCATCGTCGAAAACCAGGTCACCTACCCGATGACGACGACGATGTTGTCGGTGCCGGGCGCGAAGACGGTTCGGGGTTATTCGTTCTTCGGCGACAGCTTCGTCTATGTGCTGTTTGACGATGGCACCGACCTTTATTGGGCGCGTTCGCGGGTGCTGGAATACCTGAACCAAGTGCAGGCCAGGCTGCCAGCGGGTGCCAAAGCCACGCTCGGGCCCGACGCCACCGGCGTGGGCTGGATTTACCAGTACGCGCTGGTGGACCGCAGTGGCACGCAGGACGCGGGCCAACTGCGCGCCTTGCAGGACTGGTTCTTGAAGTTCGAACTGAAGTCGGTGCCGAACGTGGCCGAGGTGGCATCGGTCGGCGGCATGGTGCGGCAGTACCAGGTCGTGCTCGACCCCGACAAGCTGGCGGCCTACGGCATCCCGCACACCCAGGTGATCGAGGCGATCCAGAAGTCGAACCAGGAAGCGGGCGGCTCGGTGCTGGAGCTTGGCGAGGCCGAGTACGTGGTGCGGGCTTCGGGTTACCTGCAGTCGCTTGACGACTTCCGCAAGGTGCCCTTGCTCAGCACGGCGGCGGGCGTGTCGGTGCGCCTGGGCGACGTGGCGCGCATCCAAGTCGGGCCGGAGATGCGGCGCGGCATCGGCGAGCTGGATGGCGAAGGCGAAGCCACCGGCGGCGTGGTCGTGATGCGGTCCGGCAAGAACGTGCTGGAGACCATCGCGGCCGTCAAGGACAAGCTCAAGAGCTTGCAGTCCAGCCTGCCCAAGGGCGTGGAGATCGTGCCGGTCTACGACCGCTCGGGGCTGATCGAGCGCGCCGTGGACAACCTCAGCCACAAGCTGCTCGAAGAGTTTGCCGTGGTCGCGGTGGTGTGTTTCATCTTCCTGTTTCACCTGCGCTCGGCCTTCGTCGCGATCGTGTCGCTGCCACTCGGCATCCTGATGGCCTTCATCGTCATGCACTACCAGGGGGTCAACGCCAACATCATGTCGCTGGGCGGCATCGCGATCGCCATCGGCGCGATGGTCGATGCGGCGGTCGTGATGATCGAAAACGCGCACAAGCACCTGGAGCGCTGGGCTCACGAGCACCCGGGTCAAAAGCTCGAAGGCGAGCCACGCTGGCAGGTGGTTGCGGACTCGGCGGTCGAGGTCGGACCGGCGCTGTTCTTCTCGCTGCTGATCATCACGCTGTCGTTCATCCCGGTGTTCACGCTGGAAGCGCAAGAAGGCCGGCTGTTCTCGCCACTGGCCTTCACGAAGACCTATGCGATGGCAGCGGCAGCCGGGCTGTCGGCGACGCTGATCCCGGTGCTGATGGGCTACCTGATTCGCGGGCGCATTCCTGACGAGAAGACCAATCCGCTCAATCGGCTGTTGATCGCGGTCTACAGACCGATGTTGAACGGGGTGCTGCGCGCGCCGAAGACAACGCTGGTGGTGGCTGCGGTGGGCTTGGTGCTGAGCCTGTGGCCGTTGCAACACATCGGTGGCGAATTCATGCCCAGGCTCGACGAAGGTGACCTGCTGTACATGCCGTCGGCGCTGCCCGGCCTGTCGGCGGGCAAAGCGGCCGAGCTGCTGCAACAGACCGACCGACTCATCAAGACGGTCCCCGAAGTCGCCAGCGTCTACGGCAAGGCCGGCCGCGCCGAAACCGCCACCGACCCGGCGCCGATGGAGATGTTTGAGACCACGATCCAGTTCAAGCCCAGGGACCAGTGGCGGCCGGGGATGACGCAGGACAGACTGGTCGATGAACTCGACCGCATCGTCAAGGTGCCTGGTCTGGCCAACATCTGGGTGCCGCCGATTCGCAACCGCATCGACATGCTGGCCACCGGCATCAAGAGCCCGGTGGGCGTCAAGGTGGCCGGCGCCGACCTGGCGGTGATCGACCGCGTGACGGGCGAGATCGAGCGCGCGCTGAAGGACGTGCCGGGCGTCAGCAGCGCACTGGCCGAACGGCTGACCGGCGGCCGCTACGTGGATGTGACGATCAACCGCGACGCGGCGGCGCGCTTTGGCATGAACATCGCCGACGTGCAGTCGGTCATCAGCTCGGCTGTGGGTGGGGACAACATCGGCGGCGCGGGCGGAGAGGTGATCGATGGCCTGCAGCGCTTCCCGATCAACCTGCGGTATCCACGCGAGACGCGCGACACGTTGGAGAAGCTGCGCGTGCTGCCCATCGTCACCGGGAAGGGTGCGCGGCTGGTGCTGTCCGACGTGGCCGACATCCGCATCACCGACGGCCCGCCGATGCTGCGCAGCGAAAACGCGCGGCTGTCGGGTTGGGTCTATGTGGACATTCGCGGCCGTGACCTGAAGTCGGCGGTGCAGGACATGCAGCGCGTTGTCGCGGCGAAGGTCGCGCTGCCCGCCGGCTATTCGATTTCATGGTCCGGACAGTTCGAGTTTCTGGAGCGTGCGACGGCGAAGCTGAAAGTGGTGGTGCCGTTCACGCTGCTGATCGTTTTCGTGCTGCTCTATTTGACTTTCAGGCGGTTTGACGAAGCGCTGCTGATCATGGCGACCTTGCCCTTCGCGCTCGTCGGCGGCATCTGGCTGCTTTATCTGCTGAGCTACAACCTGTCGGTGGCCGGCGCGGTGGGCTTCATTGCGCTGGCCGGGGTGTCGGCCGAGTTCGGCGTGATCATGCTGCTGTACCTGCGGCAGGCCTGGGACCTTCGCGTCGAGCACGGCACCACCAGCGCTGCCGATCTGCTGGACGCCATCCGCGAAGGCGCGGTGCTGCGCGTGCGGCCGAAGGCGATGACGGTGGCCGTGATCCTGGGTGGCCTGCTGCCGATCATGTGGGGCACGGGCACCGGGTCCGAGGTCATGCAGCGCATCGCCGCGCCCATGGTGGGCGGGATGATCACCGCCCCGCTGCTGTCGATGTTTGTGATCCCTGCGGCCTACCTGCTGATGCGGCGGCGCAAGGACCGGCTGCGCGAGCCCGGCAAGCTTGCACAGGGTGCAGGATGAACGCGCACCGCATCAGCCTGCACTGCATCAGCCTGCACCGCTTGAACCCTTGCGCTCGCCTGGCCAGCGCACTGATGCTGGCGGCCGCGTCTGCCATCAGCGCAGGTTGTGCGTCGACGATTCTTTCGTGGGGCCTTGCGCCGCCCGAGCTTGCCCAGGGGGACGCGCCGCGCTTCGAACCGCGCGACGCGCGCGCTGCAGTGCCGCGTGTCGCGTTGGTTCTGTCCGGCGGTGCCGCCCGTGCCTTTGCGCATCTTGGCGTGCTGCGCGTGCTGGAACGCGAAGGGCTGCGTCCCGACTTGGTGGTGGGCAGCAGCGCGGGCGCCATCGTGGGCGCGCTCTATGCGTCCGGTCGAACGGTTGCCGAGATCGAGGCGCTGGCGGCGGCCATCGATTGGCCCACCTTGATCGATATCGACCCGCTCAAGACCTTGCTGGGTGGCTTTGGGCTGGGCTTGGCGAACGGTGACCGCCTGGAGGCATTTCTGCGTCAAGCCATCCGCGTGCCGTTGCAGGCACTGCCGCATTCTTTCGTTGCCGTGGCAACCGACCTGCACACGGGCGACACCGTGCTCTTGAATCACGGCGACACGGCCCGCGCGCTGCGCGCTTCTTCGGCCGTTCCAGGCCTCTACGAACCGGTGCGCAGTGGCGAACGGCTGCTGGGCGATGGCCAGGTGGTCAGCCCGTTGCCAGTGTCAGCGGCGCGCACGCTGGGCGCGCAAGTGGTGGTTGCCATTGACGTGGTGTACCCGCCGCAGCATGCGTCGCTGACCAACCCGGTGTCGGTGCTGTTCCAGACCGTGACGATTTCGACCTGGCGCCACCTGATTGCAGAACGGACGAAGGCCGATCTGCTGGTAGTACCGGACATCGCACCAGCCAGGAACTTGGCGCTGTCTGATCGCGAATGGCTGATTGCAGCGGGCGAACGTGCTGCCGAAGCCGTGATGCCTGCGCTTCGCCAGGCATTCGCCAAACCTTGAATGACGGCAGCCGGTGCCGGCAAAGGCTGCTGCCGGTGAACAACCGGCGAACAACCGGCGAACAACCGGCGCAGATCCTTCAGGCGGGGTGGCGCCTTTCGCGCACGCACTGCGCCAGGCCATAGACCAGCCGCCGCCATTCATTGCCCAGCCGGTAGGCAAAGGCTGGCAGCCGTTTCGTCCAGTGGAACTTGCGGGTCAGGCCCGGCGGCGACACGATGGTGGAGGCGATCTCCTCGTCATGCCAGCACGGTGTGGGGGTGACCAGCCGGAACTTCAGGCGGAAGCGCCAGCCCTGGTCAAACACGTGGTCATAGGGCAGGCTCATCGGCAGCAGGCCTTGCACATACGCCTGCGCCGCCCGCCGGTTCAGGATGTAGGCGCTTGAGCCCGTGCAGCGGCTCAGCATCACCGCCAGCTGGTGCCCCGGCGCCACATCCGCGTAGGCCACCGGCGTGCCCGAGTGCACGGCGGACAGCTTGGCCACGTCCCACCGGCCGGCCAGGTTCATCAGGCCCTGCAAGACCGCGGGCAGGCTGTCGTGCAGCAGCGCGTCGTCTTCCAGGATCAGCGCGAAGTCGGCGCTGCTGGCCAGGAAGGCGTGCATGGCCTGCACATGCGACAGGTAACATCCCAACTCGCCCGGCACCGGTGTCATGCCGTGTTTGCGGCTGTAGGCGGCTTCGTCCAGCAAGGCGGTTTGTTCAGCGGTCAGCGCACGCGCGTCCACGGCAGCCAGGCGTGTGAATGGCAGCTTCAGGCGCTGCAACTGGGCGCCAATGCGAGCCAATCTTTCAGGTGCCCGGTCGAGGTTGATCACCCATGTCTGCAAACGGTTCATCGATGCGATTTTGCGGCATGCCCCGGGGGCTTCCTTGAATGCGGCCATGGGCTGGGCGCTGGCGGGCCTGGCGGTGGTGGCCGGCTACGTCGGTTATGGCTGGCCCGGCGTGCTGCTGGCTTTTACGGTCATCGTGTTCTGGTTGCTGATGCAGTTCAGCCGTGCCCTGCGCACGATGAAACAAGCCGCCAAGCGCCCGCTGGGCACCGTGGAAAGCGCGGTAATGCTGCATTCAAAGCTGCACGCGGGCATGCGCTTGCCGGACATCCTGAAACTGTCGGGCAGCCTGGGCCGCAGGGTCGGTGACGGTTCGGAGCCTGAAGTTTTCGCCTGGCGCGACGACGGTGGCGACGAGGTGGTGGTGGAACTCAAGGGCGGTCTGCTGACCGCATGGCGCCTTCAGCGCGGTGAGGCGTAAAGCTGATCAGTGATCAGACACGCCGGCGCGCAGCCAGCGCACACACGGATAGCAGCCCTGCCAGCATCATCGCGACAGAGCTGGCTTCCGGCACGGCCGACACATAGAGCGCGGCATGCGACAGCGCCAGCGGGTTGCCCTGGATGGTGGTGGCCACGCCTTCGGTGGTGTCGAAAGTGATCGATGCCACGGCACCGGTGGCTTGAAAGCGGTAGTAGCTGAACTGGTTGCCGGCAGCCAGGCCGATGACGAAGTCGCCGCTGATGGGGGTGTCGAAGTCGAGCACACCGCCAAAGGCAGTCTGCGGGTTTGAACTGAAAGGCCCGTTGCCGCTGTCGTTGCTCTTGCCCGCAAAGCGCCAGGTTCCGCCCCACGCTGTGGTCAGTGCCACGCTGTCGGCCGGGTTGCCGGTCAGGCTGCCGACAAAGGCGCCCCGGCAGTCGGTGGCGGCCAGCGTGACAAAGCCGGTATCGGCGCAGTTTTCTGCCAGCGCGGGCAGCACAACGACGGCGTTAGCCAAAGCGACGAAAGCGGTGCGGAAGTGCCTCATGGGCGTCCTTCAATCCAGATGGCTTGCGGCCTTGCGGGAACAAGGGCCTGGCAGGGATTGGAACAGACGGCTTGCGCCAGCAGCATCGAACCCCCGCGTGTGGGGGGCCGACCAGGGCGGTCGTAAACTCCCGCCCCTGAACCCACAACCCCATTTTTTCAAACTGGAATTCCCATGTCGATGTCCGACCGCGACGGCAAGATCTGGATGGACGGCCAACTGGTCGAATGGCGCGACGCCAAGATCCACGTCCTGAGCCACACCCTGCACTACGGCTGCGGCGCCTTTGAAGGCGTGCGCGCTTACAAGACGGCCAAGGGCACGGCCATCTTCAGGCTCCAGGAACACACCGAACGGCTCTTCAACAGCGCCAAGATCCTGCGCATGAAGATTCCCTTCACGCACGAGCAAGTGGCCGCCGCGCAGTGCCAGGTGGTGCGTGAAAACAAGTTGGAAAGCTGCTACCTGCGCCCGCTGACGTGGATCGGCGACCAGAAGCTGGGCGTCAGCCCGCGTGGCAACACCATCCACCTGATGGTGGCGGCCTGGGCCTGGGGCGCCTACCTGGGGGAAGAAGGGCTGAAGCGCGGCATCCGCGTCAAGACCAGCAGCTACACGCGGCACCACGTCAACATCACGATGACGCAGGCCAAGGCCGTCAGCAATTACACCAACAGCATCCTGGCCAACATGGAAGCCACCGATGAAGGCTACGACGAGGCGCTGCTGCTGGACCCGAGCGGCTTTGTCAGCGAAGGCGCGGGCGAGAACATCTTCGTCATCAAGAAGGGCGTGGTCTATACGCCCGACCTGTCGGCTGGTGCTCTCAACGGGATTACGCGCGACACCATCTTCAACATCTGCCAGGACCTGGGGCTGAAGCTCGTGGAAAAGCGGATCACGCGCGACGAGGTCTATATCTGCGATGAAGCCTTCTTCACTGGCACGGCCGCTGAAGTGACGCCGATTCGCGAGCTTGACCGCATCGAACTGGGCAGCGGCGAATTTGCAGGCACTCGTGGTCCGATCACCGAGAAGATCCAGAGCGCCTTCTTCGACATCGTGAATGGCCGCAATCCCAAGTACGCCGAGTGGTTGACGCTGGTCTGAAGCTGCGATGAGCACCGAAGCCAAGCCCGCGCCCGCGCCCGCGCCCGCATCTGCATCTGCAGCCGTCGAACTCGCTGCCACCGACCTGGTCGGCCCCGGTGTGACCTTCTGCCCCAACCCGCGCATGCCACTGTGGAGCAACCACCCCAAGGTCTTCATCGACGTGGTGACCAGCGGCCAGGGGCGCTGCCCCTATTGCGGCACGGTTTATCGCCTGAAGGCGGGCGAAAAGGTGCACGGCGGCGCGCACTGACGAAGCAGGCTTGCAGTCGGCCGATGAAGGCTGATCAATCGCTCACATAGACCAGCGCCGTGCGCGCTGGCACCGTGAGGGTGCCGGTGGCGCTGTCCCAGCGCGCTTCGAGCGCAGGCCGCTTGTCGGCCGCCGTGGCACTGCGGTGCACCGGGTGCAGCACGAAGGGCCGGCCCTGCAGCGCGGGCAGTGCCATCGTGACGGCAGCCTTGTCGGCATTGACGGCGTAGAGCAGGTCGGCAAAGCCGGCGCCGGCCAGGCCGCGGCCGTCCAGGTGGGCCACCATCAAGGTCGGCGTCTGCGCCGGGCCGGTGTTGTGAAAGTGCAGGCGCTGCGCCACGCTGTCAGCCGTGCGCAGCCTGAAAAGCAGGCTGCTGGCACGGATTTTCAGCAAGTCCAGAAAGGCGTCACGCGTGAAGGCGATGTCGGCCGCAGTGGGCTTGATGGTGGGGTCGGCCAGCAGGGGTTTGAGCACCGACCAGAAGTCCGCGTTGTCCTGCTTCGGTGGCAGGCCGCTGCCCCAGAAGTTGTCGCTGAAGGTCCAGTCCAGGCGGTTGAACCAGTCGCCGCTGTCGTAGCTGTTGCGGTTGCCGTTCTTGCTGCGCAGGGCTTCGATGCCGGCATGGAAATACGCCACGCCCTGGCTGAACGCCGTGAGCGCCAGGCCCAGCACCTGCACGCGGGCGCGGTCCTGGCGCGGCGTGTTGCGCGGCAGGCGCAGAACGTTGATGTCGACGAGCGTCTGGTTGTCGTGGTTCTCGACGTAGTTCACCACCTCGGCGGGCTGGCTGGCGAAGCCTGCGCCCTGGCCGGCGTAGTCGATGTCGCGCAGGGCCTTCACGCTGCCGTCTGCGGTGTGCAAGCGGTAGTCGCGCAGCGTGCCCGCCAGGCCGACGCGGACGAGGTCGGCGCTTTTCAAGAGATCGCCGACGCTGGAAAAGGTGCCAGCCGGGGTGCCAGCCGGGGTGCCAGGCTTGGGGTCGTAAAACTGGCCGTTGAGCCAGCCCTGGCGGGCCACGGTTTGCGCCGCGTCGTCGCAGCAGCCGCCACCGCGTGCCGCGTCGCGCCCGCGG
>JANMKK010000236.1:0-7544 GCA_031372005.1 Rubrivivax sp.
AGCGCCAGCAATTGCCGGCGGCGAGCCTCTTCGGGCAGCGCGCTGTAGTCGGCTTCGATGCGTGCGGTGCGCAGCAGCTCGGCCACCACGGCCTCGTGCTGGTCAGAGTTTTGGCGCAAGTCCAGCGTGGCCAGGTGAAAACCGAAGACCTGCACGGCGCGCATCAGCGGCGCCAGGCGCGGCCCGACCAGCGCTTGTGCATGGTGCGAGACCAGCGACCGTTCAATCACCTGCAAGTCGCGCAGGAATGCATCGGCCTGGGCATAGGGCTCTTGCGGCGCCACCGCGTGGCGCAGCGCCTCGGTGCCGGTCAGCTGCTGCAGCGTGGCGGCCAGGCGCGCGTACAGGCCGATGAGGGCGCGGCGGTAGGGTTCGTCGCTGCGGTGTTCGTTGCGGTCGGGGGACCGGTCGGCCAGCGCCTTCATCTCGGGTGTCACCGGCGCCAGCGTGCCGCTGATCGACAGTTCAGCGCCCAGTTCATGCACTTCGGTCAGGTAGAAGCGCAGCGCCACTTCGGCCTGGCGCGACAGCGCGTGTTTGAGCGTGGCCGCTGTCACGTTGGGGTTGCCGTCGCGGTCGCCGCCCATCCAGTGGCCCATGCGCAGGAACGACGCCACCGGGTGGCCGGGCAGGGCGCGTTCAATGTCGCGGTACAGACGAGGAATTTCGCGCAGGAAGGTGCTGGCGTAGTAGCTGAGCGCGTTTTCCACCTCGTCGGCCACCGTCAGCTTGGCGGTGCGCAGCATGCGTGTCTGCCACAGCTGCGTGACGCGGGCGCGGATCAGCGCTTCGTTGTCGGCGCGACGGTCTGGGGTGGCGAGGTCGTCGCGGTCGCCCACCAGCGTGGCGATGGCGCGTTCAGCGTCCAGGATGCTCTTGCGCTGCACCTCGGTGGGGTGGGCCGTGAGCACGGGCGAGATGTAGGCGTGCTGCAGCATCTGGGCGATGTCGGCGGCGCGGTGGTCGGCGCGGTGCAGGCGGTCAAAGGCCAGCGCAAGGGAGCCGTCCTGTTGGTGTCCCTCAAGCTCGTGCACCGCGCGGCGGCGCACGTGGTGGCGGTCTTCGGCGATGTTGGCCAGGTGGCTGAAGTAGCTGAAGGCGCGGATCACCGTCACCGTCTGGTCGGCCGACAGGTTCTTCAGCAAGCGGTCCAGCACGCGCCCGGCGCTGGCGTCGGCCTTCAGGCGGTAGGCCACCGACAGCTGGCGCACCCGTTCGATGAGGTCGAAAGCGGCCGCGCCTTCCTGTTCACGGATCACGTCGCCAAGGATGCGGCCCAGTAACCGGATATCTTCCACCAGCGGCTTGTTCTTGGCGGCCGCATCGTTCAGGGCCTGGGCGCGACCGCTCTTGGTGCGTGCAGGTGGGGTGGCAGTCTTCTTCGTGGTGCGGGGCATCACAAGCTCCAGTTGACGTAACCAGGTTACCAATCGGTGGCAGGGATTCTGCGGCCGTTGGGATGCAAGTCGGACGCAGACGGCATGCCGCTTGAATGCAAGTGGCGGGCCTGGCGGGCCTGGCGGGCCTGGCGGGCCTGGCGCTGGCTATCATCTGCCGGTGAGCCTGCCCACCATCATTGCCACCCGCGAAAGTCGCCTCGCCCTTTGGCAGGCCGGACATGTGCGCGATGCGCTGCAGTCACGTTTCGGCATGACCGTGCACCTGTTGGGCATGACCACCAAGGGCGACCAGATCCTGGACCGCGCGCTGTCCAAGGTGGGTGGCAAAGGTCTCTTCGTGAAAGAACTGGAAACCGCGCTGGAGCTCGGCGCTGCACACCTGGCCGTGCATTCGCTCAAAGACGTGCCGATGGACCTGCCCGAAGGCTTTGTGCTGGCTGCAGTGTGGGAACGCGAAGACCCGCGCGACGCTTTCGTCTCCAACCGCTTCGCGTCGCTGGCTGAACTGCCGCAAGGCGCCGTGGTGGGCACCAGCAGCCTGCGGCGTCTGGTGCAGCTGCTGAGCATGCGGCCCGATCTGCAGATTGAACCGCTGCGCGGCAACCTGGACACGCGGCTGCGCAAGCTGGACGAAGGCGGCTTCGACGCCATCGTGCTGGCGGCAGCCGGCTTGATGCGGCTGGGCCTGTCGTCCCGCATCCGCGCCCGCTTCGGGGCTGAAGAGATGATCCCGGCGGCCGGTCAGGGCGCCTTGGGGTTGGAGGTGCGCGCAGACAACGTGGCGCTGCGCGAGATCCTCACGCAGACCATCCACATGCCGACGTTTCTGTCCGCACACGCCGAACGTGCGGTGTCGCGTGGGCTGGGTGGCAGTTGCAGCATGCCGCTGGCGGCGCACGCGGTGTGGGACGGTGACCGCATGCAGCTGGACGCCGCGCTGGGCAGTGCCACTGAACTCACCCGGCCGTTGCTGAAGGTGCGCGTCAGCGCCGCCGTGGCCGACGAATCCGCCGCGCGCGCACTGGGTGCGCAGGCCGTGGCGCAATTGCGGGCGGCGGGCGCGTTGGACTATCTGCAGTCCGCCTGAACCTTCGCCCCAACGCTCATCTGAAACCCCACCCGACCGCACCAGGGCGCCGCACCATGCGCCTCATCGTCACCCGGCCCGCCGCGCAGGCCACACCCTGGGTGGCAGCGTTGCAGGCGCTGGGCCTGGACGCGCTGGCGCTGCCGCTGATTGGCATCGCGCCGCCTGACAACGTGGCACCGGTGCAGTCGGCGTGGCGCGGTCTGGCGGCCTTGCGGCTGGTGATGTTTGTCAGCGCCAACGCGGTGGAACACTTCTTCGCCGCGCGGCCTGCAGGCCTGCAGTGGCCAGCGGGGCTGCCGGCGGGTTCCACCGGGCCCGGCACGTCGGCGGCATTGCGCGCCGCCGGTGTCCGGCTCATTGAAGAACCCGCCGCAGACGCGCCGAAATTTGACACTGAAGCCTTGTGGGCGCGGCTGGCCCTGCAGTGCTGGCAGGGTGCGCAGGTGTTGGTGGTGCGCGGTGAGGAAGGGCGCGACTGGCTCGCCGACACGTTGCGCCAACATGGCGCTGCCGTCCACTTCGTGGCCGCCTACCGGCGTGTGCCGCCGGTGCTGGACGCGACCGGCGCGGCGACGCTGGCGGCGGCACTGGCCACGCCGTCGCAGCACCTCTGGCTCTTCAGCAGCAGCGAAGCGGTGGGGCACTTGGCTGCGCTGGTGCCTGCGGCGGACTGGTCAGGCTCCAGGGCTTGCGCATCGCACCCACGCATCGCCCAGGCTGCGTTGCAGGCTGGTTTTGGCCAAGTGGATCTGGTGGCGCCAACGCCGCAAGCCGTGGCGACGCTGCTGGGTCTGCAAGCCGGCCGGGCAGCGTGCTGAGCCTGCACCCAACCCTACAATCTGCAGAGCTGTGACCGACCCTTCCACGCCCCCATCCGCCGCACCTGCAGACCCGGTGCTTGCCCCCACCATGGCCCCAACCGCGCGGCGCGCTGCTGGCGCGGGCGCGGGCGTGGGCGCAGGTGTCTCGGGCCGCTGGATCGCCGTCGGCGCCCTGGTGTTGACGGCCCTGGCCACTGCCGCCGTCATGCTGGCCTGGAACACGCAGCAGCGCATGCGCAGCCTGGAGACGGAGCTCGTCAAACGCCAGCAGGGCAGCGATTCCCAGGCCACCGAAGCGCGCACGCTGGCGCGCCAGGCCGAGTTGAATGCGCGCGAAGCAGCGGCCAAACTGGCGCTGCTGGAAGCCCGCGTGGCCGAGACCGCGCTGCAGCGCACGCAGATCGAAGAGTTGATCCAGTCACTGGCCCGGTCGCGCGATGAAAACGTGCTGGCCGATCTGGACGCCGCCATCCGCGTGGCGCTGCAGCAGGCCGCCATCACCGGCAGCGCAGAGCCGCTGGTGCTGACGCTCAAGCAGGCCGAAGAAAGGCTGGCGCGCTTCAACCAGCCGCGGCTCGAACGCGTGCGCCGTGCCGTGGCGCAAGACCTGGAACGTGTGCGGTCGGTGGGCGTCACCGACATCACGGTGCTGACGATCCGTTTGGACGAAGTCATCCGCATGGTGGACGACCTGCCGCTGTTGTCCACGCCAGAGCGCCGGGGCCCCGCGCGGCCGGCCTTGCCGATGGCCGGGGCTGCGGTGCCGGCTGCGGCGGCGGCATCAGGGGCAACGTCGGGAGCAGCGTCTTCGGCAATGTCGTTGGCAACACCCAGCACCTGGGTCAGTTCCTTCGGCGACCGTTGGGGCAGCCTGGCCGGTTACTTGTGGGGCGAGGTCAAGGGCCTCGTGCGGGTGACCCGCATCGACCAGCCTGAAGCCATGCTGGTGGCGCCTGAACAGGCCTTCTTCCTGCGTGAAAACCTGAAGCTGCGCTTGCTGAACGCCCGGTTGGCGCTGCTGTCGCGCCAGTTCGACACCGCGCAGTCCGACCTGCGCGACGCACAATCGGCGCTCGACCGCTACTTCGACCGCAACGGCCGCCGCGTGGCTTCTGCCACTGAACTGGTGCGCCAGGTCGCCAGTCAGGCGCGCCTGGTCACCGTGCCGCGGCCGGACGCCACGCTGGCGGCCATCGCCACCGCGTCGGCCGGGCGCTGAAGCGCAGCGACCGCAGCAACAGCAACGACAGCAGCAGGAACAACAGACACCATGCGCGGCGTGATCTGGCTTGTTCTGCTCTTTGTGGTGGCGGTGGTGGCTGCCACCACACTCGGTAGTAATGACGGCCTGGTGTCGCTGTACTGGGCCGGCTGGCGCACCGACCTGTCGCTGAACCTCTTTGTCATCGGGGTGCTGGCCAGTTGCGCGGTGCTGATGCTGGCCGTGCAGGCCTTGAATTCACTCGTCAGCCTGCCCAAACGCGCTGGACAGTGGCGCGCCCTGCGCCGTGAACGTGCTGCCGAAGTGGCGCTGCGCGAAGCCCAGGCCGAATACTTCGGCGCCCGTTACGGCCGCGCGCACAAGGCGGCCCAGCGTGCGCTGGCGCTGCAGCCCGACGCGCCTGCCCTGGCCGGTGACGCGCAATTCCGCATGCTGGCGCGCCTGTTGGCCGCCGGCAGCCTGCACAAGCTGCAGGACCGCACGCGGCGCGACGCCAACCTGCAGCACGCCTTCAAAGCCGAACGCGGCGCCACTGACGAAGCCGCGCGCCTGCTGGCGACGGAATGGGCGCTGGACGATCGCGACGCACCGCGTGCGATGGAAATGCTGGACGCGCTGTCCCCCGGCGCCGCCCGCCGCACGCAGGCGTTGCGCCTGCGTTTGCAAGCCAGCCGCATGGCGCGCCAGCCCATGGAAGCGCTGCGCACGGCGCGCCTGTTGGCCAACCACCAAGCCTTCTCACCCATCGTTGCGCAGAGCCTGTTGCGGTCGCTCGCCAACGAAACACTGGACGCCGCGCACGACGTGCAGCAACTGCGCCGCCTGTGGGCCCAGTTTGACGCCGCCGACCGGCGCGACCCGCACATCACTTGCCGCGCAGCCCATCGTGCCGCACAACTGGACGCCGCCGAAGACGGCCGCCTCTGGCTGCGGCCCTTTTGGGACCGGCTGGCTGAATTGCCGCGGGAGGACCGCGACCGCGTCGCGCTGGCCTTGATCGACGCCCGCGACGGCATCGGCGCCGACTGGTTGCCGCGTCTTGAAAGCGCAGCCCAGTCCTTTGGCCACGAAAGTGCGGTTGTCGCTGCCGTCGGCATGGTGTTTGCCGAACGCCAGCTGTGGGGCAAGGCGCGCCGGCTGCTGGAACAAGCCGCCGCAGCGCCGGCGCTGCCGTCGCGCACCCGCCGCCTGGCCTGGCGCCAGCTGGCGCAGCAGGCGCGCCAGGAATCCGACGAAGCCCGCGCCGTGCTGTGCGAACGCGCCGCGGCGGCCATCGACTGAGCACGTACCGGCCAGGGCACGGGGGCTAGCCCATGACAGCTGCTGATATACTGGAAGGCTACGTGCGGCTGTAGCTCAGCTGGATAGAGTACTTGGCTACGAACCAAGGGGTCGTGGGTTCGATTCCTGCCAGCCGCACCAGAAAAACAAGAAACGGATCAACGGCTTAGAGGCTTCGTGCTTCTAGGCCATTTTTCTTTGTTGGGTGACTTTTGGGGGAGTGGCATCTCCCCTTCGCCCCACTTGCTCCTTGCGCAAGGTTGCCAAGCTCTTGTTCCAGCGCCCGTCGTCGTCCTTGACCTTCTCCAGGGCGGCATGATGGGTTACTGCTACCCTGGGCGCACCGCGAGCGGGGACCTGACGCCACGACGCGAATGTGCTGAAATGTGGCTCGACCGACTGCTCGCCGAACTGCCGCACATCAAGCTCACCCTGCTCATTGGCCAGTATGCGCGACCCATTTTTTGCACGGCAAGGGGCATTCGTCGGTGACAGCGACGACGCGCGCATGGCGCGCACACGCACCCTGCATCATCCTGCTGCCGCATCCTTCGCCGCGTAACGTCGCCTGGTTCATGGCCAACCTCTGGTTCGACGATGAACTTCTGCCCGTGTTGCAGCATAGCGTGCGCAAACTCGTCGCCGCCGGCTGAGGCGCCGCAGCGGCGAAAGACGGCTCGGACCTCGGCGTCGTCGCGCCCCGCCGCTTCGACCGGCGCGATGCTGTGCGCTGATGAAAGCCGTTGCAAGGTGCTGACGGTCGGCCACTCGACCCGGCCGATCGAGGTGTTCATCGAACTGCTCGCGAGCCATGGCGTTACGCAATTGATCGACGTGCGCACCGTGCCGCGCTCGCGCCACAACCCGCAGTTCAACCAAGATGTGCTGCCCGTTTCGCTTGTCGCCGCAAACATCGGCTATGCGCATGCACGCGGCCTGGGCGGCTTTCGGCTGACGACGGCGGACTCTGTCAACATGGGCTGGCGCAACCTGTCGTTCCGGGGATATGCCGACTGCATGCAGACCACGGATTTCGCGGCGGACCTGGCGAGCGTCATGGCGCTGGCGCACACCGACCGCGTCGCCCTGATGTGCGCCGAAGCGGTGCCGTGGCGCTGCCACCGCTCGCTGGTCGCCGACGCGTTGCTTGTGCGTGGTGTCGCCGTCTGCGAGATCGTCAACGCGAAACGCCTGCAGGCACACAAGCTGACCCCCTTTGCCCAGGTTCGGGGCGAGGAAATCACGTACCCGATCGCCATGCCGTAGGGCGGTCTCGCGCGATGGGCGCAGCGATAGCAGGAAAGTTGCAGCGGGAGGCCGAAACGCGCTCGGAACGTCGTACGCCCGCGAATAGCGCCCAGTAACGAGTCAAGTTTTCAAGATCGCTTCTGCCGTCAAATCATGGACGCGGCAAAAACCGGACAGAAGATGTTTGGCTGTGATCTAAAAATGGTCGTCGGGTGGATGCAAGAATTTCAGACAAGCAGGAGAAACCCCATGAATGCTACGTTCGAGACAATTCCAGTGGGTAGTGTCTCAGTTTGAAATCTGAGTGCTTTTAGAGGCCACTACCGAGAAGCGGCGTTTGCTCGTGCGGTGTTATGTGGCGATGAACGGTCAGAACCGTTCTTTCAATTTGCATCTTGAGCCCCGCGCGCTTCTGCACAACCTGCATATCAACAACAAGCAAATCACCCTTCCCAAAGCGCTCATTCCCGCTCTCCACTTTT
>JANMKK010000272.1:0-3572 GCA_031372005.1 Rubrivivax sp.
ATGCGCCAGGCGCTGGAGTGCTGCCACAAGGGCTGGGGCAAGAGCGTGATCATCGGCGTGGCGGCGGCGGGGCAAGAGATTGCGACGCGGCCTTTCCAGTTGGTGACGGGCCGGGTGTGGATGGGCAGCGCTTTCGGCGGCGCACGCGGCCGCACCGATGTGCCGAAGATCGTGGACTGGTACATGGACGGCAAGATCCAGATCGACCCGCTCATCACCCACATCCTTGCGCTTGAGGAAATAAACCACGGCTTTGAACTGATGGAGCGTGGCGAAAGCATCCGCAGCGTCGTCGTGTACTGATGATTGAAACGCTCAGTGAACACACCTGCTTCGGCGGCGTGCAGGGGTTCTACCAACACGACTCCAGCGTCATCGGCCTGCCGATGCGGCTGGGTGTGTTTCGCCCACCTCAGGCGTTAGGCACGGCCAGCAGCGCGGGCGCCAAGGTGCCGGTGCTGATCTACCTGGCGGGCCTGACCTGCAGCGAAGAGACCTTCGCGATCAAGGCCGGCGCGCAACGACTGGCTTCAGAGCTGGGCCTGATGCTGGTGACACCCGACACCAGCCCGCGCCGCACCGGCGTGGCGGGTGCCGACGACAGCTGGGACTTTGGCACCGCCGCCGGCTTCTACATCGACGCCACGCAGGCACCGTGGGCGCCGCACTGGCGCATGGAAAGCTACATCACGCAGGAACTGCCGGCGCTGTTGGCGCAGCACTTTCCGGTGCGCCAAGACACCGACACCAGCGCCACCGGCATCTGCGGCCATTCGATGGGCGGCCACGGCGCGCTGACACTCGCGCTGCGCCACCCGGGGCTCTTTCGCAGCGTCTCTGCGCTGGCGCCGATTTGCGCGCCCACGCAGTGCCCGTGGGGCGTGAAGGCTTTCAGCGGCTACCTGGGTTCGGACCGCAGCAGCTGGGCCGCGCACGACGCGACCGAACTCATCAAGGCCGGCGCCCGACTTTCACCGCGGTCACCGCACTTGCTGATCGACCAGGGCAAGGCCGACAAATTCCTGGCCGAGCAATTGCACCCGCACCTGCTGGAAGCCGCCTGCACCGCCGCCGGCCAGCCGCTGACGTTGCGCCGGCACGCCGGCTACGACCACGGCTACTACTTCATCGCCAGCGTCATCGAAGACCACCTGCGGCACCACGCCGCAGCATTGCAAGGCTGATTTGCAGATCGCGGCACTGCGACACCGCCTGCGCGCCTTGGGCGCTGGCCCCAAACACGAAGAGCGTGTGCTGCGCCTGTGGGCCACCGCGAAGGCGCAGGATGCGGGCAAGCGCAAGCTGGAAGACTTCATGCCGCGGCTTGTGCTGGGCGCGCTGCCGGCACTGACGCAGGAGCTTGCAGGCCTGGCGCGGCTGCAATCGCAGCACGCGGGCGACGACGGCTCCGTGCGCTTGCTGGTGACTTTGCAAGACGGGCAGTCGATCGAGAGTGTGCTGCTGCCACGCGACGGTTTGTGCGTCAGCACGCAAGTCGGCTGTGCCGTCGGCTGCGTCTTCTGCATGACCGGCCAGGGCGGCCTGCTGCGCCAGCTGACCAGCGGCGAGATCGTCGCCCAGGTGGCATTGGCACGCACGCTGCGGCCCGTCAAGAAAGTCGTCTTCATGGGCATGGGCGAACCCGCGCACAACCTGATTGCCGTGCTGGAAGCCATCGACCTGCTGGGCACCGGCGGCGACATCGGGCACAAGAACCTGGTGTTTTCGACCGTGGGCGATGAACGTGTGTTCAAGCAACTGCCCCAGCAGCGCGTGAAGCCCGCGCTGGCGCTGTCGCTGCACACCACCAAGGCGGCCTTGCGCGCGCAATTGCTGCCGCGCGCGCCGCGCTTCGACCCGGCCGACCTGGTCATGGAAGGTGAACGTTATGCCCGCGCCACGGGCTACCCGATCCAGTACCAGTGGACGCTGATCGAAGGCGTGAACGACGGCGACGACGAGATCGAAGGCATTGCCCGCCTGCTGGCTGGAAAGTACGCGCTGATGAACCTGATTCCGTACAACAGCGTGGACGGGCTGTCATACCGCCGGCCGAGTTGGGAACGCGCGGCCGAGATGGCGCGGCAACTGCACCGGCGCGGCGTGCTGACCAAGTTGCGGCAGTCGGCGGGGCAGGATGTGGATGCGGGGTGCGGGCAGCTGCGCGCGCGCTCGGGTCCGCAGGAGCGCGCCACTGCAACCGTGACCTTCCTGCCTTTGGGTGCGACAGGCGCGACGGGCGCGCCTCGCCCTACAGGCCGCTGAACGAGAAGTCCACCTCCGGCTTCAAGCCACTGACGATGCGCGCGATGCTCTTGCCCGAGCCACATGAATGGGTCCAGCCGAGCGTGCCGTGGCCCGTGTTGAGGTACAGGTTGGGCAGCTTGCTGCGGCCGATGATTGGCACGTTGCTGGGCGTTGCCGGGCGCAGGCCGGTCCAGAACTGCGCCTGCGTGCTGTCACCCGCACCGGGAAACAGTTGCTCGACGCGCCTGACGATGGCTTCGCAGCGCACGCGGTTCAGGTCGCGGTCGTAGCCTTTGAATTCCGCCGTGCCGGCAATGCGCAGGCGGTCGCCCAGGCGTGAAAAGACCAGCTTGTATTCGTCGTCGGTCAGCGACACCTGGTGCGCCATCGACGCGTCTTTCACCGGCATGGTCACCGAGTAGCCCTTGGCCGGGTAGATCGGCAGCGAGATGCCGAGCGGCTGCGTGTACAGCGGCGACAGGCTGCCCATCGCCAGCACGTATGCATCGGCACGCAGGCGCTGAAAACGCCCTTCGCTGTCGGTGGCTTCCACGTGGTCGATGCGGCCGCCGGCTTCGCGCAGCGCGGTCACGGTGTGGCTCATCAGGAATTGCACGCCGTCGGCCTCACAGCGTTTGACCAATTCGCGGGCAAAGGTGTTGGCGTCTCCCGATTCGTCTTCCGCCGTGTAGGTGGCGCCCGCCAGTTGCGCCCGGATGTGGCGCAGTGCGGGTTCAAGCTTCACCGCCTCGTCGGCCGAGATGACACGGCGGTCGCAGCCCAGCGCGCGCATCTGCGCGGCCGGGCCTTCAGCGCCATCGAACTCTTTCCGGCTGGTGTAGAAATGCAGGATGCCCTGCGTGCGCTCGTCGTAGGCCAGGCGCAAGTCGCGCCGCAGTTGCTGCAGCATGTTGCGGCTGTAGGTGCCCAGGCGCACGATCTGTTCGATGTTGTGGCGCGTGCGTGCGGGCGTGCATTCGCGCAGGAACTGCAGGCCCCACAGCCACTGCCGCATGTCGGCGCGGATGCGGAACAAGAGCGGCGCGTCCTCCTTGCCCAGCCACTGCAGCACCTTCAGCGGCGCGCCCGGGTTGGCCCAGGGCTCGGCGTGGCTGACCGAGATCTGGCCGCCATTGGCGAAGCTGGTCTCTGCGGCCGGCGAGGCCTGGCGGTCGACGACGCTCACCTCAAAGCCCTGCTGGCGCAGGAAGTAGGCCGAAGTCACGCCGAGCAGGCCGGCGCCAAGAACGATGACATTCATGGGAAAAATCCTCAAGGACGGGTGCGTGCAAACGACGAAAGAGACGTCGTCTGCGAGCCGCTCC
>JANMKK010000274.1:0-2306 GCA_031372005.1 Rubrivivax sp.
GCGCTGGCAGCCGCCGCAGCCGCTGGAGGCGGCGGTGACTGTGGCTTGCCATCGCCAGTGGATGCGGCGAGTGCCGCGCCCGATATCAGGGCCAGGCAGCAGAGCGCTCGGAAGATATCGTCAACCCCATCGGCAATTCGATCGGCAATCACAGCGGCCATCACAAGCATCGCGGCATCTTAGTGCAGGGGTGGGTGCTAACCTCTCCCGCATGCCCTTGCGCTCTGCATTGCCAGCCGTGCGTGCCATGCGTGCCTTGTCTCGATGGTTGGGGCCGTGGGTGCGTGAGGTCAATGCCGCCACGCTGCGCGCCGATGCCGCTGCCGCCTTGCTGGCCGCCGTGCTCGTGCTGCCGCAGGGCATTGCCTTTGCCGCGCTGGCAGGGCTGCCGCCGGCCTGGGGCTTGTACAGCGCGGTGGTGCCGACCTTCGTCGCCGCGCTGGCCGGGTCCAGCCGCCATGTGTTGACGGGGCCCACCAATGCGCTGTCGCTGGCGCTGGCCGCGTCGCTGGCGCCACTGGCTTTGGCGGGTAGCGCCGAATACCTGCGGCTGGCCCTTGTGCTGACGCTGATGATCGGCTTGATCCAGGTCGCGGTGGCGCTCTTGCGACTGGGCGTGTTGACGCACTTCATCGCACCTTCGGTGCTGCTGGGCTTCACCAGCGGCGCGGCGGTGTTGATCGCTTGGCATGCGCTCATCGACCTGGGCGTTTGGCCGCCGCCGGGTCGCTTGACGGACCTGCCGGCGTGGGCCGTGGCGGCCTTCACGCTCGCGCTGGCGCTGGCCGTGCGCCGCCTGTGGCCGCGTGCGCCGGCGCTGTTGGTGGCGCTGGTGGGCGGCACGCTCGCGGGCGTCGCGGTTCAATACTTGGGAGGTTATGCATTGCACCGTGTGGGCACCTTGCCGCAGGCCTGGCCTGACTGGAACGTGCCTGCGCTGCAGTGGGCCGATGTCCCCCGCCTGGCCACCATCGCGCTGGCGCTGACCATCGTTGCACTCGGCCAGTCAGTGGCCATTGCCAAGGCACTGGCACAGCGCAGCGGGCAGCGGCTGGACGTCAACCGCGAATGCCTGGGCCAGGGCTTGGCCAACACGGTGGGCGCGTTCTTCTCGTGCTTTGCCAGTTGCGGGTCACTCAACCGGTCGGTCCCGCACTTGCAGGCCGGCGCACGCACGCCGCTGGCGGGCGCGATGGCAGCGCTGCTGCTGGTGGCGCTGGTGGCGGTGGCGGCGCCGCTCTTGGCGTGGATTCCGCTGGCGGTCATCGGCGGGCTGCTGCTGCGGGTGGCGCTGTCGCTGATCGACTTGGAAGCCTGGCGCGAATTGCTGCGCCTGGACCGCCGCGAAGCCACGGTGGCCGCAGGCACCTTGCTGGCCACGCTGCTGCTGCCCATGCAGGCGGCCGTGCTGGCGGGCGTGGCGGCGTCGCTGGTGCTGTACCTGCACCGCACCGCGCACCCGGCGCTGCGCACGATGGGTTTTGCGCTGCCACCGGCGCCGGGTCTGCACCGGCCTTTTGTCGTGCTGGAGCCCGGCGCTGCGGAATGCCCGCAGTTGAAGATGCTGCGCATGGAAGGCTCGGTCTGGTTCGGTGCCGAGGCGCATGTGGACGATGCGTTGCAGCGGCTGCACGACGCACCGCAGCCCGCACGCCACCTGCTGGTGATGGGCAAGAGCATGAACTTCATCGACGCTGCCGGCGCGGCGCTTTGGGAACGCGAACGGGTGCGCCGGCTGGGCCTGGGCGGCGACCTGTATTTCCACCGCCCGCGGCCCGAGGTGCTGCGGATCTGGCAGGCCGGCGGCTACACCCTCAGGCTCGGTGCCGACCACTTGTTTGCCGACAAGCGCAGCGCCATCGAGACCATCGTGCCGCGGCTGGACGGCGCCATCTGCGCCACGTGCCGGCTGCGCGTGTTTGAGGAATGCGCCAGGCAGCCCGGTGCTTGATGGTGCCTTGGGCTCAACCCCGCATCAAAGTGCTTTTGCCAAACAGGCTTTCGATCAGGTCCACCGCCAGCAGCGCCGTCTTGTTGCGCACGTCCAGCGCCGGGTTCAGTTCCATCACGTCAAGGCTCGCCAGGCGGCCAGTGTCGGCGATCATTTCCATGCACAGCTGCGCTTCGCGGTAGGTGGGCCCCCCGGGCACCGTGGTGCCGACGCCGGGGGCGATGTCGGCGTCGAGGAAGTCGACGTCGAAGCTGACGTGCAGGTGGGTCTTGTCGTCCAGCGTGGCCAGGGCCAGCTCCATCGCGTGGCGCATGCCCATCTCGTCGATGTAGCGCATGTCAAAGACTTCCAGGCC
>JANMKK010000275.1:0-1705 GCA_031372005.1 Rubrivivax sp.
CAGCCTCAGCCTGGAGCGCGACCTGTTCGCCAAGCTGCGCGAGGAGGCCGAGGCCGTGGCCATTAAGGTCTTCGCCGACAACCTGCGCGATCTGCTGCTCGCAGCGCCAGCCGGCAAGCGCGTGGTGATGGGCCTGGACCCCGGCATCCGCACGGGCGTGAAGGTGGCGGTGGTCAGCGACACCGGCAAGGTGCTGGACACGAACACGGTGTATCCGCACGAGCCGCGGATGGACTGGGAAGGATCGCTGCACACGCTGGGGCGGTTGGTGGCCGCGCACGGCGTCAACCTGATCGCCATCGGCAACGGCACCGCCAGTCGTGAAACCGACAAGCTGGCGGGCGACCTGATGAAGCGCGTCGCGGCATTGGCGCCCGACGTCAAACTCGACAAGGTGGTGGTCAGCGAGGCAGGTGCCTCGGTCTACAGCGCGAGCGAATTTGCGAGCAAGGAATTGCCCGATCTGGACGTGAGCCTGCGCGGCGCGGTGAGCATCGCGCGCCGCTTGCAAGACCCGTTGGCAGAACTGGTGAAGATCGACCCGAAGAGCATCGGCGTCGGCCAGTACCAGCACGATGTCAACCAGAGCGGCCTGGCGAAGTGCCTGGATGCGGTGGTGGAAGACTGCGTCAACGGCGTGGGCGTGGACCTGAACACGGCATCGACGCCGCTGCTGTCGCGCGTCTCGGGCTTGAGCCTGGCGGTGGCGGCCAGCATCGTGCGCTGGCGCGATGCGAATGGCGCTTTTCGCAGCCGTCGCCAGCTGCTGGAAGTGACGGGTCTGGGCCCGAAGACCTTTGAGCAGGCGGCCGGCTTCCTGCGCATCCGCGACGGTGACGACCCGCTGGACATGACGGGCGTGCACCCCGAGACCTACCCGGTTGTGCAGCGCATGCTGGCTGCCGTGCAGCGCCCGGTGCAAGAAGTGATGGGCCGCGCCGACGTGCTGCGAACACTGAAGCCCGAAGCTTTCGCCGACGAGAAATTTGGCGCCGTCACGGTCAAGGACATCCTCGTCGAGCTGGAAAAGCCGGGCCGAGATCCACGGCCGGATTTCGTCGTTGCGCGCTTCAACGAAGCCGTCACCGACTTGAAAGACTTGCAGCCCGGCATGGTGCTGGAAGGCACGGTCAGCAACGTCGCGCAGTTCGGCGCTTTCGTCGATCTGGGTGTGCATCAGGACGGCCTGGTGCACGTCAGCCAACTGGCCAACAAGTTTGTGAACGACGCCCGCGAAGTGGTGAAGACCGGCCAGGTGGTGAAGGTGCGCGTGCTGGAAGTGGACCTGGCGCGCAAGCGCGTGTCGCTGACGATGAAGCTGGACGCACCCACCGGTGCGGCGCGCGCGCCGGGCGGCGACAACAGCTTTCGCGCCGCCGGCCGCAACGAACAGCGCGGCCGCTCGGCCCCTGCGGCCACTGCGGCTGCGGCACCCAGCGCGATGGCTGCGGCGTTCTCGAAGCTGCAAGGCCGGCGCTGAGCCTGCGACGATGAAAGCGCTGCAGGTCTTCGCGGGCCCCCGGGCGCGCAAATACCTCCGCGAACAGGGGCTGGCTCCCGCCGACGTGCGCGTGATCCCGGCCGCCGCCGGTGGCCCCAAGGGCTTGGCGCTGCTGCCGCTGGACCGCTTCATCTTCGGCCACTGGCTCAAAGACTCGCCGCACACCGTGCACCTGCTGGGCGCGTCCATCGGCGCCTGGCGCAT
>JANMKK010000282.1:0-22249 GCA_031372005.1 Rubrivivax sp.
TGGGTGCTGATCCTGTGGAAAGGCTGGGTGCTGCGCCGGGCGGCCGCCGACATCGCGCGCGCGGTGCCGGCTTTCTGGGACGCCGCCAACCTGGAAGACGGCCGCCAGCGCCTGGCCGCGCTGGACCGCGAAAAGGTGCTGCTGCCGCTGCTGTCCGCAGCCGTCGCGCAGCCGACGGCGCTAACGCTGGAAGCGAGCGGCCGCGCTGAATCGCAACTGACGCGCCGCCTGCGCGACGCCTTGCACCAGGGCCTGGCGCACCTGCAGTTTGGCCAGGTGCTGCTGGCCTCCGTCGGCAGCACCGCGCCATTTGTCGGGCTCTTCGGCACCGTCTGGGGCATCTATCACGCGCTGGGTGGCATGGCGGCGGCGGGCAGCATCAGCATCGACAAGGTCAGCGGCCCGATCGGTGAGGCGCTGATCATGACCGCCGCCGGCATTGCCGTGGCCGTGCCGGCGGTGCTGGCCTTCAATGTCTTCGGCAAGTGGGTGGCGGCGTGTGAAGCGGAGTTGGAAGGTTTTGCGCATGACCTTCGCGAAATGGTGCTGGACCGCTAGCCATGGCCTTCGGTCGCCTGGAACGCAACCCCGGTTCGCAGCCCATGAGCGATATCAACATGACGCCGCTGATCGACGTGATGCTGGTGCTGCTGGTGATCTTCATCATCACCGCGCCGCTGATGACCAGCAGCCTGAAGCTGGATTTACCAAAGACCGATTCGGCCGGCAGCAGCGACGCACCCGCCTTCGTTGCATTGGCCATCGACAGCGAAGGCAAGCTCTTCCTGGGCGACCAGCCGCTGGACCCCGCCCAGGCGCGCATGCTCATTGCCGCCCGCGTGCGCGACGCTGCCCGCCGCGACCCCGCCACCGAAGTGCAATTGCGCGCCGACAGCCGCGTCCCCTATGGCCGCGTCGCTGAGCTCATCGGCTGGGTGCAGGAAGCCGGGCAGTCGCGCATCGGCCTGGTGACGGAAGCGCCAACCCGATAGCGCTCCCTACAATCGGCCGATGAACGAGAAATACGCGCCAGCCGAAGTTGAAGCCGCCGCCCAGGCGCACTGGGAAAGCACGCAGGCCTACCGCGTCAGCGAAGACAGCACGCGGCCAAAGTTCTACGCCTGCAGCATGCTGCCGTACCCCAGCGGCAAGCTGCACATGGGCCATGTGCGCAACTACACCATCGGCGACATGATGGGCCGCTACCTGCGCATGAAGGGCATGAACGTGCTCATGCCGATGGGCTGGGACGCCTTCGGCCTGCCGGCCGAAAACGCGGCGATGGACCACAACGTGCCGCCGGCGCAGTGGACGCGCGCCAACATCGCCGACATGAAGGCGCAGATGAAGCCGCTGTCGCTGGCCTTCGACTGGAGCCGTGAACTCGCCACTTGTGACCCCAGCTATTACAAGTGGAACCAGTGGTTCTTCTTGAAGATGCTGGAAAAAGGCATCGCCTACAAGAAAACGCAGATCGTCAACTGGGACCCCGTCGACCAGACGGTGCTGGCGAACGAGCAGGTGGTGGACGGCCGCGGCTGGCGCAGCAACGCCATCGTTGAAAAGCGCGAGATTCCGGGCTACTACCTGGCCATCACGCACTATGCCGAGGAGTTGCTGGCCGGCGTCAACGACACCACGCACCCGCACTACCTGGAAGGCTGGCCAGAACGCGTGCGGCTGATGCAGGAACACTGGATCGGCAAGAGCGAAGGCGTGCGCTTTGCCTTCACGCATCAGATCCAGGGCGACGACGGTCAGCTCATACAGGACGGGTTCTTGCACGTCTTCACGACGCGCATCGACACGCTGATGGGCGCGACCTTCTGCGCCGTCGCACCCGAACACCCGCTGGCCGCGCATGCGGCCAAGAGCAACCCGAAGCTGGCCACCTTCATACAAGAGTGCAAGAAGGGTGGGACGACCGAAGCCGAACTCGCGCTGCGCGAAAAGGCCGGCCTGCCGCTGGGCGTGACCGTCAAGCACCCGATCACGGGCGACACCGTGCCGGTGTGGGTCGGCAACTATGTGCTCATGACTTACGGCGACGGCGCGGTGATGGGCGTGCCGGCGCACGACGAACGCGACTTTGCCTTCGCCAAAAAGTACCACATTGACATCCTGCAAGTCGTGCACATCGACGGTCAACACTTCAGCTACGACCACTGGCAGGACTGGTACGCCGACAAGCAGCGCGGCATCACCATCAACAGCGGCAACTTCAGCGGCCTGCACCACAAGGTGGCGGTGGACGCCATCGCTGCAGCGCTGCAGACGCTGAAGCTCGGTGAGAAGAAAACCACCTGGCGCCTGCGCGACTGGGGCATCAGCCGCCAGCGCTACTGGGGCACGCCGATACCGATCATCCATTGCGCCGCATGTGGCAGCGTGCCGGTGCCCGAGAAAGACCTGCCCGTCCTGCTGCCCGAAGACCTGGTGCCCGACGGCAGCGGCAATCCGCTCCAGCACTGCGTGTCGTTCCTGAACGTGGCCTGCCCCCAATGTGGCAAGCCCGCACGGCGCGAGACCGACACCATGGACACCTTTGTCGACAGCGCCTGGTACTACATGCGCTACACCTGCCCCGGCAGCGACGACGCCATGGTGGACAAGCGCAACGACTACTGGATGCCGATGGACCAGTACATCGGCGGCATCGAACACGCCGTGCTGCACTTGCTGTATGCGCGGTTCTGGACCAAAGCGATGCGCGACCTGGGCCTGGTCAGCTTCAGCGAACCCTTCACCAACCTGTTCACGCAGGGCATGCTGTTGAACGAAAGTTTCTACCGTGAAGAGGCCAGCGGAAACAACGTGGAAAAACGGCGCTGGTTCTACCCCAGCGAAGTCGAGGTGCGCTACGACGACAAGGGCCACCCCACCGGCGCCACCGCGCGCGCCGACGGGCTGCCAGTCATGTTGGGTGGCATCGAAAAAATGTCCAAGAGCAAGAACAACGTCGTCGAGCCGAAGGACATCATCGCCAGGTTCGGCGCCGACACGGCGCGCGTGTTCACCATGTTCGCCGGCCCGCCCGACCAGAGCGCGGCCTGGTCGGATTCCGGCGCCGAGGGCTCCTTCCGCTTCCTGCGCAGACTGTGGGCGGCGGGCGTGCGGGTGCAGCCGCTGCTGACCACGTTGCCGGAAACACCTGCCACCTCGTTCGAGGGTTTGACACCCGCCGCCGCCACGCTGCGGCGGGACGTGCACCTGCTGCTGCGCCAAGTCAGCCACGACTACGACCGGCTGCAATACAACACCGTGGTGTCGGGCGCGATGAAGATGCTCAACGCCATCGACGACGCCAAGCTGCAGGGTGGCGACGCCGCAGCGCTGCAAGAAGCCTTTGGCATCCTGCTGCGCACGCTGTACCCGGCGGCGCCGCACATCACGCACGCGTTGTGGCAGGCGATGGGATTTGCCGATCAGCACGGCGAGATCATCCAGGCCCCCTGGCCGGTGGTGGACGAAGACGCGCTGCTGCAGGACGAGATCGAACTCGTTCTGCAGGTCAGCGGCAAGCTGCGGGGTGCCATCCGCGTCAGCGCCACGGCAGACCGCGCAGCCATCGAAGCGGCGGCGCTGGCGTCACCCGAATTTGCGCGCTTCAGCGAAGGCAAGCCGGCAAAGAAGGTGGTGGTGGTGCCGGGTCGGCTGGTGAATGTGGTCGTCTGATGGGGTCGTCTGATCGACGCCGTGTGCTGCTGGCGCTGGCCGGCGGCATGTCTGGCGTGTCTGGCGGATTGCACGGTTGCGGCTTCGACCTGCGCCAGCCCGCCCGCGTGTCCTTCAGCAGCATTGCGCTGATCGGCTTCGCGCGCCGTTCGCCACTGGCCGATGAACTCAAGCGCCAGTTGCAAAAGCAGATTCCCGTGCTCGACGCGCCCGACAAGGCCGAAGTCGTCTTGCAAGCCTTGGACGATGTGCGCGAAAAGAGCGTGGTTGCGTCCACCGCCGCAGCACAGGTGCGTGAACTGCAGTTGCGCCTGAAGTTCAACTTCCGCGCCCGCACGCCGGGTGGTCGTGAACTGATTCCGCGCGCAGAACTGCTGGTGCAGCGTGATCTGAGCTACAGCGAAACTGCAGCCCTGGCCAAGGAACATGAAGAGACCGAACTCTTCCGCGAAATGCAGTCCGACATCGTGGCGCAAGTGTTGCGCCGCCTGGCCGCCGTGACGGTGTAGCGCTGGTTTTCAAAACCCATGCAACTGCGCCCCGAACAGCTGGACACCGCACTCGCGCGCGGCCTCAAGTCTCTCTACACGATCCACGGCGACGAGCCGCTGCTGGCGCAAGAAGCGGCTGACGCCATCCGCGCGGCCGCACGCGCCGCCGGCTACAGCGAACGCCAAGTCTTCACCGTCAGCGGCGCGCACTTCGACTGGAGCGCGGTGCTCGGCGCAGCGCAGGCCATGAGCCTCTTTGCAGAACGCCAATTGATCGAAGTCCGCATCCCCAGTGGCAAGCCCGGCAAGGACGGCTCCGACGCCTTGCAGCGCTATTGCGAACGTCTGCCGGATGACGTGTTGACCCTGGTCACGCTGCCCAAGCTGGACTACCAACAAGCCAAGGCCGCGTGGTTCAACGCGCTGGACGCTGCCGGTATCACGCTGCGTGTGGAAACGCTGGCCCGCCACGCGCTGCCGGCCTGGCTGGCGCAACGCCTGGCGCGCCAGAGCCAGCGCGTGCGCGACGGCGAAGAAGGCCAAAGAACACTCGCGTTTTTTGCCGACCGCATCGAAGGCAACCTGCTGGCCGCGCACCAGGAACTGCAGAAGCTGGCGCTGCTGCACGAAGCCGGTGAACTGAGTTTCGAGCAGGTGGAATCCGCCGTGCTCAACGTCGCCCGCTACGACGTGGGCAAGCTCAGCGATGCCATCTGGGCGGGGCAGACCCCGCGCGCGCTGCGTGTGCTGGACGGCCTGCAGGCCGAAGGCGAAGCCGCCGTGCGCGTGCACTGGGCGCTGGCCGAAGACATCCGCGCCGTGGCCCGCGCGCACGCCGCGCTGCAGAGCGGCAAGCCGCTGCCGATGGCGATCAAGAGTGCGGGCGTGTGGGGTCAGAAGGAGAAAATGCTTGAGCGTGTGCTGCCACTCTTTGCCGACCACCAGGTCGCCTACCTGCTGGACGCGGCGAGCATCTGCGACGGCATTGCCAAGGGCCTTAAGCACCCCGACTGGCCGCATGAACCCTGGGCAGCGCTGCGGCGCTGGATGCTGGCGATGCTGGAAGTCAGCGCGGCGAAGGGCCGCAATGCGCCGCAGCTGGCGCTGCGGGCATAACTTTTTCAGTCAGTAGCCTCGACGACGTTCCACCAGGTGCTGGATGTGACCGCCATCGCGGCAGGCGCGCAGGTTGGCGACCGCCACCACTGCCGCGCTTCGGGCGTCGGTGCCGGCCGCAGCGTGGGGCAACAGTGTCACGCGAGGATGCAGCCAGTAAGGGTGATCGGCCGGCAGCGGCTCGACGTGGAAGACGTCCAGCACCGCGTGCCGCAGGTGGCCGCTGTCCAGCGCTGCCAGCAGGTCAGCATCGACCACGTGCGCGCCGCGTGCCAGGTTCACCACGCTGGCGTCCGGCGGCAGTGAAGCGAAAAACTCTGCGTCCAGCAAGCCGCGCGTGTCGTCCGTCAGCGGCAGCAGGTTGACCACGATGTCGGCCTGCGCCAACAGCGGCGGCAACGCGCTGCCATCACGGCGCCAGGTGCTGAGCGTGTAACCCTGCTGCGCGATGCGCGCGGCAGCAGCACGGCCCATCTGGCCCTGGCCCAGCACCAGCACGCGCACCTCGTCGGCACGGCGCTGGGCGTGCACACGCCATTCGCGCTGGCGCTGGCGCTGCGCATAGGTGAAGAAGCCGCGGTGCAGGGACAGCACGGCCCACAGCGCGGTCTCTGCCATGGCGGCATTCATGGCCGGGTCCACCATGCGCGCGACGGGCACGCCGGCGGGCAGCGTGTTGTCGGCCAGCAGGCGGTCCACACCGGCCCACAGGCTCTGGATCAAGCGCAGCGCGGGCAGGCCTTGCAGCGTGCCGGGCGGCGGGTTGGCGACCACGGCGGCGTGGACGCTGGCTGGCGCGGCGCGGGCAGCGGCCCCGTCGAACCAGCGCGCTTCGGGCATGGCGGCGGACAGCGCCTGCTGCCACTCATTTCGTTCGTCAGCACTCCAGTTGCCGCAGAGCAGCACGTTCATGCCGTGGCCGCCTGCAGCAGGTTCATGCAGCAGCCGCCTGCAACAGGCGCTGCAACGCGGCGGCCACCGTGGCGCCGCGCACGGCGTCGCGGTCACCGGTCAGTTGCAGGCGTTCGGCCTGCACCTGCTGCGCGCTGCCCCAGGCCAGCCAGACGGTGCCCACCGGTTTGCCGGGCACCGCACCGCCCGGGCCGGCGATGCCGGTGACGGCGACAGCCAGCGTGGCCCGTGAATGCCTCAGCGCGCCCTGCACCATCGCGCGCGCCACGGTTTCACTGACCGCACCGTCGCTGGTGATGAGTGCCGCGTCCACGCCCAGCATCTGCGCCTTGGCGTCGTTGCTGTAGGTGACGAAGCCGCGCTCGAACCAGTCGCTCGACCCCGCCAGGGCGGTGCAGGCGGCGGCGATCAGGCCGCCGGTGCAGCTTTCTGCTGCCGCCAGCGTCCATCCGCGGCGGCGCAGGGCGTCGGCCAGCTTCAAGACTTCGGGTTCAAAGTTCAGGATGTCCATAGCCGCAGGCCCAACGCCATCACAACCGCCATCACAACTGCCATCACGACCGCCATCACCAGCAGCGTGCACAGCGCCGCCACCAGGTCGTCAAACAGAATGCCGAAGCCTTGACGCCAACCAATGGCCTGCCCTGGTTGCAGCTTGAAGTGCCGGTCGGCCCAGCCCACGGGCCCGGGCTTGGCGGCATCGAAGTAGCGGAAGAGGCCGAAGGCCAGCGCCTGCGCCCACCAGGGCGCGGGCATCAGCAGCCACAGCACGATCCAGAAGGCCAGCACTTCGTCCCAGACGATGGCGCCGGGGTCGGCCGTGCCCATGTGCTGCGCCGTGCGTGTGCAGGCCCACCAGCCCACGACCAGACCGGCTCCAATCAGCCAGCCCCATTGCGCGGCCCCAAGCCAGCGGCTGAGCACCAGGAACGCGGCCCACGCCCACAGCGTGCCCACGGTGCCGGGTGCCTTGGGCGACAGGCCGCTGCCAAAACCCAAGGCCAGCCAGCGCGCAGGGTGGCGCCGCATGAAGGCGAAACTGGCGCGTGTGGGCGCGCTGGTTGGGACGACGGTGGCAGCCATCAGGCAAAGTGGTCGAAGCCGCGCATCGGCACGTTGAGAACGCGGCCCGCGCCGTCCACGATCACAAGCCCAAGCCCAACCCCAAGCCCAAGCCCAGCACCCGCAGTGATCGCCCCGCAGCGCGTCACCGCCACACCGGCTTGGCGCCCGGCGGCCAGCACGTCGGCGTGGCGCGCAGGCGCTGCGGTGAACAGCAGTTCGTAGTCGTCGCCGCCGGCCAGCAGGCATTCGTGCTGCAGCGCCAGCGGCTGCGCCGCCAGGTCGGCGCTGCGCGGCAGTGCATCGATATCGATTCGCGCCGCCACAGCAGAGCGCTTGAGCACATGGCCCAGGTCGCCCACCAGGCCGTCGCTCAGGTCGATGGCGCTGCTGGCGACGCCGCGCAGCGCAAGGCCCAGCGCCACGCGCGGCTGCGGCAGTTCCATCGCCTGGCGCACGCGCTCGAAGGCGTCGCCTTGCAAGCTGACGCGGCCGCGAAAGACTTCCAGCGCCAGCCGCGCGTCGCCGAGCAGTCCGCTCACCCACAGCTCGTCCCCCACGCGCGCCCCGCTGCGCAAGAGTGCCTGGCCCGGCGGCACCTGGCCGAAGACGGTGATGCACAGGTTCAGCGGCCCGGCCGTGGTGTCACCACCGACCAGTTCAATCCCTTGCGCGTCCGCCAGCGCAAAAAGGCCTTGTGCCAGGCCTGCGGCAAAGCGGTCGTCGCCGCGCGGCAGCGCCAGCGCCAGCGTGAAGGCCAGCGGCTCTGCGCCGCAAGCTGCAAGGTCACTCAAGTTGACGGCCAGCGCCTTGTGGCCCAGGCGCTCTGGCGCCACGGTGGACAGGAAGTGGCGGCCTTCCACCAGCATGTCGCAGGACACGGCCAGCTGCATGCCGGGCCGCAGGTGCAGCAGCGCACAGTCGTCACCCACACCCAGTGCGACGGTGCCGGCAGCGCTGCGGCCGGGCCGCGTGAAGTGGCGGGTGATGAGTTCGAATTCGCCCACCGGCGCACTCCGTGTCCCAGGCATCTAGCGCCGCTCCCCGCTGGCCAGGCGGTTGGCCAATTCGACAGCGCTCTTGACGTCCATCTTGTCGAAGACACGCGCGCGGTGCACTTCCACCGTGCGCACGCTGATGCCCAGTTCATCGGCGATCAGCTTGTTGGGTCTGCCGTCCACCACGAGCCGCATGACCTCGCGTTCGCGCTCGGTCAGGTCGGCCAGCGCGCGCTGCAGGGTTTGGTGGCCGCGGCGCTCCAGCAAGGCGGCGGCGCTGCGCTGCAAAGCCAGTTCGACGCGGTCCACGAGTGCGTTGTTGGAGAAGGGCTTCTCGACAAAATCGAAGGCGCCCTGCTTGACGGCAGCCACCGCCATCGGCACGTCGCCGTGCCCTGTGAGGAAGATGACGGGCAACAAGTCCAGCAGGCCGCGTTCAACCAGCCGCTGGAACAGCACGAGGCCACTGGTTCCTGGCATGCGCACGTCCAGCACCAGGCAGGCCGGTGCAGTTGGCCAGGGTGCGCGGCCGGGGGCGCTGTACTCGTTCAGCCAGGCCTCGAACGCATCGGCGCTGGCGAAGCCTTCGGACAGCAGCCGGCGCGAGCGCAGCAGCCAGGCCAGCGCGTCGCGGACCACGTCTTCGTCGTCCACCAGGTAAACGACCGGGATGCCGAGTGCGGGGTCGAGTCCGGGGTCGAGCGCGAGGTCGAGTGCGGGGTCGGGTGCGGGGTGGATGGCCACGGCGATGGATTTCTTGTCAGTCAGCAGGGGTGGAAGTTTCGCCGCTTTCTGCAGCCTTGGGCGCAGGCAGCGTGAAGCGCATCTCGGTGCCGCGTTTGCCGGGGCCGGGGCCGAAGTCAAGCGCGCCGCCGTGCTGTTCAATCACCGTGCGGCACAGGCTCAGGCCCAGGCCCATGCCTTCGGCGCGGGTGCTGAAGAAGGGCGTGAAGAGCTGCGCCGCCACCTCGGGCGCAATGCCCGGGCCGGCGTCAATGATCGTGAAGGTGACCCAGCGCGCGTGCGTCTGGCGGGCGCGCAGCGTCAGCACGCGGTCGGCCAGTGGCGTCGTCGCTTCCATGGCCTGCAGGCCGTTGCGGCTCAGGTTCAGCAGCACCTGTTCGACCATCGTGCGGTCGCAGCGCACGCGGGCGGGCGGGGCGGGGGACGCGAGCGAGTGGGCAGAGGTCGGCAGGACGTCGACCTCGATCCGCGCGCCGCTCTTGCGTGCCTGCAGCCGCACCAGGGGCAGCACGCCTTCAAACAGCTGATCCGTGCTGACCGTCTCGTGCTGCTGCTCGCGCCTGCGCACAAAGGCGTGAACGCTCTTGATGACGCGGCCGGCGCGGTCGGCCTGCTCGGCAATGCGGTCCAGGGCCTGGCGCAGCAAGGCGTTGAGCTCGGGGCCTTCAAGGGGCTGCGGGTCGTCGATGAGGTTCAGCGAACCCGTGGCGTAGCTCGCGATCGCCGCGAGCGGCTGGTTCAGTTCGTGGCTGAGCAGCGACGCCATCTCGCCCACGGTGGCAAGGCGCGCGCTGGCCTGCAGACGGTCTTGCTGCTGGCGCGAGATTTCTTCGACGCGGCGCTGTGCGCTCAGGTCCAGCACCGCGCTCATCCAGCCGGTGTGGCGGCCCACGCCGTCCACCAGCGGGGCTTCGTAGACTCGGGCCGGGAAGCGTTCGCCGTTCTTGCGCATGAAGACGGTCTCGTAGCCTTCCCTCGATTCAACCAGGTTGCGCCCGTGTCCGCCCAGGCGCAACTGCTGCCGGCGCTGGTACTCGATGGCGAATTCCGGCGGCCAATAGGGCGGTGCGTCGATCGGCGGCATGCCGGTGGGCGGCGCGGCCGGGCCTGCAGCGGTGGCGCGCAATTCATCCTGCGTGAAGCCGACCATGGCACAGAACGCGGGGTTGGCGTACGTCACTGCGCCCTTCAGGTCGCGCGCCCGCAGGCCTGTGGGCAGCGAGTCCTCCATCGCGTTGCGAAAGGCCAGCGCCTCGGCCAGGCCGCGCTCGGCTTCGGCGCGGCGGCGCACGTCGCGCGCCAGCAGCAGCACCACCGCAAAGAGCGCGAAGGACAGGCCCATCACCAGCGCCGTGGTGATGTTGGGCAGCAAGCTGGGGCGGCCGGCAATGCTGTCGGCGCGCATCTGCAGCGTGGCGCCGGGAAGGTCCAGCACCTGGCGTGCCACATAGACGTTAGCCCCGCGCGTCACACCGGCGCGGGCCAGGCGCGTGCCGTCGGCTTCGATGATCGAAAACTCGTGGCGCCGCGCTTCGCGAGCGCTCAACACCGATTCCAGCACGCGGGTCAGTGCCAGGCTGCCGACCATGAAACCGGCCTGGCGTCCGGCACGCTGCACGGGGACGCACAGGTCCATCACCTCCAGGCCCTGGCCGCCGGGCAAGGGCACGAAGTACGACGGCGAGAAGCTCGGCGATGCCGTGCGGCGCGCGGCGCTGCAGGCGAACTCGGCTTCCAGCGCCAGCGCGGCGCGCGGCATCTGGGCAAAGAGCGTGGGCGCGTAGGGCGTGTCCACGGCAGCGACCACCGCCAGGTCCAGCGCCCGCCACTCCAGCCTTTCCAGCCCCTGGCGCGGGCGCAGCAGGGCGTCGGCCTCGCGCCGCCAGGCGTCGCCCGGGGCTTCGCTGAAGGCCAGGGCCTGCAGCAACTGCATCTGGTGCAGCATCTCGCGTCGGAATTCGGCAGCGGCTTCGGTGGCGGCGCGTTCGGTGTTGTCTTGCTCACGCCCTTCTTCGTAGTTGATGGTCAGCGCCACCAAGAGCGTCTGCGCCACCAGCAGCAACACCACCAGCACGCTCCACAGCAGCGCACGGCGCAACAGGCGGGGGCCAGGCGGGTGAGCGACAGTGGGCAGGACAGCAGGCGGGGCGTCGTTCATCGGTGGCGCAAAGGGCCGCAAGAGCCGCGCAACGCGGGCTATGGGAGTATTGGCGCCGCACGCGCCAACGCTGCTACGCAGTTTCTCGCATGGGCCGCGCCAGGCCTTGCAGGCACACTGCAAAACTACAATCCGCGCCTGCTGGCAGCCATGCTTGAAGCACCGCTCACAGTACCAGGCAGAACCGGCGCCCGCGTGACCCAAGGAGACAGCCAGATGCCCAGCCACGACGACACGCCCGGCCAGAAAGACCACAAAGGCCAGGACCGCGCAGCCGAATTGCGCCGCGCCGCGTTGGAATACCACGAGTTCCCGACGCCGGGAAAGCTGGCCGTCGTCGCCACCAAGCAGATGATCAACCAGCACGACCTGGCGCTGGCGTATTCACCGGGCGTGGCAGCGGCCTGCGAAGAGATCGTGGCCGACCCGGCCAATGCCTTCCGCTACACCGCGCGCGGCAACCTCGTCGGCGTGGTCACCAACGGCACCGCCGTGCTCGGCCTGGGCGACATCGGGCCGCTGGCCGCCAAGCCGGTGATGGAGGGCAAGGCGGTGCTGTTCAAGAAGTTCGCAGGCATCGACGTCTTCGACATCGAACTGAACGAACGCAACCTCGACAAGCTCGTCGACATCATCGCCGCGATGGAGCCCACCTTCGGCGGCATCAACCTTGAAGACATCAAGGCGCCAGATTGCTTCTATGTCGAACGCAAGCTGCGCGAACGCATGAAGATCCCCGTCTTCCACGATGACCAGCATGGCACCGCCATCGTCGTCGGCGCGGCGGTCATCAATGCGCTGAAGGTGGTGGGCAAGGACATCGCCAAGGTCAAGCTTGTGGCCTCGGGCGCGGGCGCCGCAGCGCTGGCGTGCCTGGGGCTTTTGCTGAAGCTTGGCCTGCAGCGCGAAAACATCTGGGTCACCGACCTGGCCGGCGTGGTGTACGCAGGCCGCACGGAACTGATGGACGAGGACAAGGCTTTTTTCGCCCAACCCACGCCACTGCGCAAGTTGGCCGAGGTGCTGCCCGGCGCCGACATCTTTCTGGGCCTGAGCGCGGCCGGTGTGCTCAAGCCGGAGATGGTGGCGCAGATGGCGCCAAACCCGTTGATCTTTGCGCTGGCCAACCCGACGCCCGAGATCTCGCCCGAACTGGCCAAGGCGGCGCGGCCCGACGCCATCATCGCCACCGGGCGCACCGACTACCCGAACCAGGTCAACAACGTCCTGTGCTTCCCGTACATCTTCCGTGGCGCGCTGGACTGCGGCGCCACCACGGTGACCGACGCGATGGAGATCGCAGCCGTGTACGCCATTGCCGAACTGGCGCAGGCCGAGCAGAGCGACGTGGTGGCCGCAGCCTATGCCGGCGTCACGCTGTCCTTTGGGCCCGAGTACCTGATCCCGAAGCCCTTCGACCACCGGCTGATGATGATGATCGCGCCCGCCGTGGCCAAGGCGGCGGCAGAGTCGGGCGTGGCGCAGCGGCCCATCGCCGACCTGGCGGCGTACCGCGAAAGACTCAAGACCTTCGTCTACGCATCAGGCACGACGATGAAGCCCATCTTCGACCAGGCCCGCAACGCGCGCAACAAACGCGTGGCCTATGCCGAGGGCGAAGAAGAGCGTGTGCTGCGCGCCGTGCAGGTGGTGGTGGACGAAGGCCTGGCGCGGCCCACGCTCATCGGCCGGCCGAAGGTGATTGCGGCGCGCATCGAGAAGTTCGGCCTGCGGCTGAAGGAAGGGCTGGACTACGAGGTCGTCAACGTCGAGCAGGACGCGCGCTACCGCGACTTCTGGATGACCTACCACCGCATGACCGAACGCAAGGGCGTGTCGGTGCACCTGGCCAAGATCGAGATGCGCCGGCGGCTCACGCTCATCGGCGCCATGCTGCTGCACAAGGGCGAGGTCGATGGCCTGCTGTGCGGCACCTGGGGCACGACCGACACGCACCTGCACTACATCGACCAGGTCATCGGCAAGCGCGCGGGTGGCAGCCCGAGCACGGCGCAGGACGTGCGCGTCTATGCCTGCATGAACGGGCTGATGCTGCCAGGCCGCCAGGTGTTTCTGGTGGACACCCACGTCAACGCCGACCCCAGTGCCGAAGAGCTGACCGAGATCACGGTGATGGCGGCCGAAGAGATGATGCGCTTCGGCATCCAGCCCCGCGCCGCGCTGCTGTCACATTCCAACTTCGGCACCAGCAACCACCCGAGTGCGGTGAAGATGCGGCAGACCCTGGCGTTGATTCGCGAACAGGCGCCGTGGCTGGAAGTGGACGGCGAAATGCACGGCGATGTGGCACTGGACGCCCAAGCGCGCCACCAGGTCATGCCACGCAGCACACTCACCGGCGAGGCCAACCTGCTGGTGCTGCCCAACATCGACGCCGCCAACATCGCCTACAACCTGCTGAAGACGGCAGCCGGCGGCGGCATCGCCATCGGGCCGGTGTTGCTGGGGGCGGACAAGCCGGTGCACATCCTGACCCCCAGCACCACCGTGCGGCGCATCGTCAACATGACCGCCCTCACCGTCGCGGATGCTGAGGCTGGACGTGCATCAGGCCCTGCGGCTTGATGCACGCCTGCCGAAGAGACCGAGCTCTGCGAGGGAGCGGCCTGCAAGGCGAAGCGGGACGTTCAAACCTGCCTGGGCAGGCCTGATCGCCAGGTTCCGAGTTGTGGGCGCGTCTCGCGCGCCCGGCGAGGCCTGCAAGGCGAGACTGGACGCGCAGGGTCAAGCGCACAGTAAGGGCATGCGCGACAGATTCCTTGCAGCGGACATCTTTTGATGCCGCGCCAAAAGAGCGCCGCAAGTGGTTGGCAAATTACGATGTCGGCTATGTGAGCACCCACTAAAAACCTCCCCTGCTGCCCCAATATCGGGCAGCAACTTGAGTTTTTAGGGGGGTTACGGTAACATTGCCGATTGATTTTTAAGGGTTAACCCGTGTTTTGGACCGATTCAGTCACGTCGAAAGAAGTCAGTCGGCGGGGAATCCACAAGTTGCACCAGTTGAGCAGCATCATCGCAGTGGCTTTGGTGGTGACTTCAGGTCTGGTGGCCGGCGCTTCCGTTCAGGCCAGGTCACCGGATCAACCCGGCCTGGCTGGCACCGTGGCCCTGGCCACCCTGCCAACCCAGGCGCAGACCACCCACCGGCTGATCCTGAGCGGCGGCCCCTTTCCCTATTCGAAGGACGGCACCGTGTTTGGCAACCGCGAACGCTTGTTGCCGTCTAAAACCCGCGGCTTCTACCGCGAATACACCGTCAAGACACCGAGTTCACGCGACCGGGGTGCCCGCCGAATCATTTGCGGCGGCAAGCCGCCAACGCAGCCAGAAGCCTGTTTTTATACCGACGATCACTACGCCAGCTTTAAACAAATCGCACCGTGATGAACGCCGCCACCGATTTCTCATTCCTTTACCGCCCAACAAGGAGGATCGCGACCATGGAGTTGCAGACCATCCGCCCCAACCTCGTGCAGGCCATTCGGGCCTACCGGGTTGACGACCTGATGTCCGCGGCCGACGCCGCTGGACAACATTTCCTGTACGCCAACCTGTCCAGCGCTCAGTCCAAACAGGACGTGCTCGACGGCATTGCCGCCGCGTTCACCTTCCCGGCACACTTCGGCAAGAACCTGGACGCACTCTTCGACTGCATGACCGACCTGGTTCACAAGTCAGGCCCGCAGCCAGGCTTTGTGGTGGTGCTGGAGCAGTTGCCCGACAACCCGCGTTTCGACCGAGAAGCGCGTGAGCAGTTGCTGGAAGTCTTCCGCGACGCGGCCGAATATTGGGGTGAACGACGAATACCGTTCAGGTGCTTCTATTCTTTTCAGTAGCCCGCTCCCAAGAAACAGGGTCATGGGAGCGGGCTACTGAGGTGGCCCCGACAGCGACAACGCCAGCGCCAACCGCCAAGCCAGCGGTGAAGGTGGTGCCCAAGAACGGCACCAACCCCAACTTCGGTATGAACATGCCGATGATGAGCAGCGCCTTTGACACCGCGGCGTGGCTCAACGCGGCATAAAGCGCCCCCACGTTCCCTTCGATCGCTGGCCGCCCGAGGGGGTGCAGGCAGCGGACCGGCGGAGCCGGATCCGCGCCTGTCCTGGATCACGGCAGGGGTAGCACGCGAGCCAGCGCCAAGTATTCAGCCAGCGGCACTTCTTCGGCCCGGCGCTGCAGGTTGAAGTCGGTCTGCAGGCCCTGCGCCTCGATCCAACGCCCCAGCGTGTGGCGCAACAATTTGCGGCGCTGCGAAAAGGCAGCAGTCACCAGTTCCGACAGGCGTGCAGCATCCACGGACGCGTCCACCGGCAGCGGCACCATGCGCACCACGGCCGAGTCCACGCGCGGCGGCGGGTCAAAAGCTTCGGGCGGCACGTCCAACACCGACTCGATCTGGTAGCGCCACTGCAGCATCACGCTCAGCCGGCCGTAGGCCTTGCTGCCCGGAGCAGCCGCCATGCGCTCTACCACTTCCCTTTGCAGCATGAAATGCTGGTCCTGAACCTGCGCGGTGTGGTCCAGCAAGTGAAAGAGGATGGGCGTGGAAATGTTGTAGGGCAGGTTGCCCACCACGCGCAGCTTGCGGCCGGCAGCCAGTTCGGTGAAATCGACCTTCAACACGTCGGCCTGCACGACCTCCAATCCGGCTTGCTGGCGCAGCCGCACGGCCAGGTCGCGGTCGAGTTCGATCACGGTCAGCGCGCCACAACGCTGCAGCAACGGCCGCGTCAATGCGCCGAGGCCCGGGCCAATTTCCACCACGGCTTCGCCAGGCTGCGGGTCGATCGCCCGCACGATCCCGTCGATGACGCTGTGGTCCACCAGGAAGTGCTGGCCGAAACGTTTGCGCGCGGTGTGGTGCCCGTCCTGGTGATGGCGGTTCTGGTGATGCCCATCCTGGCGGTGCGCCGTGGCCGACGCGCGGCCGGCCCCGCGTCCGGTCACTGCGGCGGCTCGCGCAGTTCGACGTAGGCGCGCGAGCGCAGTTCCTTGGTCCAGTCGAGGTAGGCCTGGTCGAAGCGCTGTTCGCGCAGCACGTTTCGCGCTTGTTCACGCAACTGCTTGACCTCCAGCGCCACGTCGCGCCGTTCCAGAACCTGGATCAAGTGCACGCCAAAGCGCGACACCACGGGTGCCGACAGGCCGTTGATGGCCAACTCGTTCATCGCGGCCTCGAATTCGGGCACCATCACGCCGGGCGCAGACCAGCCCAGGTCGCCACCGCTGGCGGCGCTGCCGTCTTCACTGTACTGGCGGGCGATGTCCTCAAAGGTTTTGCTGCCGGTTTCAATCTGCCGCTTGTATTCCGTCAGCCGCCGCGACGCGGTTTCGGCGTTGAGCTGTTGCGATGTGCGCAGCAGCACGTGGCGCGCCCGCGTCTGCGTCACGCGGCCGACGCCGCCGTCCTTGCGCTCCACCAGTTTCAGCACATGGAAGCCCGCGCCCGAGCGCAACAGCGTCGGTGCGACTTCACCCGGTTTCAGCGACTTGGTGGCCTCCACAAAGATGTCGGGCAGGCGGGAAGCAGGCCGCAGGCCGATCTCGCCACCCTTGGCGCGGTTGGCGTCTTCAGAAACTTCGCCCGCCACTTTGGCAAATGCCTCGCCACCCAGCACACGCGCCAGCGCCGCGTCGGCAACGGCCTTGCGCGCAGCCAGCGTGGCCGGGTCTGCGCCTTCGGCAACGGTCACAAGGATTTGCGCGATGTTGGTGTCGGCATCGGCGCTGGCGGCCTGGCGGCGCTCGTCGATGAACTTGTCGATCTCTTCTTCACTGATGCGGATGCGGTTGTAGACCTCGCGCTCACGCAGCCGCTCGATCATGATCTGGTCACGCAGGTTGGCTCGAAAGCGGCCGTAATCGATGCCTTCGCTGCGCAACCGCTGGCGCAGCACGTCCAGCGTGATCTGGTTCTGCTGCGCGATGTTCTGCGCCGCACGGTCGATCTCGGGTTCATCGACCTTCATGCCGCTCTCGCGTGCGCTCGTGATCATGGCGCGTTCATCGATCAGCGCATCCAGGGCCTGGCGGCGCAGATCGCTTTCAGGCGGCAGGCGCGCGCCGGCGCGGCCGGCTTCGGCCTGGGCGCGTTCAATGCGGCGTTCCACCTCGCCTGCGGTCACCAGTTCCTGGTTAACGACAGCGGCAATGTAGTCACCGTTGCGGACGGCGCGCGCCAGTGCAGCCGCCGTCGGCGGGGTCGGGTTCTGCGCCAGCGCCGCGCAGCCGACAGCCATCAGCGCGAGCGTGAAGGCGACGGACCGGGCGCGGGGCGCGGACCGAAGGTTCAACCGGGGGGCAGAGCGGGCACAGTGAGTCATGGAACGAAGGAGCCGGTGAGCCGATCATCAATCGGCGTGGAGCCCGCGCCGCGCTCGTCGCGCAGCAGGCGGTAACCAGGGATATTGTCCTTCAAGACCTTCAGCGGGTTGGAGCCGATGCGCGACAGGCCCACCAGCTCCAGTTGCAGCAGCAAGCGGGTCGTCGCCTGCGTGCGGCCGGTGGACAGCTGTTCGGCCACCACGCGGCCGATCCAGCAGCCGGCGTCGTACTCCACCCCGAGGATGGAATCGGTCAGCCGGCGGTCCTTCAGGCTGTAGTTGAAGCGCCCCACGGAATACCACGCGCCGCTGCAGCTGCTGGCCGCCCCGCTGCCTTTGCCGCTGCCCGGTGTGTTGCCATACAGCGGCCACTGCCACCCGACTTCAAGTTGTTCGGACAAGCCTCGCGCCAGCCGGTAGGTGGTGCTGACGGTGCGAAACGGCCCAGGCGAATAGCGCGCGCCGACGATGGACCGCACCGAACGCTGCAAGTCGGGGCTGTATTGCACGGCGCCGTCCAGCGTCCAGCCTGGCAGCACACTGGTGGAACCGATTAGCAGCGCGTCGGAAAGACGCTGGTCCACCGGCGCGCCGTCGGGCGTGCCGTCGGCCTGTGCGGTGATGCGCTGGGTGCGCAACAAGTAGCGCTGCACCAGGCCCAGGCGCAAGGCTTCGGCACCGCTCTTGTCGTCCACCAGGCGGGTCGTGAAACCGGCCGTGATCTGGTGTGAATCGGACACCCGGTCCACGCCCGAAAAGGCGTTGTCGCTGTACAGCGACACGAAATTGAAGTCCTTGGCGGCCGAGTCGTAGTTGGGCAGTTGGCTCTGGGCGCGGTAGGGCGTGTTGACGTACAGGATGCGCGGCTCCAGCGTCTGGTGCAGCGCGCGGCCGAAGAATTCGGTGCTGCGTTCCAGCTCAAAACCAGCGTCCAGGCTGAAGGTGGGGATCACGCGTGACGCGGTCACGAACGATGTGTTCACCATGGCGCTGGCCGACAACCGCGTGTTGTCGTAGCTGGCAGCATTGACGGCCAGCTTGGGCACCACCCACCAGCCCGGCTCGCGCCACGGGTAGCTGACCGCACCCAGCAGGTGCAGCCGGTCACCGGTGGTGCTGGCAATCGTGCGCAAGCTGTTGCCGGCCTGACCCTGCGGCAGGGTGAAGCGGTTGTATTCGCTCTCCAACGAATAGTCGAATCCGCCACCGAATGCATTGCCGGACACAGTGCCAACGCGCCCCCCCAGTCGCACGCCGATCTGTGGGCTGCGTTCATAGGGCGCGAGGATGAAGGAGTCGGTGTCCTGCAGCACCTGCCAGCGCAGCGCCCGCACGTACACAAGGCCATCGCCTTGCGGCAACTCAAACGGCCGCTCCACACCCAGCCGCACCGGCAGCAACCGCGCGGTGAAGCTGCGGCTGGCGTCGGGGAAGTCTTTCCACCAGCCGTCGTCAGACACCCTGGCCACACCGGCGCTGTACTGAAAACCCAGCGGGAGCTGGCCTTCATGGCGCCAGTGCACCGATTCGCGTGACCGGCCGGTGACGCGATCGTGCGGCAACCAGTCCACGCGCAGGGTGCCGTCCATGTTGGGTTCGAGATAGCGCAATTCGCTGTCCAGGCCGAAGCCGCGGCGCGTGATGATGCGCGGCGCCAGCGTCGCGTCGCGGTTGGGCGCAATGTTCCAGTACCACGGCACCGACACCACGAGGCCGCTGCGGTTGTCCAGGTTCAGCGACGGCGGCAACCAGCCTGACTTGCGCGTATCGCCGAGCGGAAAGCTCAATGTCGGCAGCGCCAGGATCGGCGTGCCCAGAAAGCGCAGCACCGCGCCTTCGGCGGTGCCTTCGTTGGTGTCCAGATCAATCGTCACGCGGTCTGTCTTCAGCACCCACGCGGGCTCCTTGCCGTCCACGCCCAGGTCCTCGCGCGGGCAGCTGGTGTAGCTGGCGTTGATCGCCCTGGACCGCCCGTTGCCGAGAAAATCGATGCGGTCGGCGCGCCCGCCGGCACCGAGCGCGGTGAACTCGAAAGTGGGCTCCAGGAAGAAACCTTCGAAGCGCTGCACGCTCACCTCAAGTTCGGGCCCGGAGTACACCGCGCCGTCGCGCATCACCCGCACGTGGCCCTTGGCCTTGGCGCGGTCGCTTGGCGTGTCATAGGCCAGCAGGTCGGACAGGATGACCAGGCCGCCGCGGCGGAATTCGACATCGCCTTCGGCCACCGTGTCCAGATCCGGCTGACTGCGCAGGCTGCGGGCCTGCAGCACGATGGGCAGGCTGCGGGCGGCTTCGTTGCGCGGCAGCGGGTTCAGCCGGGTGCTGGCCTCAAGCCCAGCGCCCGGGGCGTCCACCGGCACAGCAGCCTGGCTGCTGGCGTTGCCAGTGCTCAGCCCGAGCCCGAGCGCAGCGGCCACTGCCAGCAAGGAGATTCGCATGCAAATTCGGGTTGTCTGGGCGGCCGCAAGGGCGGGGTCTGAGGGCGAGCCTGAGTGCAGAACTGCGCGGCGGCAGATTTGTAGAATCGATTATCCATGAGGGCCACGATGCCGATGATTCCCTGGCCCGACGCCGGCCGCCATGCGGCCTTCACACAATGGCTGGCTGCCGTCGGCCCACGCCACGGGCTGGATCCCATGACACTGGTGGCGGCGTCGGCCGACGCCAGCTTTCGCCGCTACCTGCGCATCACGGGTCATGCCGGAAGCCTGATCGTCATGGACGCGCCACCGCCGCACGAAGACGTGCGGCCCTTCGTGCACGTGGCGGGCCTCATCCACTCGGCCGGCCTGAACGCGCCGCAGGTGCTGGAGGCCGACCCCGAACACGGCTTCCTCTTGCTGACTGACCTGGGCGAGCAGTTGTATCTGGACGCGCTGCAAGGCGCGGAACCCGCCGCCGCAGAGCAGCTCATGCGCGACGCCATGCAGGCCCTGGTGCAGCTTCAGTGCAAGGTCAGCGCCGAGACGTTGCCGCCCTTTGACCAAGCGCTGCTGGCGCGTGAACTGGCGCTGTTCCCCGAATGGTGCGTGCAGCGCGAATTCGGCATTGCCTGGACGCCTATCGAACACGGCCGCTGGCAGCGCGCCTGCCGCACGCTGATCGACAGCGCCCTGGCGCAACCGCAAGTGGCGGTGCACGCCGACTGGATGGCGCGCAACCTGATGGTGGCCACCCAGCCGGCGCAGAACCCCGGCATCCTCGACTTCCAGGACGCCGTGCGCGGCCCCATCACCTACGACCTGGCTTCGCTGCTGCGCGACGCTTTCATTTCCTGGCCTGAAGAGCAGGAGATCGACTGGGCCGTGCGCTGGTGGAGCCAAGCACGTGCCGCCGGCCTGCCAGTGGACGCAGACTTTGGCGAGTTCTGGCGCGCCCTGGAATGGATGGGCCTGCAGCGGCACCTGAAGGTGATCGGCATCTTCTGCCGCCTGAAGCACCGCGACGGCAAGCCGCGCTATGCGCAAGACCTGCCGCGCTTTTTCGCCTATGCCACACGCGTGGCCAGCCGCTACGCGCCGCTGACGCCGCTGCTCCGGCTGCTGGAGCCGATGTCGGGCGCGCGCGTTTCACAAGGCTTCACGTTCTAGTCTCGGTGTTTGTCGCACACCCGGCGGCAGCCAACCACGGACCCGGGTCTTTGCCACCGGAAATCGTCAGCAAAAGAGTCCGGGAAGGCGCGCGTGCGCGCTGGCAGATGGCGCCGTGAAGGCATGCCTGCCCACAGTGGCGGTTGGTGGTCAGCCTGAAGCTCTCTCCGCCCGGTTCATCGTCGTCCCAGGCGTGACGACGGGTGGCGCCATGTCCAGCGCCCGCGCCGCCTTGGCAAAGCCGCCTTCGTCCACGCCCTTGGCGAAGACCTGCGTGGCGCGCGGTCAATCCATCTTTCTTCATGGGTCACGAACAGTGCATTCGCGAACGTCTGACTTTTCTGCGCGGTCCAACTGCCTGGAGTTGCATCCGTTCCGGCTGCATCTCCGTAGAAGCCCGCATCGACGCCGATTTCAACAGCCTGTCTTCAACCCCACTCCACCCCACCTCACCCCACCCATTAGGACCACTTTCATGAACACCAAATCTTTCTTCATCCTTGCCACCCTGGCCTTTGCCGGCACCGCCGCCATGGCCGACGACATCACGGTGGCCAACGACAAGTTCATCAGCACCAAGACCCGCGCCGAAGTGACGGCAGAGGTGCTGAAGGCCCGCGCTGCCGGCGTGCTGCAGTTCTCCACCGAACTGCAGGCGCAGGTGGATGTGCCGCCAGCACGCGCATCCACAACCGCCACGGCCCATTCGCTGACGCGAGAGCAAGTGCGCTCGCAAGTTCTGCGCAGCCCGCGTGTGCAAGCCGGCGAAGTGATTCCCGCCGTCTGATGGCATAGACCTGCGGGAGGATGCCGCAGCGTGCGATTGAAGCGCGCTTGCGGCGACAATCCGGCACCCATTCTTCTGGCTGCCGCCAGGTGCCCCACAGGGCCCCGGGCGGCGCTTGCGTTTGATGTTCGCCTACTTCGAAAGACGCATCCGCCCCACCGCCCTGCCCGGCACCGCGCCGCCGCAAGGTCTGCTGGCGTTTTACTGGCACTACGTTCGCCAGACCAAGCACCTCTTTGGCGCGTTGTTTGCCACCGGCCTGGTGGTGGCGCTGATCGACACGCTGATCCCCGTCTTCATCGGCAAGCTGGTGCGGCTGATGGAAACCACCGACCGCGCCGGCGCGCTGGCAGAGGCTCTGCCGGC
>JANMKK010000293.1:0-2809 GCA_031372005.1 Rubrivivax sp.
CCGCCGGCACCAGCAACAAGGCCAGCAGCGTCATGGGCGTCTGCGCGTTCAGCACGGGGACGGGCAGCCAGTCCATCGGCGCAAAGGCCTGGATCGTGGGCGGCGTGTCCACCTTCGGGAAACTGACGCGGTAGGCATAACTGGCCAAGCTCGTGGCCAGCAGCGTCAGGCCGAGGCCTGCGACGTGCTGCGACAGTGCCAGCGTGACAGTCAGCACCGCGTGCAGCAGGCCCAGCAGCGCACCGGTGCCGGCCGCCACCGCCACACCGCCCCACAGCGGCAAGCCTGCATGAACGGCCAGCCAACCGGTGAAGGCGCCAGCGACCATGATGCCTTCGACGCCCAGGTTCAACACGCCGGCCTTTTCGCACAGCAGCACCCCGAGGGTGGCCAGGATCAGCGGCGTGGCGATGCGCAGCACGCTGCCCCAGAAGGGCGCGACTGAGAGCAAGTTCAGCAGATCCAGCAGCTCGTTCATTTGAGCCTGAGGCGGTATTGGGTGAACATCGTTGCCACCAGCACCGACAGCAACGCCACCGCGTTGATGACGTCGGCGATGTAGGTCGGCACGCCCACCGCACGGCTCATGCTGTCGGCACCCACCAGGATGCCGGCAACGAAGACCGCGGCGGCCACCACGCCCAGCGGGTGCAGCGCTGCCAGCATGGCGATGACGATGCCGCTGAAGCCGTAGCCCGGGCTCATGTCCAGCGTGACGTAGCCAGCGCGGCCGGCCACCTCCACGGCGCCGGCCACACCCGCGAGGGCGCCCGAAATCAGCGCCACTTTCACCGTCACCCACTGCACCGGCATGCCGGCGAAGGCGGCAGCGCGCGGGCCCGAGCCGACGGCGCGAATTTCGAAGCCCAGGGTCGTGAATCGCAGCAACGCCCATAGCGCCAGCGCACAAGCCAGCGCGACTAGCAGGCCGGTGTGCACGCGGCTGCGTTCGACGAGCTTTGTCAGTTGCAAGGCATCCTGGATCGCCACACTCTGCGGCCAGCCCATCGATGTCGGGTCTTTCATCGGCCCGTCGAGCATGGCGCCGACGAAGAGCAGGACGATGAAGTTCAGCAGCAACGTCGTCACCACTTCGTCGACGGCGAGGCGGCTCTTCAGCAGCGCGGGCAGCAGCAGCAGCGCGGCGCCCGCCAGCGCTGCGGCGGCCAGCATCATCGGCAACAGCAGCCACGGCGTCAGGCCGAAGCCGCTGCCGCCATGCAGCCCGCCGACAGCGACGGCGGCCAAGGCACCGGCGTAGAGCTGGCCTTCGGCCCCGATGTTGAAGAGCCGCGCCCGGAAGGCCACCGCAGCGGCCAGGCCGGTGAAGATCAGCGGTGTGGCGCGGGTCAGCGTTTCAGTGATCGCAAACACCGACCCGAAGCCGCCTTGCAGCAGCAGCGCGTAGGCCTGGCCCACCGGCGCGCCGGCCCAGGCCACCAGCAGCGAGCTGACCCCGAGGGTGAATGCGACCGCCAGCAGCGGCGCGCCCAGCAGCAGCGCGCGGGGCGTGCTGCTGCGCAATTCAAGCCGCAGCATCGGTGCTTTCTGACGCTGACGCTGACGCAGAACCCGCCATCGCCAGACCGATGCGCGCCAGCGTCCAGTGGGCAGTGGGCAACGCCGGGCTCAAGTGCCCGTGGTGCATGACCGCGATGCGGTCGGCCAGCGCGAAGACTTCGTCCAGGTCTTCGCTGATGACGAGCACCGCGCTGCCGGCAGCGGCCGCATCCAGCAACTGCTGGTGCACATAGGCCACTGCGCCGATGTCCAGGCCCCAGGTGGGCTGGTTGGCGATGATGAGCACGGGGCGGTCGGCTTGACCCAGAACTCTGCCCAGAATGAGCTTCTGCACATTGCCGCCCGACAGGCGGCGGGTGATCGTCTGCACGCCGCGCCCTTCAGCGCCGCGCACGTCAAAGCGGCTGAGCAAGGACTTGGCAAAATCCATCGCCGCATGGCGTTTCAAGACACCGCCGTTTGAGAAGGCAGCGTCGGCATAACGCTCAAGCACCACGTTCTCCCACAGCGCCATGTCGCCCACCACGGCCACCGCATGACGGTCTTCGGGCACCCGCGCCACGCCGGCCTGCACAAAGGCGCGTGGGCTCGGCCGCAGCGGCCTGCCATTCAGCAGCAGCGTGCCCGCGTCCAGCGCCCTTTCACCGCACAGCAGGTCGGCCAGCGCGGCCTGGCCGTTGCCCGAGACACCCGCCACGGCCACGACTTCACCGGCGTGCACCTGCAGGTTCAGCCCTTCCAGCAAAGGCCTGACGCCACCGCCCCGCACCGTGCCGCCAGCGATGTCGCACACCACGCCACGGACCACCCCAGTTACGGGTCCAGCCACCCCGCGCCGCGCGGGTTCCACGCTGCGGCCCACCATCAGGGCCGCCAGTTGCGCCTTGTTGGCCCCGGCCGCCGGCAGTGTGGCCACCAGCTGGCCGGCGCGCAGCACGGCAATGCGGTGGCTGACACGCAGCACCTCGTCGAGCTTGTGGCTGATGAAGATGATCGACAGCCCTTGCGCCACCATCTGCGCCAGCGTGTGGAAGAGGCTTGCACTTTCCTGCGGCGTAAGCACGGCGGTGGGTTCGTCCAGGATCAGGATGCGCGCGCCGCGCAGCAGCGCCTTCAGGATTTCCACGCGCTGGCGTTCGCCCACCGACAGGTCGGCCACGCGCGCGTCGGGGTCCACCTGCAGGCCGAAGCGGGCGCCCTCTTGCTGCAGCCGCTGGCGTGCGGCGGCGCGGCGCGAAACGGGCCGCCACAGGCTTTCAGTGCCCAGCATCACGTTGTCCAGCACCGA
>JANMKK010000299.1:0-8413 GCA_031372005.1 Rubrivivax sp.
GGCGCCACGATGGGCTTCTTTCCGGTCGATGAAAAGACCATCGAGTACTTCCAGGGCACTGGCCGCACAAGGTCCGAGATTGAAGCCTTCGAGGCCTACTTCAAGGCGCAGAAGATGTTTGGCATTCCGCTGGCTGCCGACATTGACTACAGCCAGATCGTCAAGCTCGACCTGTCCACCGTCACCCCCAGCCTGAGCGGCCCGAAGCGGCCGCAAGACCGGATTGAACTTGGAAACGTGGCCAGCAAATTCAGCAGCCTGTACAGCGCGCCGGCGGCCGAGAACGGCTTCAACCAGCCGGCTGAAAAGCTGGGCATGCTGGTCAGCACGCCGTCGGGTCTGGACATCGGCAATGGCGACGTGCTGATAGCCGCCATCACCAGCTGCACCAACACCAGCAACCCGAGCGTGATGTTGGCGGCTGGCCTGCTGGCCAAGAAGGCGGTGCAGGCGGGCCTGAAGGTGAAGAAGCACGTGAAGACATCGCTGGCGCCGGGCTCGCGCATCGTCACCAGCTACCTTGAAAAAGCGGGCCTGCTGCCGTACCTGGAAAAGCTCGGTTTCAGCCTGGCCGCGTACGGCTGCACCACGTGCATTGGCAACGCGGGTGACCTCACGCCCGAGATCAACGACGCCATCATGCAAAACGGCTTGGTGTGCGCGGCCGTGCTGTCGGGCAACCGCAATTTTGAAGCCCGCATTCACCCCAACCTGAAGGCCAACTTCCTGGCCAGCCCGCCGCTGGTGGTGGCCTACGCGATTGCCGGCAACGTGACGAAGGACTTGATGACCGAACCGGTGGGGCAAGGGAAAAAGGGCAAGGACATCTACCTCGGCGACATCTGGCCCACCAGCGACGAGATCGACCAGCTGATGAGGTTTGCGATGAACGGCAAGGCCTACCGAAAGAGCTACGACAAGGTCAAGAGCGACCCCGGCAAGCTGTGGGAAAAAATCAAAGGTGTGGGTTTGGGAAAGGACCGCAACGTCTACACATGGCCCAAGAGCACCTACATCGCCGAGCCGCCCTTCTTCGCCGGCTTCACCATGCAGCCCAAGGCCCTGGTCAGCGGCGTGCAGGGCGCGCGCATCATGGGCCTGTTCGGCGACAGCATCACCACCGACCACATCAGCCCCGCCGGCAGTTTTGCAGCCACCACGCCAGCCGGCAAATACTTGCTGGAGCAGGGCGTGCTGAAGGCCGACTTCAACAGCTACGGCGCGCGCCGTGGCAACCATGAAGTGATGATGCGCGGCACCTTCGCCAACGTGCGCGTGAAGAACCTGATGATCCCGGCGCTGGCCGACGGCTCACGCGTCGAAGGGGGCTACACGCTGGTCCAGGGCGTGCAGACGGCCATTTACGACGCGGCGATGCAGTACGTCGCCAGCGGCACCCCGACCGTCGTCTTTGCGGGTGAGGAATATGGCACTGGGTCCAGCCGCGACTGGGCCGCCAAGGGCACGGCACTCTTGGGCATCAAGGCGGTCGTGGCGCGCAGCTTCGAGCGCATTCACCGCAGCAACTTGATCGGCATGGGTGTGTTGCCTTTGCAGTTCAAGAGCGGTGAGTCCTGGGAGAGCCTGGGCCTGACGGGGGACGAGACCATCGACGTGACATTGGCCGACGACATCAAGCCCTTGTCAGACGCGCTGCTGGTCATCTTGCGCGCCGACGGCAGCAGGCGCGAGGTGGCGGTGACGCTGCGCATCGACACCGGCATCGAAGTGGACTACTACAAACACGGCGGCATCCTGCCGTTTGTGCTGCGGCAGTTGCTGGCGGCCTGACGTCATCTGCCGCGCAGGAACAGCGCGTCCAGCTCCTTCATCGTCACCTGCCGCCAGGTCGGCCGGCCGTGGTTGCAGGTGTCGGCGCGTTCGGTGCGTTCCATCTCGCGCAGCAGCGCGTTCATCTCTTCCAGGGTCAGCCGGCGGTTGGCGCGCACCGCGCCGTGGCAGGCCATCGTCGCCAGGATGTCGTCGCGGGCGCGTTGCACGACGCGGCTGGCACCGGCCTCTGCCAGGTCGGCCAGCACCGACCGCGTGAGCTCGGCCAGGTCGGCGTCGGGCAGTGCGGCGGGGCGGCTGCGCACCACCAGGGTGTGGCTGCTGAGCGTGCCCACGTCCAGGCCCAGCCTCAACAGCGTGGCGTGCTCCGCTTCGGCCTGCGCAATTTCGGTGGCGGTGGCGACGAAGCTGACGGGAATCAGCAACGGCTGTGAAGGCAGTGAAGCAGAGCCGTCAGATGCACACTCGGATGCACGTTCAGACTCACGCTCAGACGCACGCTTGAGCTTTTCATAGACGATGCGCTCGTGCGCCGCGTGCATGTCCACCACCACCAGGCCGTGTTCGTTTTCGGCCAGCACATAGGCGCCGCCGATCTGCGCCACGGCGCGGCCCAGGGGCCACCTTTCGGCCCCTTCGGCTTCGGTCGCGCAGGAGGTGTAGGAGGTGTTGGAGGTGCTCGAGGTGTTGGAAGCCTGCGCCACCGGCGCCCTCAACGCGGCCCAGGCGGCCAAGCCGCCGCTGCCTGTCTGGGGCGGTGGAGGCTGCGGGGTCCGCGCAGGCGTCCACGGCGCGGGTGCTTCGTGCACGGCCGGCGGTGTCGTCCGGCCCCATGCCAAAGAGGACTGCCACGCTGCGGGGGTCTGCGGCGCCATGGCGCCCGGCGGCGGCGCGTCCACGGCTGCGGCAGCATCGGCCACCGCGCGCGTCGGCGCCAACGCGTTTTCCACCGCATGCCGCAGCGTCTGGTGCACGGCGCGGCCATCGCGGAAGCGCACCTCGGCCTTGGCCGGGTGCACGTTCACGTCCACCAGGTCCGGGCTGATCTGCAGGAACAGCGCATACGCGGGCTGACGGCTGCCATGCAGCTGGTCTTCATAGGCAGAGCGCACGGCGTGGCTCAGCAGCCGGTCGCGCACGAAGCGGCCGTTGACAAAGAGGTACTGCAGGTCAGCCCGCGCGCGCGCCGCTTCAGGCTGGCCGACGCGGCCGTGCAGCGCAAGCGGGCCGCGTGCCACCTGCAGGTCGCGGCTGGCGGCCGTGAAGTCGGCGCCCAGCACCTCGGCCAGGCGCTGTGCAGGCGCAGCCGCGCGCCACTGCGCCACCAGCCGGCCTTCATGCCACACCGCAAAAGCCACATCGGGGCGCGCCAGCGCGTGGCGGCGCACGGCTTCCAGTGCATGCGACAGTTCGGTGGCATCAGTCTTCAGGAACTTGCGCCGGGCGGGGGTGCTGAAGAACAGTTCGCGCACCTCCACCGTGGTGCCCACGGCGCGGGCGGCGGGCTGCAATTCCCCGCTGCGCGCATCCAGCCGCCAGGCGTGCGCGTCGGCAGCGGTGCGCGTGGTGATGCTCATGTCGGCCACCGAAGAAATGGCGGCCAGCGCCTCGCCGCGGAAGCCCATGGTGACCACCGATTCCAGATCCGACAGGCTGGCGATCTTGCTGGTGGCGTGGCGTTTCAGCGCCAGCGGCAGCTCAGTGCGGTCGATGCCCGCGCCGTCGTCTTCGACGCTGATGCTGCGCACACCGCCTGCGGCCATGCGCACCGTGACCACCGCGGCGCCTGCGTCCAGCGCGTTGTCCACCAGCTCACGCACGGCGGCGGCGGGGCGGTCGATGACTTCGCCGGCAGCGATCTGGCTGATCAGCTCGTCGGGCAGTTCGCGGATGGGTGAGCGCCGGGCTGGGTGCACCGGCGCAAGCACCGGTGCGCGCACCGCCAAAGACGCGTCCACGGTCTCAGGTTTCATCGCTGGAATTGTAGGTGCCGAGCCACGGTGCACCACGGATCTGGCGGCCACAGCCTAGACTTGCGTATCAATCAGGGCGAACGAGTAGAGCCCATCATTTGGGCCGGGTACGTTGGGAATGTCGATGTCAAGTTTTTTTGCCGATCTGATCACACACACCGACGAAGACCGGCGTGCTTTCGAGAACCACCCGGTGCTGATGGCGGCAGTCGCCGACGGCATGTCGGTAGAGCGCTACCGCGCGCTGTTGCTGGAGCTGTACCACGTGGTGTGGAACTTCAACCCCGTGTGCGCGGCGGCGGCCAGCCGCATGGGCACGCCGGCTGAAGAAGCGCTGCAGCCGATCCGCCATTTTCTGTACGAGCACATGCACGAAGAAACCGGGCATGAAGCGTGGGTGCTGAATGACCTGGACGCCGTGGGTGTGCCGGTGCAGCCGGCGCGCGACCACACGCCGTCCGTGCACACGCTGGCGCTGAATGGCTACAACTACTGGGCCGCAGACCGCCGGCATCCGTGTTCAGTGCTGGGCATGCTGTATGCGCTGGAAGTGATCTCGTCGGTGTATGGAGGGCCTTTTGCGTCGGCGATCCGCGAGGCCTTGTTGCTGGACGGCGACCGAGGCGTGTCGTTCATCGATTCGCATGCCTCGCTCGACGCGCAGCACATGGCTGAGTTGCGGCTGGTCATGAACCAGATTTCTGATGACAGGGCCAAGGCTGCCGTGGTTGAATCTGTCAAGGTCAATTTCCACCACTTCACACGCATCATCGAAGCCATTTGAGAAAGCCTCTGTGAGCACCGCGCCCGCTTCTGCTGCCGCTTCTGCAGCCGTTTCTTCAGCTGCTGTCGGTGTGGCCGGCCTCATGGGCCGGCCCTACAAGACGATCCGTCTTGAATGGAGTTCTGATCTACGGCTGCTGCGCGTGCGCACCTGCGTCAAACCCATCCAGTGCTACAGCCTGGCCGTGATGGGTGAGCTGCACCGCATGCTGTCCGACATCACCGCCAACCCGGGCCTGGTGCGGCACTTCGTGATGACGTCTGACGTGCCGCGGGTCTTCAATTTCGGCGGTGACCTGGCGCTCTTCGTGTTGCTGGTGCGCGCCGGTGATATCGAGTCCCTCAAGCTCTACGGCATGCGCTGTGTGGACCTGGTGTGGTGGATGGAAAACGCCGCCAGCCTGGGCGTGCACACGACGGTGCTGTCACAGGGCGACACGCTGGGCGGCGGGCTGGAATCGGTGCTGCCCTTTCACAAGGTCATCTTCGAGCGCAGCGCGCAGGCCGGTTTCCCCGAAGTGCTTTTCAATCTGTTCCCCGGCATGGGCGCCTGGGACTTCACCATCCGCAAGGCCGGCTTTGCGGTGGCCAACGAGATGATCCTGTCCGGCCGCCTGTACAGCGCCGAAGAATTGCACTACCGCCGCGTGGTGGACCTGGTGGTGGACGACGGTGCCGGCGAAGCGGCGGTCGAGCGCGTGATCCGCGACGTGGACCCGCGCCACCGTGGCACGCTGGCGGCGCTGCGCGCGCAGCGGCTGGCCGCGCCGATCCGCTATGAATCGCTGACAGCCATCGTCGACCAATGGGCTGAAAGTGCGCTGGGCCTGACCGACCGCGACCTGCGCCTGATGGAGCGACTGGCCCGGGCGCAAGCGCGCAAGGCCGGCGGTGCCGACGAAGGTGCGGTCGAAGAGATCAAGCGCATGGAGCTTGAAAACGCCTGGGGCGAACGCCGCACCGGGGTGGACCGGCGCGGGGGTGTGGCCGAAGGTGTGGACGGCGCGGTGGGCTTGCCGGCGGTGCCGGACCGGCGCGTGCGCTCTTAGATTCCAGACTCAGCGCGGTTGGCCCAGCGCGTCGGCGCGCCGCGCCAGGGCGCGTGCATCGGCCGCATGCGGCGCTGCAGCCATGGCGCACACGGCATTGTCAGCGCGCAACCAAAGGCGAAGCACCTTTGCCCCAGATGACGGGGCCGTGATGCTCGCAAACCTGGTCCCCTGCGCGGCTGGCGATACTCCGTCGATGAACGAAATCCCCGCACCTGCCCCATCTGCTGCAGCCCCGCAATGGCTGATGCTGCAAGTGGCCAATGCCAACCTGCTGAACCTGGCGCTGCCCGGCCGCGCTTTCTACCCCGGGCAAGAGGCCTACGACAACCAGGAGCACGACCGCAAGCTGGCCTGGATCGGCGGCATGCTGGCGCGGCTGAACGCCGACATCGTCGGGTTCCAGGAAGTGTGGGACCAAGCCGCGCTCAAAGCGGCCGTGGCGCGCAGCGGGCTGCGCTACACCACGGTGGCCGCGCCCGGCGCCGAGAACGGCGCCATCGGCACACCGCGCCTGGGCCTGGCGACGCGGCTGGCCGTCGAGCAAATCGAAACGATCGCCGACTTTGTGCCGGCAGATCGGCTGATGGTGCCCGAGCTGGGTGAGTACACGCGCTTCGAGCGGCCGGTTCTGCATGCCCGCCTGCAAACCAGTTCGCGCGCAAGGCAAGGCACACACGCGGGCGCCGCGCTGCACGTGCTGGTGGTGCACCTGAAGAGCAAACGCCCGAAGTACTTGCAAGACGCTGCCGGCAACGCGCTGGAAGACCGCGACGACCCGGCCATCACCGCGCGCGCCACGCTGCGCAGCCTGCTGATGCGCGGTGCTGAAGCGGCCGCACTGCGCCGAGTGGTCGTCGGCATTACCACCCGCCACGGCCCGCAGGGCGGCGAGCCGCTGGTGCTGCTGGGCGACATGAACGACGGTCCACATTCGGTGACGAGCCAGATGATCGCTGCCACGCAAGCCGTCGCCTACGACCGCGGCGCACGCGACGTGGCGCTGCACCACGCCTGGGACGTGGCGACCGAACCGGCGCTGAAGCGCGACATGGCCTATTCGCACGTCCACCAGGGCTGGCCCGAACTGCTGGACCAGATCTGGGTCAGCGAAGAGTTTGTCGCCACATCACGCTTCGCCATCGGCGACGTGAAGCGCGTGGAAGTCTTCAATGACCACCTGCACGAAAGCCGGGAACGCTGGCGCAGTGATCATGGCTTTGTGCGTGCGCTGCTGCGGTTGCGTTCAGGGTGAAGATAACTGGAAATGGCGCAGGGCCGTTCATGGTGCGCCCCAGGTTCAGCATGTGCGCGCTGCATCAGGCTGTTCACACTGCGGCTGCTTGCCGCTGAACAGCGCGGGCCCGACGACGTCGGCCTTGCGCAGTCCAGGCCAGCGCAGCCAGCCCGGCGGCCAGCAGGGCTGCCGGTGCCGGCTCGGGCACCGCGCCCAGTGGCGCCATGGAAAGCACCAGCGTGTCGCCAGCGTTCACGGTCAGCCCGCCGAAGTCGATGCGCAAGGTGGCAGGTTCGACCAGCAGGCGGTATTGGTTCGCGTCGCCGAAGCCGGCCCATGGGCTTGAAACCACGCCAACCGAGAGCCCCGTATTTGCCCAAGGGCTGAACACACTCAGGTTGAAGCCGTTGATCTGCGGATAGAGATTCGCGAAGCTGTGGCCGCTCAGGAATTGCATCGACAGACCCGTGTCAGTGATGTCCACGGTGTAGTAAGCACCATAGTGGTCGATGCCCGGGCCAACGACACCGCCGGAGTCGGCCCCTCCGCCCAGCGGGTGGTCACTGGTCTCCCTCCAGTAGAACTGCTGACCTTCAAGGAAAGCCGATGCCTCCCCGCTTGCGGCAATGCCTGCCAGGAGGAACGACCAAGCGGCAAGGCGGTTTCGCATGGGCCTGCCAGACTTTGCTTTGGTGATGAGCGACACGGTATGAATCCCCCGGGCGAGGTGGCGACTGAACAGTCGCCTGACAAACCCCTCCCTCTCGCCAGACGCAGTTGGCAGGCGCTTTCGGACACGAGTCCAGAATGGTTGAGCGCCGGGTCAACACGCCTAGAAAGCCGCAATCCCCGTCATCGCCCGCCCCAGGATCAGCGCGTGCACATCGTGCGTGCCTTCGTAGGTGTTGACCACTTCCAGGTTCACCAGGTGGCGTGCCACGCCGTATTCGTCGGAAATCCCGTTGCCGCCCAGCATGTCGCGCGCCATGCGCGCAATGTCCAGTGACTTGCCGCAGCTGTTGCGCTTCAGGATGCTGGTGATCTCGACTGACGCTGTGCCTTCGTCCTTCATGCGCCCCAGGCGCAGGCAGCCTTGCAGGCCCAGCGTGATCTCGGTCTGCATGTCGGCCAGCTTCTTCTGGATCAGTTGATTGGCGGCCAGCGGCTTGCCAAACTGCTTGCGGTCCAGCACGTACTGGCGGGCGCGAAACCAGCAGTCTTCGGCGGCGCCGAGTGCGCCCCAGGCGATGCCGTAACGCGCGCTGTTCAGGCAGGTGAAGGGGCCCTTCAAACCGCGCACGTCGGGGAAGGCGTTTTCTTCGGGGCAGAAGACCTGGTCCATCACGATTTCCCCGGTGATGCTGGCGCGCAGGCCCACCTTGCCGTGGATCGCGGGTGCTGTCAGCCCCTTCATGCCCTTGTCCAGGATGAAGCCGCGGATGGCGCCCGCATCATCCTTGGCCCAGACGACGAACACGTCGGCTATGGGGGAATTGCTGATCCACATCTTGCTGCCGCTCAAGGCATAGCCGCCGGGCACGGCCTTGGCGCGCGTGACCATGCTGCCCGGGTCGCTGCCG
>JANMKK010000307.1:0-6907 GCA_031372005.1 Rubrivivax sp.
CTCAAAAACCTGGGTGTCGTAGCCCTGCGCCTGCAGCAGCAGCGCGCGCAGGCTGTCGGTCACCATCTCGGCCTGCTGTTCGGCGTGGATACCGTGCTGGAACACGCTGCGCAGCGGGTGCGGGCTGAGCAGTTGCGGGCGCAGTTGCTTGTGGCAGCAGGGTGAGCACAGGATGATCTGCGCGCCGCTCTGCAGGCCCAGGTGGATGGCGTGGTCGGTGGCGGTGTCGCAGGCGTGCAGCGCGATCATCACGTCCATGGGTTCAGACTTTCCGCCCTTGCCAAATTCGCGCACGTCGCCCTGCTGCATCTGCAAGCCTTGCAGGCCCAGATCGGCGATGTGGCGGTTGCCTTGTTCCACGAGGTCGGCGCGCAGTTCGATGCCCCTCACTTTGGCCGCCAGGCCGCGACTGTGGCGCAACCAGTCGTGCAGCGCAAAAGTCAAGTAACCCTTGCCGGCGCCGAAGTCCACGACGTGCAATTGCCGAGCCTGCGCCAGCGGTGAAGCGTCCAGCGCGTGGGCAAAGATCTCGACGAACTTGTTGATCTGCTTCCACTTGCGCGCCATCGCCGGCACCAGCTGGTGCTGCGCGCTCGTGATACCCAGGGAAACGAGAAAGGGGCTCTGGATGTCGATCCAGCGCTGCTTTTCACGGTCGTGGGGCGCGGGCGTGGCCGGGGGTGGTTCGGCACTGAAGCCAGGGCCAACCCGGGTGCTGCCCAGATGCGCCGTGCCCTTCTTGCCAAAACGCAGCTGAAACGCTTCCGTGGGCGTGTGAAGGTGCGCGTTCCTGAAGCTGCGGCCCAGGCTCTGGCGTATCTGGGCCAAGCCATCGGGCACGGGCAGGTTCTGGGTCAGGTCACGCGTGCGGTGGCTGCTCAGGAACGAAAGCACGGTCGCGCCGCGCAGCAGCAACGGCCGCACCACCACGCGCTGCAGGTCAGCCGCTGCACCGTCGGGCCGGGACAGGACGAGCTTCAACCACTGCCCTGCTTCCAGGCGCGCGGCCAGCAGGGCCATGAAGCGCTCAAGTGCCGGGTCCGAGGGTTCAGGTGTCGGTGTCTTCACGGCGGCGATTGTGCCGCCGTGCCTGATTGGCAGCCGCTCAAGCAGCGCCGATCAGTAGCGGTAGCTGGACCGCCCCGTCACCGCGTCGATGCGCCACGACGCGCCCTTGGCCTTGGTGCCGCCGATGTCGTCAGCCATCGTCAGCAGGTCCTTGCGGCCCACCGACAGGGCCTTGGCGCGGGCCAGGATGTCGTCGGGCGCGGTGCTCTTGGACGGCAGCGTCTCGGCGTCGGTGCCCAGGCTCTTCTGGATGCTGGCAGCCGCCAGCAGCAGGATCGGGTCCTTGCGCGCGTCGCCCAGCGCCACCAGGCGGTTGATGAGGTCAAGCTGCTGCACGACGGCGGGCGACAGGCCCTTTTCGTCCTGGGCCAGGGCGCTGCCGGCGTTGACGGACAGGAAAGCGGCAACGGCCAGGCTGAGCAGACGGGTCTTCATGGGAAATCCTTTCGGGTTGTGGCCACCGCGGTTGCGTGTGTTCAATGGCGGCTCTGATGGCTTACGCCGCCTGCCCGCCCCAAAAGGCTCAACCCCCCGGCATGTGCGGCTGGTGAAGCTTGACCCGGCGCGCCGACTTCTTGCGGGTGTGGATGTTGAGCATCTCCACCCCCAGCGAAAACGCCATGCCGAAGTAGACGTAACCCTTGGGCACGTGGTGGCCAAAACCCTCGGCCACCAGCACCACGCCCACCACCACCAGGAAGGCCAGGGCCAGCATCTTGATGGTGGGGTGGTCCGACACAAAGCGGCCGATGGGGCCGGCAAACAGCATCATCAAGGCCACCGACGCGATGACGGCCACGATCATGATCCGCACGTCGTCCACCATGCCCACGGCGGTGATGATCGAATCCAGCGAAAACACCAGGTCCACCACCATGATCTGCAGGATCACTGCCGTGAACGTGGCCTGCACGGCCTTGCTGCCGGCGCCTTCTTCTTCGCCCTCAATGGACTGGTGGATTTCACCCGTGCTCTTCCAGATCAGGAACAGCCCACCCAGGATCAGGATCAGGTCACGGCCCGAGATGGCCTGCCCCAGCACTGTGATCAGCGGCGTCACCAGGCCCACGATCCAGGCCAGCACCAGCAGCAGCCCGATGCGCATGAACATCGCCATGAAGAGGCCGATCTTGCGGGCGAACTCGCGTTTTTCCTTCGGCAGCTTGTCCACCAGGATGGAGATGAAGATGATGTTGTCGATGCCCAGCACCAGCTCCAGCGCGGTGAGGGTGGCAAGGGCAATCCAGGCTTGCGGGTTCGAGAGCAGTTCGATCATGGTTGCATTTTGCGGTGGACCCCCGCCGCAGACCTAACGGTGCAGCCCCATTTCCCCATGCCGCGTGGGTTCATGAACACCACAATGGATGGCTCGCTGACAAGACCCGGAGACCGTGATGCCACGCTTTGCCGCCAACCTGTCCACGCTGTTCACCGACGTGCCGCTGCTGCAGCGTTTTGAGCGCGCCGCACGCGCGGGATTTTCCAGCGTCGAACTGCAGTTCCCGTACGAGGCACCGGCCGCGGTCATCCGCGACCAGTTGGTCGCCAATCGGCTGCAGATGGTGTTGCACAACCTGCCCGCAGGCGACTGGGCCGCCGGTGACCGCGGCATGGCCTGCGACCCCGCCCGCGTGGCCGAATTCCGCGCCGGGGTCGATCAAGGCATTCGCTACGCCACCACGCTGGGTGTGCCGCAGCTCAACTGCCTGGCCGGCAAGGCACCGGCCGGTGTGCCCGACGCGCTGTTGCGCGCCACGTTTGTGGCCAATGTGCGCTTTGCGGCCTGTGCACTCAAGGCTGCGGGCCTGAAGCTGCTGATCGAACCCATCAACACGTTTGACGTGCCCGGCTTCTGGCTCAACCGCACCCAACTGGCCATTGACGTGCTGGATGAAGTAGCGAGTGACGGCAAGACGGACAACGCCTTTGTGCAGTACGACCTCTACCACGCGCAACGTCATGAAGGCGAGCTGGCGGCCACGATGGCCAAGCACCTGGCGCGCATCGGCCACATCCAGGTGGCCGACAACCCGGGGCGCCATGAGCCCGGCACGGGCGAAATCAACTACGGCTTCCTTTTCAAGCACTTGCACCGCATCGGCTACAGCGGCTGGATCGGCTGCGAATACCTGCCCGCTGCGGGCACCGAAGCCGGCTTGGGATGGCTTCAGCAAGCACGGCTGCAAATTTAGGATTGCGGCCGCAAGGCGGTTGCAGTCGGAAGCGCAGCCATTCGCGCCGCCACAATCCAGACAATGGCCCCCACCCGCCAAGACTCCATCAGCGCCACGCTGCGCCACCGGCCCTTCCGCGCGCTGATTGGCGGCGGCACGGTCTACTTCGTCGGCAACGCCATGCAGGCCATGGCCACGGCCTGGTTGATGGTGGAGCTCACCGGCTCGTCCTTCCTGGCCGCGCTGGTGCAGACCGCCGTCTTCCTGCCGATGTTCCTGCTGGCCCTGCCCGCCGGCGTGATGGCCGACACCACGGACCGCCGACGCCTGATCCTGATTGCGCTGCTGGTGCAGGCCGCCGTGGTGATGCTGTTGGCAGTGCTGATGTTCACCGGCTGGGCCGGCGCCACCACGCTGCTGGTGTTGACCTTCGTCGCCGGCTGCTGCACGGCCATGCTGTCGCCCAGTTGGAATTCGGCCATCGTCGACGTGGTGCCACGGCCAGAATTGCCGCAGGCCATCACGGTGGTCGGCATCGCCTACAACGGCGCCCGCGCGCTGGGCCCGGCGCTGGCCGGCTGGGTCTTCGCGCAGGCCGGCAGCGCCTGGGTTTTCGTTTGCGGGGTGGTGGGCATTGGCGTCCTGCTGCAGGCGGTGCGGCTGCACCCGCCGCGGCCGCACCCACCTTCGCGCCTGCCGGCCGAGCGGCTGTGGGGCGGCATGCTCAGCGCGCTGCGCTTTGTGCGGCATTCGGAAACCGTGCTGGCGCAGCTGGTGCGCACGGGGGCCTACAGCGCCACGGGCTCGGCACTGTGGGCGCTGCTGCCGGTGATTGCACAGCGGCAGCTGGGACTGGGTGCTACCGGCTTCGGCTTCTTGATGGGCTGCCTGGGCACGGGTGCGGTGCTGGCGGGGCTGGTGATCGGGCGGCTGCGCACGCGGCTGGGGCTGGAGCGGCTGGTGGCCGGCGGCATCGTGGTCTTTGCGCTGGCGATGGCGGCTGCTGCGCTTTCGACTGTCAAACCGGTGGTCTATCTGGCGCTGGCGGCCGGTGGGGGTGCCTGGATGGCCACCATGTCTACCTACAACACCGCCACCCAGACCAGCGTGCCGCCCTGGGTGCGGGCGCGCGCCACCGCCATGCACACATTGTGTGCGTTAGGCTCGTTTGCCATCGGCTCAGCGGTCTGGGGCGCGCTGTCGGACATCGTCGGCCTCACGCCCACACTGCTGATCGCCACCACTGGCATGGCCGCCGGGTTGCTGCTGGCGCGGCCCTTCCCGCTGCGCATGAGCGAACTGCCGGAAGTGACCCAGGTGCCGCTGTCGCAAGACCTCTTCGTGGTGCACGAGCCGGCACCCGAAGCCGGCCCGGTGGCGGTGGAAATCGGCTACCGCGTGCGGCCCGAAGCCACAGCCGAATTCCTGGATGCCGTGAGCTTGCTGCGCGCGCCACGGCGACGCGACGGCGCCACCTTCTGGCGCATCTACCGCGACCTGGGCGACCCTTCACGCTACCTCGAACGGTTCATCGTCACCAGCTGGGCCGACTACCTGCACCAGCGCGCGCGCGGCACCCTGGCCGACCAGGTGCTGGAAGCCAGGTTGCTGGAATACCTGCCGCCTGGTGAAGTGCCGGTCATGCAGCACTACATCGCAGAACGCTGAAGCTGCTGGCGCCGCAAAGGTGCGCCCCTGGTTGAGGATGCGCTAGGTGGGCAGCGCCACCATCGGCAGCAGGATGGTGAAGCGACTGCCTCGACCCGAGCCGGCGCTGCTGGCGGCCACGCTGCCACCGTGCGCCTCGACCACCGCGCGCACGGTGGTCAGCCCCAGGCCGAAGCTGTCTCCGCTGTCCCTGCGCAGACGCGGGTCGCGCACGAAAGGCTCCAGGGTCATGGCCAAGGTGTCGGGCTCCAGCCCCAGGCCGTCGTCAGAGAAGAGCATCTGCACGCTCAGGCCAGCAGGTTCGACGTGCAGCCCGAGGTGGCCGCCGTCCGGCGTGTAGTCGCTGGCGTTGCGCAGCAGGCGGGTCAGCACTTGCTCCAGTTGCACGGGGTCGCCGCGCACGCCGATGGGCTGGCTCTGAATGTGGACATCCAGGACCTGATGCCGGCTGTCAACGGCGGCCCTGCAGCCCTCCACCGCTGCACGGGCCAGCGCCGTCACGTCGATCACCCGCGGACTCTGCAGCTTGAGCGGGGGGCCTTGAACAGGCTCCAGCAATGCGCCCACCGTGCGCGCCATGTGTTCCATCTGCCGCTCGACGATCGCCACCGCACGCGGCAGCATGGCTTCGTGCGCGGCTTCCAGGCCCGACAACGCAGCGGCAAGGCGCACCGGTGCGTCGGCATCGCCCAGTTCCTGCACCACCGCCTGCAGCAGGCCAGCGCGCAGCTGCCGCGCATCGTCGGCGGCATCTCTCAGGGCTTCAAAGCCCAGCGCTGCCAACACCAGTTGTTCATTTGTTTCCACCAGTTGTGCATGCCGGCGTTCGTGCTCGGCAATGACTTGCTCGTGCGGGCTCGGCACACTGGCGGGCATGGCCGCTGGCGGGCCATCGGCCGGCCGCGCGTGGAAGGCGAAGCCGCCCGCGCTGTGCTGCTTGGCCTGGTACATCGCAGCGTCGGCGCGGCTGACCAACGCTGCAGCATCCTCACCGTCGTCGGGGTAGATGCTGATGCCGATGCTGGCGGTCACCAGGTGTCCATCGATCCGGCTGGCCGCGCGCAAGGCAATGTTCACCTTGTCGGCAATGATGCCGGCGTCTGCGGCTTCGACCACTTCGGCCAGCACGATCAGGAATTCGTCGCCGCCGTGGCGGCTGACAGTGTCGGTCTCGCGCACCAGACTGATCAGACAAGCCGCCACGCGTTGCAGCACTTCGTCGCCGGCCGCGTGTCCGAAGCGGTCATTGACCTGCTTGAAGTTGTTGAGATCCAGGAACAGCACCGCCACGCGTTTGCGGTGGCGCCGGGCACCGGCTATCGCCTGCTCCAATCGGTCCAGCAGCACGGTGCGGTTGGGCAGCCGGGTGAGCGAATCCAGCGCCACTGACCGCGTGACCTCGTCCAGCGCCCCGGCGGACGAATCCACTTCGGCTTGCAATTCCAGGCCGCTGAGGACGAGCCGTTCATTAACCTCAAGCAACTGCGACACCTGGCCGTTGTCCAGGCGCTTTTCAGTCCGAGCCACGTCCTGCAGCAACTGCAGCAGCACCGCGCGCATGGCGGTCACCTGAATGTTCAAGTGGTCAAGTTTGGCCTCGGCTGTCGCAACCTCTCCATCACGCAGCTCGGGGTGTTCATTCATGATGCGGGCGAGTCGTGAGTGCTTTCGGCGAGCTCGTCCGTCGGCTTGCGCGTGGACTTTTGCCTGGGCTTGCCACCCAGCAGGCCTTCGTGGTCGCCCAGCATGGCACCCAGGTGAATGCCATCGCCGCCGATGCTGTATTCGCGCAACTCGTTTGAATGCTCGCTGGAGCGCACCTTGACCACGGCCATCACACGCCGCAGGCGGCTTTCAACCTCGATGTAGCGCTGCACGATGATGGCGTCGGTCATGAAGGCGGTGCCGTAGGGGCTGAAGCGCAGATCGGTGTAGCGGTCTTCCAGCTCGGATGTCATGAGCACCGTCACGCCAACGCCCGCGAGTGTGCTCACGAG
>JANMKK010000347.1:0-1843 GCA_031372005.1 Rubrivivax sp.
CACACCGATTTGCTGAAGGCACTGATCGCCAACCAAGGCGAAAAAGTGGCCAAGGAACACTGCAAGGGCATGCAGGGCCTGGTGGATGAGGCACTCAAGCACACCATTGAAGACGGCCCGGCAAAGGGCTCGGTGCTGGACGCCGCCATCATTGCCCAGTACCAGCGCATGACGCACTACGGCATCACCGGTTTCGGCACCGTGGCCGCGTTCTCCGCAGCGCTCAAGCTCAAGGATGACAACCGGCAGCTGCGTGCTGCGGTGAAGCAGATGTATCAAGCCGATGAGCTGATGACCGAGCTGGCCGAGGCTGCCGTCAACGAAGCAGCAGCTGCGGAATAACGCCGAGCGCCAGACGCCACCGCCCACAGCCGAAATCGGCGTGGCGGCGCGCTTACGATGGACGGTCCTGGTTTTGTTTGGAGAGCGCCCATGATGTCCAAGAACACGATTTGCCTCTGGTTCGACGGCACCGCGCTGGATGCCGCGCAGTTCTACGCCCAGACCTTCCCGGACAGCGCAGTGCGCGCTGTCCATCGCGCGCCGGGCGACTATCCGTCGGGAAAGCAGGGCGACGTCTTGACGGTGGAGTTCACCGTGGCCGGCGTCCCGTGTCTCGGCCTCAACGGTGGCCCGATGTTCAAGCACACCGAGGCCTTTTCGTTCCAGGTGGCGACCGACGACCAGCTTGAGACCGACCGCCTGTGGAACGCAATCGTGGGCAACGGCGGCCAGGAAAGCGCCTGCGGCTGGTGCAAGGACAAGTGGGGCCTGTCGTGGCAGATCACACCGCGTGCCCTGATTGCTGCCATCACCGACCCCGACCCAGCAGCCGCCAAGCGCGCATTCGAGGCGATGATGCAGATGAAAAAGATCGACATCGCGGCGGTCGAAGCAGCCCGCCGCGGCTGACGGCTGACGGCTGCCACCCGGCCAGCCTGCCTTGCGGTGGCCGCGAACGGCTCAAGTGCTGTCGCGGCGCCGTGCACGTGGGCGCCGCTTGGGCGCCAGGTTGTCTGGAGGCTCCGCCTCAAGCCACTGCGCAGGTGTCGGGGTTGGCGCATCGTCTTGCCCAAAGCCCAATGCGGCACGTTCAGCCTCCCAGGCCTGCTTCATGGCGAGAGTGGCCTGGTCGATCCAGCGCCCACATTCATCCTCGTTGCAGCCGAAGGTCTCGCAGTCGCGCAGCAGCGCCCAGCGTGCAGCTTGCATGTGGCCGTCACGGCTGCTGCTCATGGCCAGGAAACCGCCGAAGGCGATGGTGGGCGCGATGTCATAGGCGGGGGACAACGACCAGCGTCCGCCGGCACACAGCCCCGGGACATCGGCCCCTTCGGCGCCGCACCAGCGCTGGATTTCCGTTGCAAGGTACGGGTAAGAGCGCAGCGGGTCCCCTGGGGTCGCGATGCTGTCCAGCCGCAGCAGGGTGCGCGCGCTGGCAAAACCATGCCGCAGGACCTGGTGGTCGCGGTCGTCGCGCACCAGGCGGTCGAAGCGCTTCACGACGACGACTTGGTGCGGCCCGGCGCGACAGAATTCGACGGTGGCCGCATCGACGCCACAAGCGCGCTCTGATCTCATGGCGAGGTATTCGCGCAGGGGTGAGTTCGGCGCGTCGCCGCGTTCCTGCAACTTGGCAATCCAGTGCTGTCCGCCGTGCATCCATGTTCTCAAGCAGCGTCAAGCCGTAGCCTTCGGGCGAGGCACCCGCACCACCGACCCGGCAGCTACTGCAGCAAGGCCAGGTATTCCGGGCGCTTGGTGGCCAGGCCCTTGAAGCTGCGCAGCAGGTGCGCAAACTCAGCTGCGGTGATGCCGTACAGGCGCGCCACGGTCTTGTCGT
>JANMKK010000361.1:0-8990 GCA_031372005.1 Rubrivivax sp.
GCTGACCATCGGCATCCTCTTCGGCATCTATTCGTCGATCTTCGTCGCCGCCGGCATCGCCATGTGGCTGGGTGTGAAGCGCGAAGACCTGGTGAAGGCAGGGGCCAAGGAAAGCGACCCCAGCGATCCCAACGCCGGGGCGGTGGTGTAGAGTGACTCGGATTCCAACCCCGGTACTCTGCAGCACCTGACATGGCCATCAGCGCCTCGCCCGACTCGATTGCCGGCCAGGCGCGGCGGCTGTACACCGAAGAGCTCGTCAAGGGCCTGACCGGCATGGTGCAATCCGTCATCGACGGGGCGCGCACGCTGCTGGACAAACCTGCTGAACACACCGTTTTCCAGCGCCGCCGAGACCTGGTGCAGGGGCTGATGTCAGGCGCGCAAGCGTGGCACCGCGGCATCGTCACGGGGCTGCGCAAGGTGCTGACGCATGGTGTGTCGGCCTCGCGCCCGGGCGACCTGCCGCCACCCGGCAGCGGCCGCGATGCCATGACGCTGGTGCCCGACGACACGATCGAACTGGAGATCGTCACGTCCCGCCTGGCGCTGGCCGTGATGGACCGCGCGTCCTGGGAATTTGCCGACCTGCGGTCACGCGTCGCCCACCTGGAAGGCCGCACCGAACTCGACCCCCACGACATGCTGCGCGCCCATGTGCTGGCGCGCATCGTCTTTGATGCCTGGCGCACCGCCGGCCTGACGCTGGACGGCTGGCGCGAGATGCAGACCACGCTGCATGAGGAGTTTTCGCTGCTGGTGGAAGAGGCCTACCACGAGACGAACAGCTGGCTCGTCGCCCACAAGGTGCTGGCCGAAGTGGACCTGCGGCCTTTCATCAAACGGTCGCGCACCCACCCCCATGCCCAGATGGGCTGGGCCGGGCCGGGCAGCAGCTTTGCCGGCGACGGCGCCTCGTCGGCAGCCATGGCCTTGGGTGCACCGTCCGAATACCCCAATTCGGCCGGCTTTGCCGCACCAGGGCGCGGGCCCAGCAACTGGTCTGGCAGCGGTGGCAGTGGCGGCAGCAGCGGCGGTGGTTCCAGCAACCGCGGCAGCGTGGGTGACGAAACCCGCATGATGACGCGCGCGGCACCCCTGGCGCGCAGCCGCGAACATGCAGAAGCGGTGCTGGGGCGCTTGAACCGCCTCATCGGCCGCCACGTGCCAAGCTTTGCGTCGTCCACGCGTTCGCAGCAGCTTGACCGGCAGGCGCCGGTGCTGTCGCCGGGCCTGTCGCGCGCCATCGATTCGGCCGAGCAGGGCATCCGCCAGCGCCTGGCGCCCACCACGCAGCGTGGCGAGCCGCTGGTGACGACGCCGGTGCTGCTGGAAGAACTGCACCAGCGCAAGCAGTCGCTGAAGAAAGCGGCGGCGTCGCCCGAAGAGCGCGCCACCATCGAAATCGTGGCGCTGCTGTTCCAGAGCATCCTGACCGAAGACCGCATTCCCACGGCCGTGCGGGTGTGGTTTGCGCGGCTGCAGATGCCGGTGCTGCGCGTGGCCGTCACCGAGCCTGATTTCTTCGCCACCATCGACCACCCGGCGCGCCGCCTGATCGACCGCATGGGGGCCTGTGTGATGGGCTTCGACAGCGCCGCCAGCGGCGTGGGGGTGTCGATGGAGAAGGAAATCAAGCGCATCGTGCAGGTGGTGGAGGCCTACCCCGACACCGGCCGCCGCGTCTTCCAGACCGTGCTGATCGAATTCGAGAAGTTCCTGGAGCACTACTTCAAGAACGAAAACGAGGTCACCAAGCGCGGTGTGTCGCTGGCGCAGCAAGTGGAGCAGCGCGAAACGCTGGCCATTCAGTACACGATCGAACTGCGCCGCATGCTGAATGAAGTGCCGGTGCAGGAAGGTGTGCGCCAGTTCCTGTTTCACGTCTGGGCCGATGTGCTGGCCACCACGGCCATGCGCTACACCGCGCAGGGCGAGCCGACCAAGACCATGAAACGCGCTGCGGCCGACCTGATCTGGAGCGCCAGCGCCAAGGTCACGCGCGAAGAGCGCGCTGAAGTCATCCGCCGGCTGCCGGTGCTGCTGAAGTCACTGCGCGAAGGCATGCTGTCGGCCGGCATGGACGCGGCCAAGCAGGACGAACACATCCAGCAGCTGAACAACTCGCTGGCGGCGGCTTTCACCGCCAAGGCGGCGGTGATCCCCGATGAGCGCCTGCGCGAACTGATGGAGCAGCTTGAAACTTTGGAAGAGCTGCTGCCGGACGCAGCCGATGTGGTCATCGACGAGTCGATGGTGCTTGACCTGTCCGGCCACCAGAGTTCAGACCTTGAAGTGGTGCTGGAAGGCGGCTCGATGCCGACACCCGCCATGGTGGCCTGGGCGCGTGAACTGCAGGTCGGCAGCTGGTACATGCTGGACCGCGCCGGGCACCCAGAACCGGTGCAGCTGTCGTGGCACGGGCTGCGCAAGCAACTGTCGCTGTTTGTCACGCCGCAGGGGCGCTGCGTGTTGTTCCAGCAGCACCGGTTGGCGTCGTTTCTGCAGGCCGGGTTGATCGTGCCGGCGCAGGACGAAGCGCTGACAGTGCGCGCCACGCGCAGTGCGCTGGCCAAGCTGGACGTGGATTCGTCTCGACTGCTGTCGTAGCGCGCCCAGCCGCGACCAGCCGGTATTGACCAAGGCCTTGCGCGGAACCGGCTTTGCCGGGCCGCTGCAAGAGCCCCCTCGGGGGGCAGCGAACGCAGTGAGCGTGGGGGCTAGTGAATTACGCGGTCTTCTGAATCGACGAAAAGCTCGTCGAGAACCAGGGCGTCCGGCTCTTCGCCCAAGCTCCAGAAGACCATCAGCACGATGATCTTCAGGTCTTCCAGTTCCAGCGCGCCGCTGCCCACGGCAAGCGCGCGGTCGATCACCATTTCGCGCATCGGCGCCGCCAGCACGCCGGCCGATTCCAGGAAGGTGATGAAGCCGATCGATTCTTCACCCAGGATGTCCTGCTCCTCGGCGGTGTAGATCCGCATGCTGCCCTGCACGGGGCTGCCGGTGTGGCTTTCAGCGCTGGTGGCCAGGCCGTCAAGCCAGCGCAGCGCGTCCTGGATTTCTTCAGGCTCAAAGCCCACGGCGGTGAGCTTGCGCGAGAGCTGCTTGGGCTCCGGGCAGGCGTCCGGGCGCCAGTAGTTCTCGTAGAGATAGACCAGAACATCGAACATGAATCCACTATACCCGAGCGATTTCCGCGCGCGGGGTTCTGCCATCAGCCCCTGTGCAGGCGCTGATAAAGCCCGCCCGGCAGGCGTGCGACCTGGCCGTCCAGCTCCAACGTCAACAGCTGTGCCGACAGGTCTTGCGCCGACCAGCCGGTGCGTGCCGTCAGCGCGTCCATCGTCACCGGGTCGTGGCCCAGGGCTTCCAGCACGGGGTCGGCGGGCGCCGTCGATGCGGCTGGTTGCAAAGGCAGGGCGGCTTGGCCGCTGGGGTTGCCGATCGGGCTGCGGAACGGGCTGCGGAACGGGCCCCGCAGCTCTTCCAGGATGTCCTGCGCCGTCTCCACCAGCTTGGCACCCTGCTTGAGCAGTGCGTGGCAGCCCTTGGACTGCGGCGCGTGGATCGAGCCTGGCATCGCGAATACCTCGCGCCCGGCTTCCGATGCCAGCCGCGCCGTGATGAGCGAGCCCGACTGCACGGCCGCTTCCACCACCAGCGTGCCCAGCGACAAGCCAGCGATGATGCGGTTGCGCCGTGGGAAGTTGTCTGGCAACGGTGGCGTGCCGGGCGCGAATTCGCTCACCAGCGCGCCGTGCGCGGCGATGCGGTGCGCCAGGTCGCGGTGCCGTGCCGGGTAGACGCGGTCGAGGCCGGTGCCGACGACAGCGATGGTGCCGGCAGCGCCCGCCAGGCCGCCTTCATGCGCCGCCGCGTCAATGCCCAGGGCCAGCCCCGACACCACGACAAAACCGTGGCCGCTGAGCGCGGCAGCAAAGGCCCGGGCATTGGCGATGCCCTGCGGTGTGGCGTTGCGGCTGCCCACGATGGCCACCGAAGGCAGCGCGAGCCGGGCCACATGGCCCTGCACGTACAGCAGCAACGGCGGGTCGGCGGTCTGCAGCAAGGCCGGCGGGAACGCGGCGTCGCCAGGGGTCAGCGTGTGGCGGTCAGGGCCGCCTGCCAGCCAGGCCTGGGCGGCAGCAAGGCGTTCGACGCAGTCGGGCGGGACGGTGGCCAGTGCCTGCGCAGCAGCCGGGCCGGCAATCTCGCGCAACAGCGCAGCAGAAGTGGCAAAGACGGCTTGTGGTGAACCGCAGGCGGCCAGCAGGCGCCGGGCGGTGCTGCGGCCGACGCCCGGGGTTTCCAGCAGCCTGAACCAGGCCGCGAACTCCTCGGCGCCGAGCACGGGCCGCTGTCCCGCGCGTCAGGGCTGAGTGAAGCGGTCGCCCGAGCGCACGGGGTCCTGAACATTCAGGATCAGTGCGTAGGACACGCGGTCAAAGACGCGGAAGACGAAGAGCAGGCCATGCCGTTCGTCCGGCAGCTTGATCAGCGTCTTGCCACCCGAGGTGGTGTCCACCGCGCCTTGGCCAGTGCGCCACAGTGCCAGCACATGGCCGCGTTCCATGCCGTCACGCTGGCCCTTGTTGATCGACACGACCTGGTTCTGCCCGGCGCGCAAACCGTCGCCGTAAATGGAGACGATTCGACCGTCAATGGGGGTGACCGGGGCGCGCGGCACGTACGCCACCAGCTCTTGTTGCGGCACCGGTGACAAGCGGTCGCCGACGATGGCTTCAAGCCGTGTGCTGGTGACGCGGAAGCTGGCGGGCACGATGGCCGGGCCGCTGGTGTCTGCAGGGCGCGTGACTTCGGCGGTGCCGACAAAGCGGCCTTCATAGCCCAGCACTTCCTGGGTCAGCGGGTCCACCAGGGGCACCAGCTGGCGGAACAGGCGGAAGTCGCGCGCGCCACCGAGTTCGCCTCGGACATAGGCGGTTTCACCGCGCGACACCATCACGCGGCCTTCTTGCGTGGCCACCACGCGGGGGGCAGTGTCCAGTTCGTTTGCGTTGAAGACCGCAGCTTCGGTGAGGAAGGGGCCGATCAGGTTGAGCGGGATGGCCGCAATGGCGCCGTTGTCCAGCAGCTCAGACCGCACGCGGGGCGACAGCCGCACGGTGTTGGTGGGCGCACCACCGGTGTTGCCGGCCAGGCGCAGGCGGGCGCGGCCGTCCACTTTTTCCAGCACCAGCGTCTGGCCGGGGTAGATCAAATGCGGGTTGCGGATCTCATTCAGATTCATGCCCCACAACTCGGGCCAGCGCCAGGCGCTTTTCAGGAACATGCCGGAGATGCCCCACAGCGTGTCGCCAGGCCGCACGGTGTGCGAATCGGGTGCGTTGGGTGCCAGGTCGGACAGCGGCACGCCGGCTTGCGCGACACGTTGCGCGGTGTTGCGCCATTCGGGTGTGATGGGCAGGCTGCTGGTCTGGGCCAGCGCGTTGGCCGGGCTGCCAAGGCCGGCACAAAGCCCTGCGCCGGTGGCGGCCAACGTTGCCAGCTGCAGCAGGCTGCGGCGGCGTTGGAGATCATTCATGCTCATCACGCTTGTAGTCTCCGGGCGGCAAGTTGGCCGATGCCAGAATGCCGCGTCGCATGTGATGTGATTGGCCCGGTGGGGCGGCTGGCTGGCCGCTGTGCCGGGAAAGACAAACCGTCAAATGCAGACCATCTCTGGCACGGACAAAAGACGGTGACAATCTTCATATGGTTTCACAGATTCTGCCCGTAAACCCTTGATGCCGCAAACAAACCAGGACTCGTCGCGCCCTGCTGTGGACCCCTTCACGGGGCCGCGCGTTGCGTCTGGTCCACAGCTGTTGCGAGCTGTTTCGTCCCTACCTTGCTGACCTTCGTTGCCATGGCCCAGTTGACCATCCTTCGCTATCCCGACCCCCGCCTGCACACCGTCGCCCGCCCGGTGGCGGCGGTCGACGAGCGCATCCGCCGCCTGGTGGACGACTTGTTTGAGACCATGTACGCCGCCGACGGCGTGGGTCTGGCGGCGACGCAGGTGGACGTGCACGAGCGCGTCATCGTCATGGACACCTCCGAACAGCACGACCAGCCGGTGGTGCTGATCAACCCCGAAATCACCCATCGCAGTGAAGAGCTGCAACTGGCCGAAGAAGGCTGCCTGTCGGTGCCGCAGGTCTATGACCGGGTGCAGCGTCACGCCCGGGTCACCGTGCGTGCGCAGGGCCGCGACGGCCAGCTCTTTGAGATCGACACCGAAGGGCTTTCGGCCATTTGCGTGCAGCACGAGATGGACCACCTGCTGGGCAAGGTGTTCGTCGAGTACCTGAGCCCGCTCAAGCGCGACCGCATCCGCACCCGGATGCTGAAGAAGGCGCGTGAAGAAGAGCGCACCGGCTGATCGGGTGGCGCACAGTCGAGCCCGGCCGTGAGGGTCGCCTTCGCGGGAACGCCGGAATTTGCCCGCGTTGCGCTGCAGGCGCTGCACGCGGCCGGCCATGAACTGGTGCTCGTGCTGACCCAGCCCGACCGCCCCGCAGGCCGCGGCATGAAGCTGCAGGCGTCGCCGGTGAAGCAATTCGCTCTGGGACACGGCCTGCCGCTGGCGCAGCCACGCAGCCTGCGGCTGGACGGCAAGTTTCCCGAAGACGCGGCGGCCGCCCAGACCGCGCTGCTGCAAGCCGCACCGGATGTGATGGTGGTGGCCGCCTACGGCTTGATCCTGCCGGCCTGGACGCTGTCGCTGCCGCACCTGGGTTGCCTGAACATCCACGGTTCGCTGTTGCCGCGCTGGCGCGGCGCGGCACCGATCCACCGCGCCCTTGAAGCCGGCGACACGCAGACCGGCATCACCATCATGCAGATGGATGCGGGGCTGGACACTGGCGACATGCTGCTGACTGAAGCCGTGGACATCGGCCCAAGCGACAGCACCGCCACGCTGCATGACTGCCTGGCGGCGCTGGGCGCGCGTCTGGTCGTGCAGTCGCTCGACCTGGCAAAGCAGGGCGGCCTGCTGCCGCAGAAGCAGCCTGCCGATGGGGTCAGCTACGCCCACAAGATCGACAAGGCAGAAGGCCTCATCGACTGGCAGCAGCCTGCCGCCCTGTTGGAACGCCGGGTCCGCGCTTTCGACCCCTTCCCGGGCTGCAGCACCCTGCTTTCGGGCCAGGCGGTGAAGGTGTGGCGGGCGCGGGTGGTGGTGGGCCGTGGCACGCCAGGCCAGGTGCTGGTGGCCGATGGCGGCCGGCTGGTGGTCGCTTGCGGACAAGACGCACTGGAATTGCTGGAATTGCAACTGCCCGGCGGGCGGCGCATTGCCGCCCATGACTTTCTTCTGCGTCACCCGGTGCAAGCGGCTTGACCCTGCATCCGCTCAAGCCGCTCAAGCCGCTCAAGCTGCTCAGGCCGTTCAAGTGGACAGCTGCTGCAGCCGATAACCCGCTCATGCGTCTCGCTGTCCTTGCCTTGTTCACCATCGCCCCGCTGTGGCTGGCGGGCTGCGACCAACTGGGCATTGAATCCAGCACGGTCAGCGCTGCCCGGCGCGAAGCCGAAGGCAAGGCCATTGGCGCCGGCTGCCGGCACTCGGCGCGCTCTGTCGAGCAGTGTTATGCCCAGAACAAACGCGCCGACAAGGCCGCAGTGTTCACGGGCTGGAAAGAGATGAGCGAGTACATGGCCGCGAACAAGATTGACGCCGTGCCGCCACCGCCCGAGCCCGTGGCGACCACCGTGGCCGAAGCGCCCGCCGAAGAACCCGAGGCCGACGCCAAGAAATCGGCAAAAGGCGCGCCCAAGAAGCATTGACGCGCAGCGCTCGCAGCGCTCGCAGCGCCGCAAGGCGGCTTGCAGCCCGTCGGCGCCAGCCGCACTGCGTCGCGCCGGCCTGTCCACGGCGCGGTCAGCTGCGGCACAGTCGGTCCTTCTTCAAGCGACCCGGAGCGCCCATGAACCCCTCGATCCACCCCACCTTTGCGCGCCTGCTGGCGCCTGCCCTGGTTTCGCTCTTCTGCCTGGTGGCCTTGCCGCTGACCATGCCACTGGCCGCGCAAGCCGCGTCGGTCAGCGGCTCTGGCAAGGTCAGCACCGAAACCCGCAGCCTGGCCGACTTCCAGGCCGTGGCGCTGAACGGCTCGGTGGACCTGGTGGTGCGCCAGGGTGCCGCGCAAAGTGTCCTGGTGCAAGCCGACGACAACCTGCTGCCGCTGCTGGAAACGGTGGTCGAATCCACGGCCCAGGGCGCCACGCTGGTGGTGCGGTGGAAGAAGGGCCAGAGCCTCTACACGCGGTCCAAGGTGCTGATCACGGTGGTGCTGCCCAGGCTGTCGGCGCTGTCTGCATCGGGTTCGGGCGACATCCGCGTAGAGCCCTTCAACACGCCGGCTTTGAAGCTGTCGCTGTCGGGGTCGGGCGACGCCAAGTTGCAGAGCCTGAGCACCGCCGACTTTGGCATCAGCATTTCCGGCAGCGGTGACGTGGCGGCCAACGGCTCGGCCACCAAGCTCAGCATCAGCATTGCCGGCAGTGGCGACGTGCGCCTGGCGGACCTGAAGTCCGACGACGTGACGGTCAGCATCGCCGGCAGCGGCGACGCCGCCGTCAATGCCAACAAGACACTGGAGGTGCGGATTGCCGGCAGTGGCGACGTCAGCTACAGCGGCAACGCCGCCGTGAAGAGCAAGGTTGCCGGCAGCGGCAGCGTCAACAAGCGGTAGCCAACCGGCAAACCGGCAATCCGGCAATCCGGTTGATTGGCCGTTCGGCGGTTCGGCGGTTCGGCGGTTCGGCGGTTCGACCGCTGGTCTAGCGGGTGCAGTGGCCGTCGGCACAATCGGCCGATGCACACCGCACCCGCAGTCCCCATCTGGCGCCACCCTGAATTTGCCCGCGGCCGGCGCGACATGGTCGGCACCGCCATCGGCATTGCCGCCTGGGCCCTGATCACCGGCGTGACGATGGGCAAGAGCGGCTTGCCGCTGCCGCTGATGGTCTTCATGTCG
>JANMKK010000376.1:0-13345 GCA_031372005.1 Rubrivivax sp.
CCTGCATCACCACCACGTGGGCCTGCTCGGCAAGCCAGGTGTCGATCTGCTCAAGCTGCTTCTCGAAAGCCTGCTTCAACACCGCCGCGTCGGCGCTGGCCTTGCCATCACGCAGCAGCATCGCGCGCTGGCTGGCCAGCACTTCTGCCATGGGACGCTGCATGAAGACGATGCGGTACTGCAGTGAGCCGTCCAGCCGCAACTCGCGCAGCAGCAGGTGGATGATCTTCACGGCATGGCCACGGGCCTGGGGCAGCCAGCCGTTGTCGCTGCGCAAGCGCTTGACGGGGTCGAACTCGAAGTAGCCACGTGGGTTGTTCGCATCGGCCGTGCGCAAGCCGTCGCTCAGTGTCGGCAGGCCGCCCGCGTGCAGCATCTGCATCATCAGCGACGTGCCCGAGCGCGGCAGGCCGCTGACGACGGTGATGAAGTCGTGGGCCACCGTCAGTCCAGCGCGGGTTGCGGCAGGCCTTCAGCGAGCACCCGTTTCGCGGTGTCGCGGTGGCGGGCCGCTCTTTCCGTCTGGCCCAGCTTGGCCGCCACCTGCGACACATAACGGTGGGCGATGGCAAAGTCGGGCAGGATGGTCAGGCAGAGCTCGAATGCCTGCAAGGCGCGTTCGTACCAGCCCATGCGCGACAGCACCGCGCCCAGCTGAAAGTGCGCAAGCGGAAAGTCGTGTGCCAGCGCAATGGCCCGCAAGCCGCTTTGCACGCCCTCTTCCAGCTGCCCCTGCCGCGGCAGCGCCACACTCAGGCCGTAGTGGGCTTCGGCGTTGTCCTTGTCCAGGGCCAGTGACTTGCGGAAAGCGTCTTCGGCCCGGCGCCACAGCCGCAGCCGCAGGTAGGCGCGGCCGATGCGGCACTGCAGCCACGCGTTGTCGTGGCCCTGCTGGGCCGCCAGTTCAAACTGGTTCAGCGCGCCAATCACGTCATCCGTTAGCCAGCACTGAAAGGCGCGGAACATGGCCAGCTGCTGGTGCCCGGGCTGCAGACTCTCCAGTGTGTCAGTCACCGGGCCGAGTGCGGCCGCATCGCCCGCCGAAATGGCGGCCTGCCCGGCAAAGACCAAGTAGGCCGGTTCTTCGGGAAATTGCTGCACGAGTTCAAGCGCCAGTATCAGCGCGCGCTTGGAATGCTTGCCGTCGATGCAGTTGCAGGCCAGGTTGAACTTCTGCGCGGCGCGCGCGCGCACGATGTCGCGTTGCACGTCTTCGCCAGGGGCGTCGATGTAGCCGAGTTCGACGAGTTGTTGCACCGAGGCTGCCGCAGCTTCTGGGTCATCGTCGGCCACATCGCGAACGCGGGCGTCGTAAACCGGGTCCGCAATGTCTTCCCACGAATCGATGCGCTCGAATGGCGGCATCTCTTCAAACGCATTGACGAGAACCTTGCCTTCCATGTCGCGCCCCACCGGCAAACCAAAGAGTGCCAACACGGTGGGCGTGATGTCCAGCAGCGTGGCACCCGGAAGGGTCGCGTCCTTCTTGATGCCGGGTCCGGCCAGCAGGAACATGCCGAAGTTGCGGTGCCACAGCTCCGGGCTCACCGTGCCGGTGGGGCGTGAAGCGCCGTTCAGGAAGCCGTGGTCGGACACGATCATCACGTGGGCTTCGGGCCCGGCCAGGTCCACCAGGCGGCCGAGCATCTGGTCGTGGAATTCGTAGAGGGCATTCATCACGCCCTTGAAGGGCTCGAACAGGTCGTGCCGCACGGTGTCCAGCCGTGGCGGGTGGAAGACCATGAAGTCGTGGCCGACACGGTCGATGGTGTCGTAGTACATGGTGCAGAAATCCCAGGGCTGCTCTTCCATCAAAGCCGTGGTCAGCGCATGCAACGAGATGCACTCGGCAAGCCGCCTGGCCAGCGAGTTCAGCAGACGTTGTACCTCGGGGTCGCGCTGGTCCAGTTGCGCCGCAGCGGGGACAAACTGCAAGAGCATCTGCGCCGTGACCTCGGCCGGATGGAAACGCAGCTCAGTCAGGTCGTCGGCCAGCTCTGCGGGGAAGACGGCGTGGGGCTGCGGTGGCCAGTCGTCCGGCGTGGCCGACGCCGGCGCCACATGGAACAGCTGCGACACGCAGACGCCGTTGATGTTTTCGGCCGGGTGGCTGGCGTACCAGCCCAGCGCCTGGCAGTGTTTGCCCGACTGCGCCAGGATGTTCCACAGCGCCTTGCACTGGCGCGTGCTGCTGGCGGTGGGCCGCAACGCCGTGCCGTCCGGTGTGGGCTCGACGAAGCCGGTCACACCGTGCAGGTAAGCGCGCTTGCCAGTGGCGATGGATGTCCACAGCAACGGCGACAACATCGGCTGCAGCGTGGCCAGGTTGCCGATGGTGCCGTTTTCGACCAGGCGCTTCAGGTGGGGCATGCGGCCTGCGTCGATCAGCGGATGCAGCATTTGCCAGTCGGCAGCGTCCCAGCCCACCAGCAGCAGTTTTGTGGCCAGGGCTTCGGTCATGGAAGTCGGGGGCGGAAGGGCCATGCCGGATCATGGCATCCGCATGAAAGTGCGGGCCCAATAAAACCGCGCCCGTGCCGAAGTCGGCACGGGCGCGGCGCAGGTCGATTCAGCTCAACTGCAGGCGCTGACTCAACGGGCCAGCTTGCGCTGGCGACGCAGCCTGCGCAGATTCATTGCACCGAGAGCCAGCGCACCCATCGCGAACATGGCGGTGGTGGACGCCTCGGGCACTGCCGCCACGGTGATGGCCGCACCGGAGTTCTCGAAACTCCAGCCGTTGACGGTGGCCGGGAAGCCGAGCGGGCCGGTCGTCGTCATGCTCAGGTAGCCATAGTTGATGGCGGAGGTGGACTCGTTGAAGAACCTGAAGCCCAGAGTGTGGGTGCCTGTGCTCTGGAACGCTGCAGCTTGCGCCGTCGCGGCAGTCGCGGAAAATGTCGAGGCACTGGAAATTGTCGTTCCCGCAGCGAGGTCCAGGTAAGGGCCAGTGGTCGTGCTTGCCACGCCACCGCTGGAGCTGGCGGGCGTGCCGTTCCAGAAGAAGGTGAGCGTCCCGCCATTGCCCCAGGGGCCGAAGTCCCAGCCCGGCACCGAGGCCGGTGTGATACCGGACGCGCCCGAGAGCAGGTTGATGTAAACCCCAGCGAAAGTGTTGGGGACCGAGATTGGCGCACTGAATGTGACGACCACCGCATTGGCGTTGGACATCGGGGCCGCAGCACCTGCCAGCGCCGCCGCACACAGGCCCAGGCGCATGCCAACGGACGAAGGATCGAGAGTGGGCGAAGCTTGAGTTCTCATGCTGATTTGAAGTTGGGTTGGGGAACGTTGATGGATCCCGCCTTCAGCACAAGCCGAGTCTGATGGTGCGCCCCTGAGGGACCCGAGCGGCCTGCACTCCTTCTGAAGTCCAAGCCGCACCCGCAAGACTTTGCTTTGCCGCTAATACACGCGGTAACCCAACCGTACTATCGCGCCAGGGGCTGGTCAATTGCCCTACCCCCCGTGTTCAGGGGGCGGGTTGCACCGGAGACGTCAGCCACCGGCGAGCCGGGGGAAAGCCAGCCCAAAAACACCCCAACGTCACCCCAACGACAGCCCAACGTCACCCCAACGACCGCCCGCACGGATGCGACAGAGTGAACCGCATCCCGTAGCATCAGACCCGCAATATTCTTCACCCATTCGGCTGGAAGGGCACCCATGAACATTTTGAGAAATCAGGTCTTCAAGGCACTGGCGATTGCTATCGCGGCCACATCGGCAGGCAGCGCGTTCTGCGCCAAGCCGCTGGCGGCCAGCGTCAGCGCTGACAAGGTGCAGTACTGGTCGGCATCCAGCGGGACGGTCGGCGTGCGCTGGAACCGCGAACTGGCCAGCGACATCGGCATGGTGCTGGGCGCGGCCAGTGGCCGCTACGCGCAGCTCAGCGGCTATGACCACGAGGTGTTCAACCTGCGCCCGGCGGGAAGCCTTGATTTCAACGTCAGCAACGGCAACCTGCGCAGCTTCATGGGCGGCGCGCTGCAGGCCGCCGGCGGGCACGTGATCGACACGCCGTCCGGGCGCATCGACATGACCGATTTCCGCTTGATCCCGCGTCTCAGCGCCAAGGGTGCAGGCAGCGATGCGCCCGTGCTTGACATCGTTTCCACGGACGGCAAGGCCTGGTTCTATGTCGACCGTTTGATGTACGAACTGATCGACGGCAAACAGCGCCTGGCCGTGCGCACGATGGACTTGCGCATCACGCCAGAGCTGGCCGCACGCATCGGCCACCCCGAGGTGGCCGGCTGGGTGATTGCCGACATGGAACTGACCACCCACGTGGTGCGCCAGGGCATCGACCCGGTGCCGCTGGCCGTCAGCACCAAATGGCATGGCCTGCCAGTGCCGGGCGTGCCTGGCGCGGTGTACCAGGCCGATCTGTTCATGCGGTCGTTCAGCATGCAGTACAGCCGCTGCAATGGCTGCACGGGCGAAGGCGGCAGCGGCGGCGTGGTCTTCACGCCTTCATCGGAACTGCGCAACAACGTCAACAACGGATCGCTCCAGGCCACCGTCGCTGGCGACCCCATCGGCACCAGCAGCGTCCTGTACGCAGCCGACGTCCCCTGGTACGCCAAGTTCAGCGGCAACTTTCCGCCCTACAACAATGACCAGCATCCCTACCTGATCTGGAACCTCTACCGCTTCAATGCCGATGGCTCCATGGACCAGATCGGCCGCTCTGGCGTCAAGCACGCCTTTCTAACGCTCAACACGGCCTGCATCGACAACCCGGGCGACAGCCACATCCTGGGCCGCGGCTGTTCCGACGTCTACAGCGTCAGCAACAACGACGCGACCAGTGCGCTGGGCCCGCGTTCGGAGATCATCCCGGCCACCAACCAGTGGGGCCGTTGTGGCTCGATCTACGACACCAACTGCGACGGCGTGGCCAACGGGGTCACCAACGACGTGTTTGCCCAGCGCCTGGTGGTGCGCGAATCGCAATTCAGCGGCGCTGCCCAGGTCGGGGCGACCTACCTCTTCGAGTCCTGGTACCTGGCTCGAGAGGACGTCAACATCCTCAACTCGATGGCGACCACGCGGGCCACGTTCACGCGCAATTCGACGGTCTGGAGCGTGGGCGGCAACGACCAGTACACGCTGGGCCCTGCCATCGACCGCTGGGTCGACCCGGCCGCGCCGCCAGCGGGCGCCGCGTCGGTGATGCTCAACACGGCCGAGGGCAAGGTCAAGTTGGCAGGCAAGTCCACCAACCTGGGCGGCGGCCGGTGGCGCTACGACTACGCGGTGATGAACCTGGACTTTGCACGCGCACAGACCGAAGGTGCCGAGCCCAACCTGCGCGTCATCAGCAACCTCGGGCTCAACAGCCTGACCATCCCGGTCGGGTCTGCCACGATCTCTGAGCTGTCCTTTGGCGACGGCGACCTGGACGCCACCAACGACTGGACAGCCAGCGTCGGCGGCCGCAACGTCACCTGGACCGCGCCCAGTGGCAACGCGCTGAACTGGGGCACGCTGTTCCGCTTCTCGTTCATTGCCAACCAGGGGCCGGCGCGCGGCGCTTTTGCACTCGGCGTCGCCACGCCCGGCACCCCGGCGACGCTCAAAGGCACCGGCATGATCGGGCCGTCGGCGGCGCGCCTGATCGGGCCGGGTGGGATCTCGGGGAACTAGGCACGCTAGTCAAGGCAGTCAGCGTGACCATGCGGGTCAGCCGCATCTGCGCGGTGACCACAGGTCATGTGTCTGCCACCACGAAGACGGGCCCCGCCATCAAGTCGATGCCCGGTCAAGGCAAGTCTGCAGAAACGCATGTCGATTCAACGTTTCCGCCGTGGGTGCCTGGCGTCGGCGCCAGCAGCAGGGCCTGCTCGTGCCTGACCGCGGCATAGCACTCACAGGCCCGCTGTTCCAGCCCCGCACGGTCCAGCACCGAGATGTGGCCGCGGCGGTAACGGATCACACCAGTCTGCTGCAGGCGCACCGCCACTTCGGTGATGCTTTCTCGACGCACGCCCAGCACCTGGGAGACGAGCTCCTGCGTCATCACCAGGTCGTTCGACGGCAAGCGGTCCAGGGCGCACAGCAACCAGCGGCAAAACTGCTGGTCGATGGAATGGTGCCGGTTGCAGCTAGCGAACAGCGTGATCTGCGCAACAACCGAAAGGGCATAGCGCAGCAGCAACGCGCGCAGTGGCTCGATGCCATCAAAGGCCTGCCGCAGCTGGCCCGCGGGCAGCCGGTAAGCGCTACCGGCTACCAGCACGCGGGCTGAACTGGCGGTGGTCTCACCGCCCATGAAAAGCGCCAGGCCCACCATGCCGTCCTTGCCGACGGCGGCGATTTCGGCCGAGGCGCCGCTCTCGGTGACGTAGTGCAGCGACACGATCGACGTGGTCGGGAAGATGGCGTCGTGCAAGGGGCTCCCGGGTTCATAGACGGATTCGCCCAAGCGCAGGGTGATTGGCTCCAAGTGCCTGGCCACGCAGTCGAAAACCTCGTCAGGCAATGCGCCAAGCAGGTGGTTCAGCCGCGCACCGTGTGGGGCAGACTGCGGAAGGGGCTGCTGCTGCATCAAAGCACCCGTTCAGTGGCTGCCAGTTGCCACTTCAACACCGACGCCTCGGTAACCGACGAATCGGCAAGTCCGGTCAAACATCGGCTCCCCACTCACCCGGAACTGTCGGCATATCCCGTCGGCTTGCTGGCGGCTGAAAGGGAAATCCAGAAACGGCTCGCGCGCGGCAATGCGTGCGCGCAGAGCCATACGTTCGGTGTCGTTCCAGCCGGCGCGGTGGGCGTCCACTGGCGCACTGTCGGTCAAGGGATCCACCTGGACGCCCAGCATTTCAAGGACCGGCCCCGACACTTTCGTGAAGGCACCGGTTTCGTCCTGCTCCCAATACCAGTCGGACGCCAGTTCGGTCAGGCTGCGAAAGCGCGCTTCGCTTTCGCGCAGTTCTTGCGTGCGCTCGAGGACAGTGGCTTCAAGCCGGCTGTTGTGCAGCGCCAACTGGCGGTACAGCAAACGTACTTCCAGCATGTTGCGGATGCGGGTGCGGACCTCGGACAGGTCCAGCGGCTTGCTGATGAAGTCCTTGGCCCCGGCCGACAGCGCGCGCAGCTTGTGACCGGGCTGCGACGTCAGCACGATCACCGGAAGATAGGGGTCGCGCTCAATCGTCTTCAGGCCTTCCATCACCTGAAAGCCGTCCGTTCCCGGCATCTGCAGGTCCAGCAGGATCAGGTCGAAGTCACTCTGCCGGTGCAGTGCACACACTTCGGCAGGCAGCATGGTCGCCGTGACCTGGCTGTAGCCGACGTCTGACAGCAGGCGCTGCAGCATGCGTACGTTGGCGTGCTGGTCGTCGACGATGAGGATGCGCGCACCCAGGATGTCGCTGGCGGTGATCATGGCGCGTGGTCCTTCTTTGCTTCGTTGGCGGAGCGGGCTGGTCTTGCTGGTCTTGTCACTGCTGCCGGCTGATTGGCAATCACCCTCGCCGGTGCGTTCGGTGGGTCGGCCCGGGCCAGTGCAGCGTCCAACGCCGCGGAGAGGGCGTCGATCTTGATCGGCTTGCTCAGATACCGGAAGAAGCCGGCTTGCAAGGCTTTGTCGATGTCGTGCTGCATCGCCATCGCGCTGACCGCGATCACCGGGATGTGCGCGGTGGCGGCGTCAGCAGCCAGGCGCTTCATCGCTTCCAGCCCGCTCAGGCCCGGCAGGTTGATGTCCATCAGCACCACGTCGGGCTGCATGTCGCGTGCCAGCTGCACGCCGTGCGGCCCATCGCCAGCCAGCAGCAGGCGCACACCCGTGCACCGCGCCAGCAGCCGCTGCACCAGCAGCTGGTTGGCGCGGTTGTCTTCCACGCACAGCACGGTGCATGGGCGGTGGCCGGATGCGCCGGTTGCGGTTGCGGTTGCGGTTGCGGTTGCGGTTGCGGTTGCGGCAGCAGAACCCAGCCCGAACGGGGCTGGTTCGGAGGGGCTCACCGATGCGCCCGCAGGTGCCGACGACTGGGCGCCTGGCGCATCCAGATCCACCCAGAACACGCTGCCCTGGCCGAGCACGCTGTGCACGCCAATGCGGCCGCCCATCAGTTCCACGAGACGCTTGCTCAGCGCCAGGCCGATGCCGGTGCCTTCGATGACGCCACCCTCCTGGCCCAGGCGCTCGAAGGGCTGGAAGATACGGCGCAGCTGCGCGGGGCTCAGGCCGCTGCCGCTGTCTTCGATGCGGATACTGATGCAGCCCTGCCTGGTGGCTTCACAGTGCACCTGCACCGTGCCACCCTCGCGGTTGTATTTGATGGCATTGCTGAGAATGTTGATGAAGACCTGCTTGAGGCGGGTCCGGTCCGCGATGACCACGCAACCGTCGTCCAGCCGCGGAAGACTCAGACGGATGCCACGCGCGGCGGCCTGGCCTTCCACCAGCGCGTGGCATTCGTCCAGCACTGCGGCCAGCGGCACTGTCTCAAGCACGCAGGACAGGCGGCCCGACTCGATCAGCGACAGGTCCAGGATTTCGTCGATCAGGCCCAGCAGGTACCAGCCCGCCTTGAGGATTTCATCCACGCTTTCTTCTTGCTGGGCCGTGGGCGGCGGCGCACCGGACTGCAGCAACTGCGCAAAGCCCAGCACGGCATTCAATGGTGAACGCAGTTCGTGGCTCATGCGCGAAAGGAATTCCGACTTCGCCTGGTTGGCGTCTTCGGCGGCGGCCAGCGCGGTGATGAGGGTGGCTTCGATGCGCTTGCGGCCCGTGACGTCGGTGGCGGTGCCGACCAATTCCACCGCCAGCCCGTCAGGCCCGCGGCGGAAGACGGTGTCGCTCTGGCGCAGCCAGCGCCAGAGCCCGGCCTGGTCGCGCACGCGGTACTCGATGTCCTGCACATCGTCGTCCGCCGACTCAAAGGCGTGTTCGAAGTGCCGCTGCAGCGCCGCCACGTCCCCGGGGTGCAGCACCTGGCGCAGGAAGTCGGCGCCCATCTGCTCAATGTCGTCAGTCGAATAACCGAGTGTTTTGCCCAGGTGCCGGTTAACCCACAGATTGTGCTTTTCGGCGCGGCCGAAGACATGCAAGGTGTTGGGCATGCCGTGGGCGAGCCGCTCGACAAAGTGCCGCTGCAGTTCCAGCTGCGCCAGCGTCGCCTTCTGCTGGGTGATGTCTTCCAGCGCGCCAATGAAATACTGAGGCATGCCGGCTGCGTCACGCAGCAACGCGGCGGTGGCGGTGATCCAGACGTCGCGCCCACTGCGGTGGATGACGCGCTTCTCGATCTTGTACGAGGCAATCTCGCCGTCCAGCAAACGCTGCATTTGCAGCAGGTTGTCGGCCAGGTCATGGGGGTGCGTCAGATCGGTGAAGCTCATGGCCATCAGTTCTTCGGCGGTGTAGCCCGTCAGGCTGCACAGGGCCGGGTTCACGCGGAGCCAGCGGTGGTCCAGGCCGATGTGCTCGATGCCGATGGCGGCGGTTTCGAAGGTGGCACGAAACTGCGCCTCGCTGGCCCGCAGCGCTTCTTCGGCGCGCCGTTGTTCGGTGATGTTGGTGAACAGCACCGCGACCTTGCGGCTGTCAGGTCCGCCCACCTTCAGCGCATACACGTTGAACCAGCGGTCGCCGAGCGCCTTGGCGTCCATCTCGAAACGCACCGCTTCGCCGGTCAGCGCCACCTTGCCGTAGGCGGCGAACCAATGCTCGTCAAGGTCAGGCGCGATCTCGCGCATGCGACGGCCCACCGCGTCGTCGATCCCCGTCAACTTGGAAAAAGCCGGGTTCACCTCCAGAAAGCGATAGTCCACGGGCTTTCCAGCGTTATCGAAAATCATCTCGATGATGCAATAGCCCTCGTCCATCGCATCAATGAGGCTCGTGTAGCGCCCTTGCGAATCGCCCAAAGCCTGCTGCGCACGCCGAGCTTCGGTAACGTCGCTGGCGGTGCCGAACCATTCCACGATTTCACCGTCCGTGTCCAGCAAGGGCACCGCGCGCGACTGTGTCCAGCCCTCTTCGCCGTCCACGCGCAGCACGCGGTGTTCCAACTCAAACATACCCTTGGCCGTGATCGCCGCATCGATCGCGGCCTGCACACGGGGTTGGTCCTGCGGGTGGATGTAGTCCTGCAGCCAATCGGCTCTTGGCTCATGGGTGTCGACGATGAAATTGCGGCCGTGGAGCTGGCGCATCTCGCGCCAGTCGGGGCTCATGCGATACACGACATCGGCGCTGGCGGTGACGAACGCGCGAAAGCGCATTTCGCTGTCGCGTATCTGGGCCTGGGCGTTAACGCGTGCGGACACGTCGCGCAGGTAGCAGACCGCGCCTTCGCTGCCGTCGGGCAGCGGGATGCGGTGGATCTGCCAGTCGTAGCACGCGGTGGTGCCGCGGTCGACGCGCAAGCCGACCATTTCCGTGACCTCGAAAGACTCGCCCGCAGCCAGCGTGCGGCGAAACTGCTGCACGATTTCATCTGCGCGCGCTGGCCCCCACAGGGTCTGCATCACCCCCAGCAGGTCGCGGCCGATGAGGTCATGACTGTGGCCGAACTCTTGAAGCGCCAGCGGGTTGACCTGGATGATGCGCAACTCGCCATCCACCAGGTAAATGCCCAGCGGCGCGTCGTTGACCAAGGTCTCGAACTGCGCAGTGCGCAGCCGCAAGGCTTCGGCGGCCTGGTTGCGCTCGGTCATGTCGTAGAAGTAGCAGACCACGCCGAAGGCGCCGCCCGGCAAGACGATGCGTTCAATCTTCCAGTCGTAGGACTCGATGTCGGGTGTGTCCTTGCGCAATTCGCTCACCGTCGGCGCAGCGTAGGCTGAGCCGGTGTCCAGGGTGCGGCGAAAGTGGGCGAGCACGTCGGACGCAAAGGGTTCGGGCCAGACCGCGCGCACGATGTCGCCAAAGTTGCGGCCGATCAACGGCTGAACGCTGGCGAAGGCCCTGCGCGCCGCTGCACTGGCCTGGCACATGCGGAACTGCGCATCGATCACATAGACACCGAAAGGCGCGTTCTCGATCAGGCTGTTGAAGGTGGCATTCATGCCCACGGGTGTGCCCTGCAGGCGCAGCGCCGGCGTTGCCTGGTGCGGCGCCGGCGCCGAGCCGCGTGCAGCGGCGGCCTGCAGTGCGGGCGCTGCAAAGAACGAAAGATTCTGCAATCGTTGCAAGTCGTCGGCATCAAAGCCCAAAGCCGCGTCGTGCGCCACCGCCCACACCGTACCGGCCGTTTTGCCGGCGACGGCAAAGGGCATCACCAGGCAGTGTTCAGCGGTGGGTTCAGCGGTGGCGGCAGGTGCAAGCAACAGCCGGCTACTGCCACTGTGGGCCTGCCAGCGGCCAGCGATTGCGGGCCAGCTCACCAGAATGCCGCCGTCACTCTGCGTGCTCAGCACGCTGACGCCAGCCGACCCGGCCTTCAGCAGTGTCAGCACGCTGCTGGCCAACAGCTGGCAGACGGTGTGGGGTGCCTCACCCAGCGCCGTCGCCAACGCAACCAGTGCAGAAATGTCGGCCGCTGCTTTGGCGTGGCACGGCGGCCGCGGTGCCTGGGCGTCGGCTGTCAACCGGCTTTGCAATGCCGCAGAAGAGGGGTCCACCTCGGCGGGCAACGTCAGAGCAAGGCCGCAAGACAACGCATCACCGCACGGCAGTTGGAGCGGGTCAGTGGGGGCCGTCATTGCGCGGGCCGTACCGGACTTGAAATCGCCATGCGTGCTTGCCCTGCGAGCTGACTATCGACCGAGTGTCGTCGACTTTGCGGCGAAGCCCCAGCCCTTCTGTCGGCTGCGCAGGCGGACCCCATCCTAGAGCCGATCAGCAGCGTATGGCACCCATTCCACCGCAGGCTCCAAGCGACGTTTTGGCTTGCTCGGCGCCAGCTGTACGGCAACCGGATCAGCGGTCAGCGTGTCTGTTGTGGGTCGGCATCGCACTTGGGCGCCCTGGCCACCGCGCGCGCCGCTCAGGTCGATGCCTTCCAGCAGCGGGCACGCCACCGCCATGTCGGCGGCCTTGTTGGCGCGGTCGGGGCCGCCGGCCACCGCCGTGCCCATCATTGCCTTGCAGGGCTCGCTCATCACCGTCTTCACGTCTTCGAAGTCGCGTTCTTCAGCACATTGTTGGCGTGCGCAAAGGCCTGCTCTTGCGTCACGTCATGGCCCATCACTTCCAGCAGCTTTTCGTTCGGCACCACGCATCTGCAAGCTAAGCCACACCCGGCGGCTTGCCGCTGGGTGTCGGTTCGAGCGTGTTGAGTCGCCTGCACGGGTGACTCGTGGAGCCGCTCACGACCAGCAGCGGCCCTCCGCGAAGGGCTGGGCCGAAGCAAGCCACGTGCTGGAGCGTGGTCAGGCCGTGATGCATGTCAGTGTCAAGAACGTCCTTGCGCAATCGCGCTCAGGGGATGCGACCGCAGGGAAGCCCGTGAGCCGCTACCGTGGCGCTGCAGCAGGGTACGGTTTGGCGTAGACACAGCCCGGCGCAGCGGCGGGGTCCTCCGTCAGAATCGCAACAGTTCTCGCCAATCGACTGCTTGAACAGTTGCCTGCTTCGTCGATTGCGTTCATACGCTGACCCATGCCCTCATTCAAGCAAACCTGCGACCCGCCTTCCGCCCCGCCAAGCCTTGGCGTCAAGGAGGAGCAGGTCGAGTACGGCTTCATCGGCAAGCTGCAAGGCCTGAAGTACCAGTACCGGCCCGACATCCGCGACCGCGCATCCCTGGAGCGCAACTTCCGCGAAAAATTCGAAGCGCTGAACCGCGTCCACTTGTCGAACGGTGAATTCGCTCGCCTGCTGGACGAGATCGTCACCCCCGACGTCTACACCGCCGCCCGCACCCTGCGCGAGCGCAACGCATTCACCCGTGACGACGGCACGCCGCTGAACTACACGCTGGTCAACATCAAGGACTGGTGCAAGAACAGCTTCGAGGTCGTCAACCAGCTGCGCATCAACACCGACTACAGCCACCACCGCTACGACGTTCTCGTCCTCATCAACGGTGTGCCCTGCGTGCAGGTCGAGCTCAAGACGCTGGGCATCAGCCCGCGCCGAGCCATGGAACAGATCGTTGACTACAAGAACGACCCCGGCAACGGCTACAGCAAAACCCTGCTGTGCTTCCTGCAACTGTTCATCGTCAGCAACCGCACCGACACCTGGTACTTCGCCAACAACAACGCCCGGCACTTCGCGTTCAACGCCGACGAGCGCTTCCTGCCCATCTACCAGTTCGCCGACGAGGCCAACAAGAAGATCACCCACCTCGACGGCTTTGCCGAGACCTTCCTGGCCAAGTGCGCGCTGGGCGAGGCCATCAGCCGCTACATGGTGCTGGTGGCCAGCGAGCAGAAGCTG
>JANMKK010000431.1:0-2534 GCA_031372005.1 Rubrivivax sp.
GGGCCCTGGCTGCTGTCGGCCGTGCCGGGGCGCACCTTGGCGATCAAGAGGCCGGGCTGCGCTGCGATCTCAGTCGCCACGCCGCAATCCACCACTTTAAGCGTTAGCCCATGCTGCCTCGCCAGCACCGACACCGCCGCGCCGCCGGCCAGCATGTTGGCCACCATCTGCACGGTGACGGTTTGCGGGAAGGCGCTCACGCCCTGCGCCGCGATGCCGTGGTCGGCGGCAAATACCAGCAAGTGTGGCTGCAACAGGCGCGGTTGCTCGGTGCCCAGCACCAGCGCCATCTGCAGCGCCAGCGATTCGATGCGGCCGAGTGCGCCCAGCGGCTTGGTCTTGTGGTCGATGCGCTGCTGCACGCGGGCCGCGAGTTCGGTTTGCGAGTTCAAGTCGATCATGTTGAAGCAGTCCAGTCCGCGAAGAAACGGTGCAGTTGTTCAAGCCCGTCGGTCAACGCCGCCGGGCCGGGCTGCAGGATGTCGCAGGACTTGATCTCGTGCAGCCGGCCGTTCACCACCGCGGGCACCGCCGCCCAGCCTTCGCGCGCGGTGACTCTCTCGGGCCTGAACTTCTTGCCGCACCAGCTGCCGACGATGATGTCGGGCGCGCGGCGCGCTGGCTCCAATACGTCGGCCAGCACGCGGTCGCGGCCCAGACCCATGACGGCACGTTCAGGGAAGATGTCGTCACCGCCGGCCACGGTGATGAGTTCAGACACCCACTGGATGGCGCTGATCATCGGGTCGTCCCACTCTTCAAAGTAGACGCGCGGCCGGCGCGGCCAGGTTGCGGCCACGGCTTCGATCTGCGCGTGGCGCGCCTGGCACTGCGCGATCCAGGCTTCGGCCTTCTCTTGCGCGCCCACCAGCCCGGCCACCAGCCGCAAGGTGCCAAAGACCTGCGCCACGCTGCGCTGGTTGGTGATGAAGACGTTCAGCCCCGCGCGGATGAGCTTGTCAGCCAGCGCCGCCTGCATGTCGCTGAAGCCGATCACCAGGTCTGGCTCGAGCGCCACGATCTTGTCGATCTTGCCGTCCAGAAAGGCGCTGACGCGCGGCTTTTCCTGGCGCGCCTGGCGCGGCCGCACGGTGTAACCGCTGATGCCGACGATGCGGTCCTGCTCGCCCAGCAGGTACAGCCATTCGGTGGTCTCCTCGGTGAGGCAAACGATGCGCTGCGGGCCTGTGGTGTTCATCGCCTACTCTAAAGCGCAGGCAGCGCAACCCAGCGCGTGCCGGCTGCGGTGTCGAGCCGCTCGATGCTGAAGGCGCCACCAAACACCGCCACCAGCGCGGCGCGCAAGGCGCCGTCGGCGGGTGCGCCATCCGCCAGCAAGCGGCCCTGGTCCATCACCAGCACGCGGTCAGCAGCCAGCGCCAAGGTCACGTCATGCAGCACCGCGGCGACGGCGGCACCGCTGCGGGCACGCGCTGCCAGGCTGCGCAGCAACGCGCGCTGGTGCGGGGCGTCGAGGTGCGTCACCGGCTCGTCCAGCAAGAGCACCGGCGCACCGACGGCCAGCGCCCGCGCCAGCAGCACGCGCTGGCGCTCACCGCCCGACAGTTCGCGCAGCCGCCGCGCGCTGAAGGCGGTGCATTCAGTCTCCTCCATGGCCGCCGTGACGGCGGCTTCGTCGGCCGCATCCGGCGCACCCAGCAAACCGTGGCGCGGCAGCCGGCCCAGGCGCACGACGTCGCGGGCGGCGATGTCGCCATCGGCCTCACCTTGCTGCGACAGCCACGCCACCTGCTGCGCACGGTGGCGTGCCGGCCAGTCCTGCAGCGCGCGGCCGGCCAAATGCACCTTGCCGGCCTCAGGTTGTCGCAGGCCCGCCAGCAATTGCAGCAGCGTGCTCTTGCCCGCGCCATTGGGGCCGACGATGGCGGCCCACTGGCCGGCATGCAGCGCCAGCGACACGCCGTCCACCACCGTGCGGCCGCCCAGGCGCAGCGACAGCGCCTGGGCCTGCAGCGCCACATGCCGCGTGCTCGGCATCAGTCCAGCCCCCGCTGCCGCAACAACAGCAGCAGGTAGCTGCCACCGAACACGGCCGTCAGCAACCCAACCGGCAGTTCCTGCGGCGCCACCAGGCTGCGCGCGGCCACGTCGGCCGCCAGCAGCAGCAGCGCGCCAGTCAGCGCCGACAGCGCCAGCAGCATGCCATGCCGCACCACCACCAGCCGGCGCACCACATGGGGCGCGACCAGCCCCACGAAGGCCACCAGCCCGGCCTGCGCCACGGCCGTGCCGGTGGCCAGCGCCATCACCGCCACCAGCAGCAGGCGCAGGCGCGGCAAGGCCAGACCCAGGCTGGTGGCACTGGCTTCACCGAGCACCAGGGCGTCGAGCGCGCGCGACAGGCGCACCGCCACCGGCAGCGTCAACGCCAGCGCGGCGCCGAGCGATGCCACGCTGGGCCAACCGAAGAAACTGGTGGTGCCCAGCAGGAAGACCTGCTTGCCACGCAGTGCTTCGGGGCTCAGCAGCAACAGCAGGTCCGACAGCGCCGTCAGCAGCACCCCCACCACCAC
>JANMKK010000030.1:0-4735 GCA_031372005.1 Rubrivivax sp.
TGTCGTCGCTCAGGCCCTGCGCGCCGTGCACGACGGCGAGCGGGTTGCCCTTCAGCGGCACGGCGCTGAAGACGTCGAGTTGGTGAAATCGGCGTTGCATCGGTTGTCTCCAGATTCAAGCAGCGGCCAGCACTTTGGCCAGCGCCGCCACGCCCTGCTCGATGCGTTCGGGCGGCACCGTCACGAAGCTCAGGCGCAGCGTGTGCGCATGGCCACCGTGCGGGTAGAAGGTGCTGCCGGGCACGTAGGCCATGCCGGCTTCCACGGCCTTGGGCAGCAGCGCCGTGGTGTCGATGTGCGCCGGGCATTCGATCCAGAAGAACATGCCGCCGACCGGTGCGTTCCAGTGGCAGCCTGCCGGCATATGGGCTTCCAGTGCCGCACGCATCGCATCACGCTGCGCCTTGTAGCGCGCGCGGATGGTGGGCACGTGCTGGCGCAGGAAGCCGTTCTTGATGACTTCAAACACCACGCGCTGGTTGAAGCCGGGTGTGTGCAGGTCGGCCGCCTGCTTGGCCTGCAGCAGCTTGGGGTACAGCGGCCTGGGCGCCACCACGTAGCCCAGGCGCAAGCCCGGGGCCAGCACCTTGGAAAACGAGCCGAGGTAAATGGCACCGTCACCGGCAGCAGCCGACAAGGGCGGGGGCGGTGGCTCGTCGAACCACAGGTCGCCGTAGGGGTTGTCTTCGACGATCGGCAGGCCGAGTTCACGCGCCTTGGCCACCAGCGCCAGGCGGCGTGCCGCCGGCACGCAGCGGCCGGTGGGGTTCTGGTAATTGGGCAGCAGGTAGATGAAACGCGCGCCGGAACCTGCCATGCACGCGGCGTCCAGCGCTTCGGGCAGCGGGCCATCGTCGTCGCCTTCAATGGCGGCGAATTCGGGCTCATACGGCGCAAAGGCCTGCAGCGCGCCCAGATAAGTGGGCGACTCCACGGCGACGGTGCTGCCGGGGTCGATCAACACCTTGCCCACCAGGTCCAGCCCCTGCTGCGAACCGGTGGTGATGATGACCTGCTCGGCGTCCACCGCCAGACCCTGGCCGCACAGGTTTGCTGCCACCCATTCGCGCAGCGGTGCGAAGCCTTCGCTGGCCGCGTACTGCAGCGCTTCACGCGGCGTGTCGCGCAGCACGGCAGCGGTGGCGTCGCGCATGGCCTGCACCGGGAAGGTGTCGGCCGAGGGCAAGCCGCCAGCCAGGCTGATGATGCCGGGCCGTTCGGTGATCTTCAGGATCTCGCGGATCGTGGACGGGTTCAGCCGCTCGGCGCGGCGCGCCATCTGCCAGTGCATGGGTGGGCTCTTGGGGGAGGTCATGGTGTTTGTCTTTCAGGGTCCAGCATCCAGTCCACTGCAACCACTGCATGCAGCACGGTGGTGTCGAAGATGGGCAACGGGCTGCAGGCCGCGTCGATCAGCAGGCCGATCTCGGTGCAGCCCAGGATCACGGCCTGCGCGCCTTCGCTGCGCTGGCGGTCGATGATCGCCACCACCGCTGCGCGCGAGACATCGGCCACCACGCCGCGGCACAGCTCTTCATAAATCACGCGGTGCATCAGCGCGCGGTCTTCAGCGCCCGGCACCGACACGGCAAGGCCGAACTGTTGCTGCAGGCGCGCGCGCACGATGCGGTCGTCTTCCATGGTGAAGCGCGTGCCCAGCAAAGCCACGCGCTGCAGGCCTGCCGCCTGCAAGGCCGCGCCGGTGGCGTCGGCAATGTGCAGCAACGGCAGGCCGCAAACCGCTTCGATGCGATCGGCCACCCGGTGCATGGTGTTGGTGGCCAGCAGCAGCCCTTGTGCGCCGGCCCGCTGCAGGCCTTGGGCGGCTTGCGACAGCAAGCCCGCAGCCTGGTCCCAGTCGCCGGCGGCTTGCAGCGCCGCGATGGGCGCGAAGTCCACGCTGTGCAGCAGCAACGCTGCGCTGTGCAGACCGCCCAGGCGTTGCGTCACACCCTGGTTGAGCAGGCGGTAGTAGACGGCGGTGCTTTCCCAGCTCATGCCGCCCAGGATGCCGAGCGTTCGCATCAGGTTTGCATCAGATTATTTTGGCGGTCTGGGCCACCGGCATGCGCTTGCCGATGAACACCACCGCAATCACGGCCAGCGAAAACACCAGCGTCAGCGCGTCGAGTTTTTCACCCAGCACCGGCACCGCAAACAACAGCGCCAGGAAGGGCTGCAGCAATTGCACCTGGCTCACCCGCACCACGCCACCCAAGGCCAGGCCTCGGTACCAGGCGAAGAAACCCAGCCACATCGAAAACAGCGACACGTACAGGAACCCGACCCATGCCGAGCTGCGCACGGGCGCAGTCGGCCACCACCAAGCGGCCAGCGGCAGCGTGAAGGGCAGCGACAGCACCAGCACCCAGCAGATGACCTGCGGCGCCGGCATCTCGGCCGCCACCTTGGCGCCCGCCACATAGCCGATGCCGGTGAACAGCACGGCCAGCAGCAGCCAGCCGTCACCCGCCGACAGCGCACCGCCGCCCTGCCAGCCCGCAAAAGCCAGCACCAGCGCGCAGCCCGCCAGCGCGCAGGCCCAGAAGGCCAGCGACGGCCGCTGGCGGAAGACGATGGCGGCGATGACGGCGGTGGACAGTGGCATCAGCCCGGTGACCACCGCCGCGTGCATCGCATCCACCTGCCGCAGCGCCAGCGCCAGGCTCATCGGGAAGCCGACCACGGTGCCCAGCGCGCTGACTGCCAATGCCGGCAAGTGACGCCGCGCTGGCCAGGGCGCGCGCACCGCCAGCAGGTACAGCACGCTCAACACGCCGGCCAGCGCGGCGCGGCCGGCGGTGACGAAGGCGGGCGGCAGTTGCGGGTCGGCCGCCGCGCCGACGGCCAGGCGCGTCATCGGCAGCGTCATGGCGAAGATGAGGACGCCTAAAGCGCCGAACGCGAAGCCCTTGTTGGCGCTGTTCACAAAAAGGCCATCCACGCTGCAGTGGCCACCAGCACGGCCGAGAGAATGCGGTTGAACCCGCGCAGGCGATTGCCCCGCGTCAACCAGCCACGCAGCGCCGAGCCGATCAGCGCGTAGGTGAAATTGCTGACCAGGCCGTAGGCCATCATGACTGGCAGCACAAAGGCCAGCCGCGGCCACAGCGGGTCGGCCACCGTCACCCAGCCGGCGGTGACGAGCAGCGCGCTCATCCAGGCCTTGATGTTGAGGAACTGCAGCGCCACGCCTTTGGTGAAGCCGACATCAAAGCCGAGCTTGCGGCGCCCAGGGTCGGCATTCGGCAGCGAAGAGGACTGCGACAGCTTCCAGGCCAGCCACAGCATGTAGGCCAGACCGCCCCACTTGAGCAGGCCGCGCAACGCCGGCTGTGCCTGCAACACGGCACCCAGGCCGAGTGCGCAGCCCAGCAGCAGCAAACCCCAACCCACTGGCACACCCAGCACAAAGCGCATGGCGTGGCGCAGGCCATGGTTGGCAGCCAGCGCCGCCGCCAGCGTGGTGTTGGGCCCGGGCGTGAAAGCCATGGCGGTGGCGAAGACCAGCAGGGCAGCCAGTTCGGGTGCGGTCAGCGGAATCTGCATGGGCAACAGCATGGGCAACAGCATGGCGCCAGTCTATGCGACACAAGCAGCACAGAGGCCGTACACTTTGCTGAACAGAGTCTCAAACTGTACTTGCTATGCCAGCCACACAGTCAAGCCCCACGCCCATGTCGCCGATCACGGCCATCACGCGCAGCGCCACCGCCAGCCTGGCCGAGCAGCTGGCTGGCCGCTTCGCAGACCGCATCCAGCAGCGCCTGCTGGCGCCTGGCGCGCGCCTGCCGTCGGTGCGTGACTGTGCTGAACGCCACGGCGTCAGCCCCAGCACGGTGGTTGGCGCCTATGACCTGCTGCAGGCGCGCGGCCTGGTGCAGGCACGGCCGCAGCGCGGCTTTTTCGTGCGCGACTTTGTGCGTGACGGTGCAGTGGCCGTGCGCACCGAGTCCAGCCGCCAGCGCACACCCGGCGGCACGCTGCCGGCACCGGTGGACGCCACGGCCCTCATCCGCAGCATGTTCCAGGCCCAGGGCGGCCTGCCCGCGCCCGGCATGGGCACGCTGCCCGAAGCCTGGCTGGACGCGCCGCTGCTGCAGCGCGCCTTGCGCAAGGTCTGCCAGACGCCGGCCTCGTGGCTGCGCTATGGCCACCCGGCCGGCAGCCTGCCGCTGCGCCAGGCGCTGGTGCAACGCCTGGCCGACCTGGGCGTGCCGGCAGCGGCGACGCAGATCGTCACCACCATCGGCGCCACGCATGCGCTCGACCTCGTCAGCCGCACGCTGCTGCGCGGCGGCGACGCGGTGCTGGTGGACGAGCCCGGCTGGGCGGTGGAATACGCGCGCCTGACGCGCCTGGGCATGCGCATCCTGCCCGTGCCGCGGGGTGACCAGGGCCCCGACCTGGCGGTGATGGAAGCGCTGTTGCGCGCCCACAAGCCGCGCCTGTACGTCACCGTGTCGGTGCTGCACAACCCCACCGGCCACTCACTGACGCCGGCCGTCGCGCACCAGGTGCTGCGGCTTGCCGAAGCGCACGACCTGACCGTGGTGGAGGACGACACCTACAGCTGGCTCGCACCCGCCCACGCCACGCGCCTGGCGCAGCTGGATGGCCTCAAGCGCACGGTCTACATCTCGGGCTTCTCCAAGATCCTCACGCCGCAGTGGCGCGTGGGCTTTGTGGCGGCCGCACCGGCGCTGGCCGAGCGCCTGATCGACACCAAGCTGCT
>JANMKK010000092.1:0-23385 GCA_031372005.1 Rubrivivax sp.
CGGGATGGCGTTGACCGGAAAGTCCGGGTTGCCGGTGCGGCAGGCCAGCACTTCCAGGGTGTTCCAGGCGATCACACGTTCAGCCGGCGTCAGGCCGGGTTCGCCCCATTCGGCATCCACCTCGGGGTCACCCGGGTCACCGCCAAACTGCAAGCCCTGCAATGCCGCGCGCACGTTGGCCGGAATGGGCGGCGGGCGCAGCGCTGCAACGCGGATGCAGCCTCGGCCATCGACCAGGCTGGCGATGGCGTTGGCCAGCACCGTGCCCGGGTTGCGCAGCAGGCCGCCCCAGTTGCCCGAATGGTGCGCGCGGTCGCGCAGAGTCAGCGACAAATCGAAGTTAGCCACTCCGCGTGAACCCAAGAAGACGGTGGCGCGGTCGCGCCGCAAGCGCGGGCCGTCGCTGGCGATCAGCACGTCGGCTGCCAGTTCGCCCCTGTGCGCGGCACAAAAGGCGGCCAGGCCGGGCGAGCCGGTTTCTTCGCCGGTCTCCAGCAGCCACTTCAGGTTGAAGCCCAGCCGCCCGCCGCGTGCCGCCAGCGTGCTGCTGAGCGCGGCGATGTTGATGCTGTGCTGGCCCTTGTTGTCGGCCGTGCCGCGGCCGTACAGGCGTTCACCGTCCTGCACCAGCGCCCACGGGCCGTTGCCGCGGGTCCATGAGGCGTCCTGGCCGCGGATGACGTCGCCGTGCCCGTACATCAACACGGTGGGCAGGTCGTCGGACTCATGCCGGGTGGCAACCAGCAGCGGGCCGCAGGCGGGTTCCGGGTTGGCGTGGATGCCGAAGTTGAATCCCAACGCGGCCAGCGCTGGCCCGATTTCGTCGGCCAGGTAGGCGTGCAACGCGGGGCCCGATGCGGCGTCCTGGCTTTCGGTGCGCACGGCGACGCGCCGCGCCAGGGTCTGCACGAAAGCACCGCTGTCGAGTTGTTCGCGCGCCTGCGCCAACGCGGCGTCTCGGGTCACGATTTGCTGACCAGCTCAAAGTGTTCCACCACCGGCGGCACCGCAAAAAACGGCCCGACGATGGCGCGCCACTGCGCAAACCGCGGCCCGTGGCGAAAGCCCACGGTGTGGTCTTCCAGGGTGTCCCAGAAGATTTGCAGGATGTAGCGCTCGGGGCTTTCGATGCCCCTGTTGACCTTGGCGCCGCTGAAGCCCTTGGCCTGGCTGGCGACCGTGGAAAGGCCGTGCTGAATAGCGGCTTCAAAAGCTGCGTTCTGGCCAGGGGGGATGCGGATGTCGGCGATTTCCAGGATCACGGTTGTCTCCAGTTGAATTCTTGGCAAGCGTGGAAGTCTAGGCAATCGTCAGGGCAGACCGGCGGCGCGCGTTCGCGCAGCACCCTCAACCACTGCGTTTTGGTCAACCCCGACTGCGGCATAGGTCACGAACTGCGCTCGGGTGCGGGCTGCGGCTCAAGAATCGCCGTGCCGCGCCCGAAAACCCTCTTGTCGGGCGGCACATGGCGCCGCCCGCCGTTCCATGGGGGAGTTGCATGTCCAGCACCATCGCCGTCGAAGACCTGCGCGTCGGCATGTTTGTCCTGCTGGAGGGCGGCTGGTTGTCGCATCCTTTTCCGTTGTCGCACTTTCGCATCGCGTCCACGGACCAGATCAATACGCTGCGTGGTCTGGGCCTGGCGCGGGTGCGCTGGTCGCCAGAGAAGAGCGACCTGCAGGCCGCTGCCAACCCGTGCGAATGGGCAGCCGCAGCGGCGCCGAGTGGGTCCGACCGCGCGTCCGATAGCGCGTCCGACCGCGCGTTCGACAGCGCAACCGACAGCGCAGCCGAGCAGCGGCGCCACGTCTTGCTGGCACAGCGTGAAGCCAGCCAGCGCTGCGAGCGCCAGCACACCGAAGCGGCGCTGGCCTGGCGCGAAGCCAGTGAACTCATCAGCGCCCGGCCGCAGGACGCCGGCCGCAGCACCGAAGTTCTGACCCGCACCATCCTTGACAAAATGTTGGGCGGTGCCGATGTCGGCATCCGCGTGGTGTCGGGCGGCGGTGACCGCGCGGCGGCGCATGCGCTCAACGTCGGGGTCATCTCGCTGCTGATTGCCCGCACTCTGGGCTTCACCGAGCAGGACCTGCTGGAGCTGGGCGTGGGGGCGCTGCTGCACGATGTGGGCAAGACCCAAGTCGCCGCCCGCTTCCGCTACGCCGAAGACGGCTTTAACACCCATGAACTGGCCACCTACCGCGACCATGTGGTCAAGGGTGTTGCCCTGGGCCAGCGCATGCACCTGCCCGCGGGTGCGCTTCGGGTGCTGGCGCAGCACCATGAACAAGCTGACGGCAGCGGCTTCCCGCTGAAGCTGGCCGGCGAGCGCATCAGCATGGGCGCGCGCGTGGTGGCGCTGGTCAACCGCTACGACAACCTGTGCAACCCGCAGACGCGCATGCCGGCATTGACGCCGCATGAGGCCGTGTCGGTGCTGTTTGCGCAGGGCCGCCAGCGCTTTGACAGCGCGGTGCTGAATGCCTTCATCCGCATGATGGGCGTCTACCCGGCGGGTTCTCTGGTGCAGCTGACCGACGACCGGTTTGCGATGGTGGTGGGTGTCAATTCCAGCCGACCGCTCAAACCCTGCGTGCTGGTGCATGACCAGAACCTGCCACGCAGCGAAGCGCTGGTGCTGAATCTTGAAAGCCTGCCCAACCTGGGCATTCGCCGCAGCCTGCCGCTGGCAAAGGTGCCGGCAGCCGCGATTGAATACCTGGACCCGCGGCCCCGCGTGGCTTATTACTTCGAGCCGCTGGTGCAGTCCGCGCACGAAGAAATGGCGGCTTGATGTCCCCTGGGTCACCGCCCAGCGCTGCCCGATCCAGCGCTGAATTCAGCGCTGAAGCGGCGCTGCTGGCGTTGTGCGCAAGTCTGCTCGAAGGCCTGCCGCACGCCGCCTGGGTGGTGAACCTGGCCGACCGCCGGGTGGTGGCGGCCAACGGTGCCGCAGAGCGGCTGCTGGCCCCGTCGCAGCAGTCGCTCTTGGGCATGGCCGCCGAGACCCTGGCCGCGTCGCCCGAAGACCTGGCGTGGTGGCAGGCAGCGGCGGCTGGCGAAGCCGCACCGCTGCATTCCGACACGGTGGTGTGCACGCCCGACGGCCGCTTGCTGCAGGTCAGCCGCAGCATCCGCACCGTGCGGCTGCAGGCATTGGCGCAAATATCCGTGCAAACGTCGGCGCAAACAGATGCTCCCTTTGGCCACGCCCTGGTGGTGCTGGCCGACCGCAGCACTGAGCACCGCGCCGAGCGTGAACGCGAAGGGCTGTTGGCCGAATTGCAGGCCACGCTGGAAGCCACGGCCGATGGCATTCTCGTCACCGACCCGCTGGGCCGTGTGCGCGCTTTCAACCGCCGTTTTGCCGAACTCTGGGGCATGCCGCTGTCGTTGCTGCAGCAGCATGACGACGTCGCCGTGCAGGCCTGGATGAGCAGCAGCCTGGCCGACCCGCCGGCCTACCAGCGGCGTCTGCAGATGTTGGCGCAAGCCACCTTGAGCGTGGCCACCGACCGGCTGGAATTGCTGTCCGGTCAGGTGCTGGAAAGGGTGACCCGCCCGCTGCAGGGCGGTGGCCGGCCGCAGGGCAGGGTGTGGTCGTTCCGCGACCTCACCGAGCGTGTGGCCGCACAACAGCGGATCCAGGCCCTGGCCGTCACCGACGCCCTCACCGGCCTGGCCAACCGAGCCCGCCTGACGGAACAGGTGGAAGCCAAGCTGGCCCGCGCGCCCCGCGACGGGCCGAGCGGTACCAGTGCTGCGGGTGCACTGGCTGCATCAGGTGCCCAGAGCCTGGCGCTGCTGGTGATTGACCTGGACCGCTTCCGCCACATCAACGACAGCCTGGGCCATGAGACGGGCGACCGCGTGCTGCTGGACACCGCCCAGCGCATCCAGGGATGCCTGCGCCAAGACGACGTGCTGGCCCGCCTGGGTTCCGACCAGTTTGCCGTGCTGGTGGCGCCGGCCGACCTGAGCGCTGCCGAATCCACGGCGCGGCGGGTGCTGAACGTCGTCGCCCAGCCTTGCAACCTGGAAGGCGCGCAGTTCACGCTGACGTGCAGCATCGGCGTCGCCCTGGCGCCATCGCATGGGCGCACGGCCGACGAACTGGTGCGCCACGCTGAAGCCGCGATGCGCGCCGTCAAGTTGGCCGGCCGCGCCAACTACCGCGTGCACCAGGCGCGCGCCGAAGTGGACCGCCGCAGCCACATGACGCTGGACCACGCCATGCGCCAGGCGCTGGTCAGCGGCCGCTTCCGCCTGCACTACCAGCCGCAGGTGTGCATCAACGACGGCAGCGTCGTCGGCGCCGAAGCGCTGCTGCGCTGGCGCGACCCGGAAATGGGTGAAATCTCACCGGCGCGGTTCATCCCGGTGGCTGAAGAAAGCGGCTTCATCGTGCCCATTGGCGACTGGGTGCTGAGCCAGGCCGTGCGCCAGGCCGCGCTGTGGCATTCCAAGGGCCTGACGGTGCCGATTGCGGTCAACGTGTCAGCGCTGCAATTCCAGCAGGGCCACTTCGTTGACCGGGTGGCCAGCGTGCTGGCCGTCAGCGGTTTGCCGCCGCAACTGCTGGAGCTTGAATTGACGGAGTCGATCCTGGTTCACGACGCCGACGAGGCCCTGCACCGCCTGCACGCGCTGGCGCGCTTGGGCCTGCGGATGTCGATCGACGACTTTGGCACCGGGTATTCGAGCCTGGCGTACTTGAAGCGCTTCCCGATCGACAAGCTCAAGATCGACCGCAGTTTCATCAGCGGCTTGCCGGACGACGGCCGCGACGCCGGCATCGTGCGCGCCATCCTGCAAATGGCCCGCGCCCTGGGCATGAAGGTCATCGCAGAAGGCGTGGAAAGCGAAGCCCAGCGCGGTTTTCTGCACGAGGCGGGGTGCGATGAATTCCAGGGCTTTCTGTTCGCGCCGGCGCTGGATGCGCTGAGTTTTGAGCAGCGGCTGCCGGCGGTGGCTGTGGCCATGGCTGCCACCGACCCGATTCCAAAGCGCCAGCCGCAGATTCGACTGGTGAGGGGTTGATGTGCGCCAGCAACGTCGGGTTGCTTGACAACATGCCCATTCAAAGGTCGGGCGGCATGGAATTTGTCTTTAGGATTCAAGGGCTTGGAAGATCTGGCCCGCTTCCTGCTGTGTCTCTTGGGACTGCAACGATTCGTTGCGTACCACTCACTCAAGGGGTCTGCACATGAAAGCACTGGGTTCGATTTCTCTGGCCATCGCGTTGGCCGCTTCGCTGGCTGCGCCGGCACACGCTGGCGCCATCCGCGACGACGGCCTGTTCACCAACACCTTGGCGCGCAACGACGACGGCTCCACCGGTCCTGTCGCTCTGGGGTTCGCGATCGACTTCTATGGTGTGGTCCGGAACACCGCCTTTGTCAACAACAACGGCAACATCACACTGGACGCGGCGCTGGGCACCTTCACGCCGTTCCCGCTTCTGAGCACCAGTCGCCAGATCATTGCGCCGTTCTTTGGCGACGTGGACACACGTGCCACGAACACCACTGAAGTTCATTACGGCGCATCCACCATTGGCGGACGCAATGTCTTCGGCGTGAACTGGATCAATGTCGGCGTCTTCAGCCAGTTGCCGATCTTCAACAGCTTCCAGCTGATCATGACCGACCGGTCAGACATCGCGCTGGGTGACTTCGACTTCGAATTCAACTACGACAACATCACTTGGAACACTGGGCAGGCCAGCGGCGGCAATGCCCAAGGCCGTGGTCCCAATTCGGCACGTGCAGGCTGGTCCAACGGCGGCAGCACGTCGCAAGAACTCGCAGGTTCGGGCACCGATGGCGCATTCCTCAATGCTGGTTCCAACTCATTGATCCTGGGGTCGCTCAATTCCAACGTCGCAGGCCGCTACATCTTCAACGTGCGCGGTGGCACGGTGCAGCCGCCGGTTGGTGTGCCCGAGCCGATCTCCCTGGCCCTGGTAGGCCTGGCGCTGGCCGGCATGGGCTTGGCTTCGCGCAAGAAGCTGTTTTCCTGAAAGCGGTTCCAGGCGGCTGCTGGCCGCTCCAGCAGGTTTCACCGCTGCTCAAGGCGACCTTCGGGTCGCCTTTTTCGTGGGCCGGCCAGCGTCGCTGTCACGCCTACCCGCACAATGCGGGCACGATGATCTACAAGTTCAAGAGCGCTGCAAGCGGCGACCTCATCATGCTGGGCCCTCAAGGTGACCAGCTGCTCCGGCTGCTCGGGCGTGAGCCCGCCGCCAAAGGCATCATCGAGCCAGCCGCCATGGCTGCAGCGTTGGCCGTCCTGCACGCTGCGGTCGCTGGCGAAGAGCAGATGCCTGCGGATGTTGCCGAACCGTCCGCAGTCACTGCCGTCGGGCTGCGGCAGCGCCTCTGGCCGATGGTCGAGATGCTGCGCCGTTGTCAGGCTGCGCAAGAGCCCATCGTCTGGGGCGTATGAGTCCCAGTCCGACAGGAGAACCGAAGTCATGAAACTCTGGAGCGACAGCTGGACCAACGGCGACAGTATTCCCGCGCGCTTTGCGGCTGGCCGGCCGGATGGAGCCGGTGGCGCCACATTCAGCGACAACCTCAACCCCCATCTGGCCTGGAGTGACTTGCCGGCTGGCACGCAGTCCATGGTGCTGATCTGCCACGATTTTGATGTGCCCAGCCGGCCCGACGACGTCAACCAGGCCGGCCGTGAAGTGCCCGCAGACCTGCCGCGGGTGGACTTCTTTCATTGGGTGCTCGTGGACTTGCCCCCCACCCCGGCCAGCATCGGCGAGGGTGACTTCAGCCGCGGTTTCACGCCTCGCGGCAAGCCTGGACCCGAAGTGTCCACGTCAACGCCTGGCGTGGCACGCCATGGCCTGAACGACTACACCGGCTGGTTCGCGGGTCACGAACAAATGGCGGGCCAATACTTTGGCTACGACGGCCCGTTCCCGCCGTTCAACGATTCGCTGGTCCATCACTACGTTTTCACGCTCTACGCGGTGTCGGTGCCTCGCCTGCCTCTAGAAGGCGTGTTCACGGGCGCGCAGGTGCGCGAAAAACTCGCCGGCCGGATGCTGGGCGAGGCCACCTTTTCAGGCACCTACACGCTCAACCAGCGCCTCTTGGCCGGCGGCTTTTGAGGCGCTGGCGCGCCCGATGATTGAGCCGACGCGCGTGTTTGCGCTGCGTCACGGGCAGACCGCCTGGAACGCCGAGCGGCGCCTCCAGGGCCAACTCGACGTCCCGCTGGACGAATCCGGCCGATGGCAGGCGGCACGGCTGGCACAGGCGCTGGCTGATGAGGGGCTGGCAGCCATCTACAGCAGCGATTTGCAGCGTGCGCACGCCACGGCCCTGGCACTGGGGGACGTGACCGGCTTGGCGGTTTGCACGCACCCAGCGCTGCGCGAACGCAGCTTCGGGCGCCTCGAAGGATTGCGCTACGCCGAAGTCGACGCGCGTTTTCCCGTCGATGCGTTGCACTGGCGCCAACGCGACCTGCGTTTTGCGCCAGGCGGTGGCGAGACGCTGCCCGAATTCCACCAGCGCTGCGTACCCTTCGTGGCGCAGCTGGCGTCCGGGCACCCCGGGCAGGCCATTGCCGTGGTGGCACACGGGGGCGTGCTCGATTGCCTGTACCGGGCCGCGGCCGGCATCGCACTGGATGCACCCCGAACCTGGCAACTGAACAATGCAACCATCAACCGGTTGCTGTACGCCGGCGCCGACGCCGTGGTGGTTGGCTGGGACGACCACCACCATCTAGAGCCGGCGGGCTGAGGCGCCTGCGGGCCGTTGGCGCGGGCGGTCTGCGCCGAGCATGACCCTCCTTTTCGTGAAGTCGGTCACGAACCGGGCGGTGTGCGGCTGCCCGGGCACGCCGCCAAGGCAGAAGGCGCTCAACTTTTTGCGGGCAGGGTCGATACCAAGTCCTGCGGCAGGTTTGCACCGAGGCTGTGCCGCCGCCCGTTGCCACAAGGCCCCCGACATGCCATTCCGCACCGACTGTCCTGATTGCCCTGGCCCCATTGGCTATCGCGGCCCGCGCCAGCGGTACGCGGGCTTCACCTTGATCGAGCTGATGATCGCGTTGGCGATCGTGGCTGTGCTGGTGGGCGTGGCGCTGCCCTCCTACCGCGAACACGTGCGCAAGTCGTCGCGCGCCGAAGCCCAGGCCTACATGATGGCCGTGGAGACGCGGCAGCAGCAGTTTCTGGTGGACACACGCGCCTACGCCGCCACGCTGGTTGCCGTGGGCGTGTCGGTCCCTGCCAACGTTGACGCCGCCTACACGTTGAACATGCCCACACCCGGTGCAGTGCCGCCGGCGTACACGCTCACGCTCACGCCCAAGACCTCCCAGTCCGGTGAACGCTGCGGCATCTTGTCCATCAACTCTGCCGGGACGAAAACGGCAGCCGTTTCGGGTTGCTGGTGATGAGCGCCGTGCGCCAGCGCCAAGGTTTCGAGTGTGGTTTCACGCTGGTGGAGCTGATGGTGGTGATCGCGCTTGTCGCCATCATCACCTCGACTGCAGCCCCGGGCCTGCGCGAATTTGCCTCGGGGCAGCGCGCCAGGGCGATGACCCTGGACCTGAGCGCCGACCTCATGTTTGCGCGCAGCGAGGCCCTCAAGCGCAACGCGGTCGTCACGATCACCCCACGCAGCGGCCAGTGGTCCAGCGGCTGGGCCGTGAGCAGCGGCGGCAACGAGATCCTGACGCGGCAGGCCTCGGCTGACGCGGTGCAGTTCACTGGCGCGCCATCGCTCATCAGCTTCAACGTCAACGGCCGTGTCTCGGCGCCAAGCAGCGCCGTGCAGATCACGGTCTCACCGGCCAGCGGCGCGCTCGGCCAAACCCAGCGCTGTGTGGAGCTGGACCTGTCCGGCCGCGCCCGTGTCAAGGCAGGAGGCTGCTAGATGAAGCCCGTCCGACGCTGTCCCCCGCTGCGCGTCCAGGGCGGCGCGATGCTGATCGAAGTCCTGGTGGCCATCGTGCTGTGTGCATTTGGGCTGCTGGGCTTCGCTGCGTTGCAGTCGCGGGCGTCGACGGCCGAATTCGAGGCCCTTCAGCGCAGCCAAGCGCTGGTGCTGGTGGAGGACATGGTCAACCGCGTCAATGCCAACCGTGTCAACGCGGGCGTCTACGTGCAAAGTGCCCTGGTCGGTGCCGGCAGCGAGCAAAACTGCAGCGGGTTGACGGGGGCCGCGCTCGACGTTTGCGACTGGGGCAACCTCTTGCGTGGCGTCAGTGAATCCAGCGGCAGCACGGCCATTGGCGCCATGCTGGGCGCGCGCGGTTGCATCACGCGCGCGGCCGGCAGCACCGACCGGTATGTCATCTCGGTGGCCTGGTTGGGTTTGGTGTCCACCGGCGCCACTGCAGCGCCTTGTGGCCAGGGCACCACGGCCTTTTCCGACGACACGCGGCGCCGTGCAGTGTCGGCCACGGTGTGCGTGGCCAGCCTGCGCGACCCGGCAGTGGCCGTTTCCACGCTGCGCTGCTGAGCACCGGGGTTCACCATGAAGACGATCTTGCATCCAACCCGTTCCGGCGCCAGCTTGCAGCGCCGCCAGCGCGGGCTGACGCTCGTCGAGCTGATGGTCGGCCTCACGCTCGGCATGATCATGTCGACCGCGCTGCTGGTTCTCTTTGCCAACGCCAGCAGCAATGGCCAGAACATGCAACGCTCCAGCGCGCACATCGAGAACGGCCGTTACGCGACCGAACTGCTGCGCGACGAGTTGCAGATGGCCGGCTACTACGGCGAGGCTCCCAGCGGCGTCGGCAGTTACGTCACGCCCGATGCCTGCCTGACCGATCCCGCCGGCGCCTTTGTGGCCGCGCCGCTGAGCTACCCCACGCCCGTGCGCGGCTACACGGCCAGCGACACCATCGCCTGCCTGAGTGCGAATTCGCGGCTGGCCGGCACCGACGCCGTGGCCGTGCGCCGACTCGACGTGCAGAGCGTGGGCGTGAGCACCCTGCCGGCGGCCGGGCAGCAGTACCACCTGCAGTACTCGCTGTGCATCACCGACCCAGCGAACACACCGCTGGTGTTCGGCAAGAACCGCGCCGCCTTCACGCTGCAAATGCGCAACTGCACCGCCCCCAACACCGCGCGTCCCTACGTCAGCCGCCTGTACTTCGTGGCCAGCTGCAGCCGCTGCGGCACGGGCGGCGACAGCATCCCCACCCTCAAGCGGCTGGACCTGGTGGGCAACACGCTGGTGGAAACCGCGCTCGTCGAGGGCGTGGAGAGCTTCCGCCTGGAGTACGGCTTCGACACCGACGGCGACGGCAGCCCGGACAGTTGGCGCACCTCGGCCGCAGGCGCCGGCGCGGCGTCGCAGTGGGAGAACGTCATGGCCATCACCGTTCACATGATCGTGCGTTCGACCGAGCGCGTCACGGGCGCGTCGCTGGCGCGCGCGCAGACCTTCCAGCTTGGCCGCATCGGCAGCGTGAACACGGCCAACGACGGTTTCGCCCGCCGCGCCTATTCGTCCACCGTGCGGCTCATCAACCCCAGTGGTGCCCGGGAGGCGCAATGAGCGACTGCAGACGGAATTTTCGTCGACACACGCAGCACGCGCAGCGGGGTGTGACGCTGATCGTGGCGCTCATCATGCTGACCGCGCTGGGCCTGCTGGCCGGCTGGGCGGTGAAAAGCGGCACTGCCAACCTGCGCATCGTGAACAACATGCAGGCCCGGCAAGAAGCCTTCTCGGTCGCGCAGGCCGCCATCGAGTCCACCATCAGTTCGGCCAACTTCAGCCAGCAGCCGGCGGCGGTGGCTGCCAACCCGATCCCCGTGGACCTGGACGGCGACGGCGTGGCCGACATGACCGCCACGCTGACACCCGCACCGACGTGCTACCGCTGGCGCGCCATCAAGACCGCCGAGCTGGACCCCGCGCTCGCCGCCGACCGCGCCTGCCTCGGCTCAAGCTCGGCCAACACCGCCGGCCTGGACAACGGGGTCGCCACCACAGGGGGCGACTCGCTATGTGCCGACAGCGAATGGAACGTGCGCGCAGAAGTCGTCGACGTGGCCAGCAACGCCACCGTGCGCCTTAACCAGGGTGTGGCCATGCGCGGTGTCATCACCGACGCGGTCAACACCTGCCCCTGAATCACTGACAGCTGACGGAGTTGCCCATGTTCACCCCCATCAAGCACCTGGTGCTCGGTTGTCTGCTGGCCTGGTTCACCGGGCTCGGTACGGCCTGGGCGCAGGCGTCGGACATCGACATCTACCAAGGCGGCGCCGCCACCAGCGACCGCCCCAACGTGCTCTTTGTGCTGGACGCATCGGCCAACTGGAACCCGTCCGTCGGTGCCAACTGCCACTTCCAGGACAACGGCGTCAACAACGGCCAGCCCACCGACCAGGGCTCCAAATACGCGGTGGAGCTGTGTGCGCTGTACAACGTGGTGGACCGCCTGCCCATCAAGAGCGACGGCACGGCGCTGTTCAACGTGGGCCTCATGCTGACCAATGCCAGCCCCGACAGCAACAAGGGCGGTTACCCGCTGCAGGCCTTCACAGCGCTGGACGCTGCGGGCAAGTCGGCCCTGAAGACTGCCATCCGCAGCATCGCCAACACCCCCACCTACAAGGCCAACATGGCGCAGTTCGCGCTGATGATGCACGAGGCCTACCTGTACTACAAAGGCCTGGCGCCGCGGGTCGGCAACCTCAATGGCGTGCGCGACAACACGGCCTTCACGGGGGGGCGCTACGCCAGCCCGGCAAGCAATTCCTGTGGTCGCAACTACGTCATCCTGATCGCCAACGGCGCGCCCAGCAATGGCGAGAATGCCGAGGCCGGGGCCCTGTTGCTGGGCCTTGGCGGTGCCGCCGCCGTGGCGCTGATCAACGACCCCAACCTGGGCACCAATGCGGCGAACTGGGCCGATGAATATGCCCGCTTCATGCGCGCGGCCGACGTCAGCAACAGGGAAGACGTGCAGGGCATCATCACCCACGCTGTGGCGGTCACGAACCCCTCGACGTCCGGCCAGAACGCCGACACCCGCTACCGCAACTTCTTCCGCAGCGTGGCCAGCTACGGCGGTGGCAACTATTACGAGGCCAACGAAACCAGCACGCTGGTCACCGCGCTGCTGCAGATCTTCGACCAGATCCAGGCCGTCAACAGCGTGTTCGCGTCGGCCAGCCTGCCGGTGTCGGTGAACGCGCGCGGCACTTACCTCAACCAGGTCTACATGGGGATGTTCAGGCCCGACGACGGCGGCAAGCCACGCTGGCGAGGCAACCTCAAGCAGTACAAGTTCGGCCTGGATGCGCTGGACAACCTGTACCTCGCGGACGCCAACGGCAGCCCTGCGATCAGCTCGTCCACTGGCTTCATCAGCCCCGGCGCGGTGTCTTTCTGGACTGCGCCCAGCACCTTCTGGGTCAACGAGCCCCTGGGCACGCCGGCATCCGCCAGCGATTCTCCCGATGGCGAGGTGGTGGAAAAAGGCGCCGTGGCGCAGGGGTTGCGGACCAGCTACGCCACGTCGCAGGCCGGCCGCAAGGTTTACACCTGCATCGCTTGCGGTTCCTCTGCGGTGACGCTGGGCAGCGGCACTGCGGTGTTTGACGCCGGCAACACCGCGATCACGGCTGCGGCGCTCGGCGTGAGTTCGTCAACGGACCGGGCTTTGCTGATCGACTGGGTGCGTGGCAATTCAAATGCCGGCGACGAAGCCGGTCCCGGCGGCACGACCACCGTGCGTCCGTCGATCCACGGCGACGTGCTGCACTCTCGGCCGGCGGTCGTGAACTACGGCGGCTCGACGGGCGTGGTGGTCTTCTACGGCTCCAACGACGGGCAGTTGCGCGCGGTCAATGGCAACCAGACCGGCAGCGCCGCCGGCTCCGAGTTGTGGAGCTTCGTTCCTGAAGAGCACTTTGCCCAACTGAACCGCCTGCGCAGCAACGCGCCCACGATCCGCCTGTCGGGCACGGTCAGCACCACGGCCACACCGCGCGATTACTTCGTCGACGGGCCCATTGGCGTGTACCAGAAGTTCAGCTCGGCGGGTGTGCTGGAAAAGGTCTGGATCTTCGTCGGCATGCGCCGCGGCGGACGCATGGTGTATGCCTTCGACGTCACCGATCCGACGGCACCCCGCTTCATGTGGAAGACCAGCAACGCCGCAGCCGGCATGTCGCTGCTGGGTCAGACCTGGTCGGAACCCAAGCCCGCACGCGTCAAGGGGCAGACCGACCCGGTGCTGGTGTTCGGCGGCGGCTACGACGCGGCGGCCGAAGATGGCTCAGCCAGCACCACCATGGGCAACGCCGTCTATGTGCTCAACGCCAGAACCGGCGGCCTGCTGCGCGCCTTCACGGGCTTGAACGCGGTGGCGCCCTTGATCGGCATCGGCCGCAGCGTGGCTGCCGATGTGACGCTGATGGACAGCGACTTCGACGGCCTCGTCGACCGCGCCTATGCGGTTGACCTGGGTGGGCAGGTGTACCGGATCGACTTCGAAGCTGCCGACAACAGTGCGCTGGCGGCCTCGGCCTGGACCATCTACAAGGTGGCCGACCTCAGCGCTGGAACCACGACCGGCCGCAAGTTCTTCTTTGGCGCCGACGTCGTCGCCACACGGTCGTTCACGGCCCTCATGCTGGGTTCGGGCGACCGTGAAAAACCGCTGCTCAGTGCCACCAACGACCACTTCTTCCAGATCTTCGACCGCCGAGTCGCCAAAGGCGCACCTCTGCTGGCCACGCCCATCGTCTGGAGCGCACTGTTGGCCATGGGCAGCGCCCCCAGCGTCACTGGCGACGGCTGCTACATGGCGCTGGCGCAGGGCGAAAAAGTCGTCAACGCGGCCACCTCCATCGGCGGCTCGACCTTCTTCGGCACCAACCGGCCGTCGAGTTCGTCGGCCAGCAACATCTGCAGTGCCAACCTTGGCGTGGCCAGGACCTACGCCATGCCGCTGTTCTGCGTCGCCTCCACAGGCCAGGTGGTGACCGGTGGCGGACTGCCGCCGAGCCCGGTGGCCGGCATCGTGACGGTGCGACGCGCCAACGGCACTGCGGTTCAAGTGCCTTTCGTGATCGGCGCGCCCAATTCTCGCAATTCGGGCATCGAAGGCTCGCGTTTGCGGCCCACCATCGAGTCGCCGCGCCAACGCCGCTACTGGTACCAGGAGCAGCAGCGCTGAGGGCGCGGCACGCTTGCGCTCACTCGCCGAACAGGTCGCCCGCCGTTGCGGGCGGCGACAGCCCGAGGTGCTTCCACGCAGCCGCCGTGGCCATGCGGCCGCGCGGCGTGCGCTGCAAATAGCCCTGCTGGATGAGGTACGGCTCGATCACGTCTTCAATGGTGCCGCTCTCTTCACCAATGGCGGCCGCGACGTTGTCCAGGCCCACGGGGCCGCCGCCAAAGCGGTGGATCACGGCTTCCAGCAGTTTGCGGTCCATGACGTCAAAGCCCAGCGGGTCGACATCCAGCATCTTCAGCGCCTTGTCGGCCACGCCGATGTCGATGTGGCCGTCGCCCTTGACCTGGGCGTAGTCGCGAACCCGCCGCAGCAGCCGGTTGGCGATGCGCGGTGTGCCGCGTGAGCGGCGTGCGATCTCCAGCGCCCCTGCCGCGTCCGTCGGCACCTGCAGCAGGCCGGCTGAACGGGTGACGATGCGGCACAGCTCTTCGGCCGTGTAGAACTCCAGCCGCGCCACGATGCCGAAACGGTCGCGCAGCGGGTTCGTCAGCATGCCGGCGCGGGTGGTGGCGCCCACCAGCGTGAAGGGCTGCAGGTCGAGCTTGATGGACCGCGCGGCGGGGCCTTCGCCGATCATGATGTCGATCTGGTAGTCCTCCAGCGCGGGGTAGAGGATTTCTTCCACCACCGGGCTCAGGCGGTGGATTTCGTCGATGAAGAGCACATCGTTCTTCTCAAGATTCGTCAGGATCGCGGCCAGGTCCTTCGGCTTTTCCAGCACCGGGCCGCTGGTCTGGCGCAGGTTGACGCCCAGCTCAAAAGCCACGATGTGCGCCAGCGTCGTCTTGCCCAGGCCCGGCGGGCCGAACAGCAGCACGTGGTCCAGCGCCTCGTCGCGGCCACGCGCGGCGCGGATGAAGATTTCCAGCTGTTCGCGCGCCTTCACCTGGCCCACGTATTCGGCCAGCCCTTTGGGGCGCAGCGCGCGTTCTATCGCTTCTTCGTTCGGCGAAGCGGGCGCGGCGCTCACCACGCGTGCGGCGGAGCTGCCGCCGGGTGTTGCGCTGGGCGGGCCGAAGCTGTCGGTCTGGATGGCCATACAGGCATTATCGGGCGCGCCTACACTGCGCAGCATCCCATGACTCCGCTTCAATCCCACCGCATGAAAGCACTCACTGTCTCGCTGCTGCTGGCACTGAACGCCAGCGCCGCGTTCGCGCAAACCACAGCCACCGACCCCTGGGTGCGCGGCACCGTGGCGCAGCAGAAAGCGACCGGACTTTTCGTTCAGCTCACCTCCACCCAGGGAGGTCGGCTCGTCGCAGGCAGTTCACCGCTGGCCAGCAGCGTGGAAATTCACGAGATGGCCATGGACGGCAACGTCATGACCATGCGCGCGCTGCCTGAAGGGCTGACGCTGCCAGCCGGCAAGGCCGTGGCGCTGAAGCCTGGCGGGTATCACCTCATGCTGATGGGCTTGAAGCAGGCGCTGAAGGCCGGCGACACCGTGCCGGTGACCCTGGTGATTGAAGGCGCCGACAAGAAGCGTGAGACCTTGAAGATCAAGGCACCGGTGCGCGCGCTGGGTGCAGCGGCCACTGACCACAAACACTGAAGGCCAGCACTTTCGCGCTAGCGGTTGAGCGCCTTCAGCGCCAGGCGGATGCCGTCGCTCACGCCCACATCGGCAGGCAATGCCTTCAGCGCGGCCTGCGCTTCGCGTTCGTTGTAGCCCAGGGCCTGCAGCGCCTGGCTGATGTCGGTCTGGGATTCGCTGGGCGCAGGGCCACCGGCCGACGGCAGTGACAGGTCGGCGCCGAGCTTGCCCTTCAGTTCCAGCAGCAGCCGTTCTGCCGTTTTTTTGCCGATGCCCGGCACCTTGACCAGGCGCGCGCCGTCTTGCCGGCTCACCGCTGCAGCCAGTTCGGCCACGCTCAGGCCCGACAGGATCGACAGCGCCGTGCGCGGCCCGACGCCGCTGATCTTGACCAATTCGCGGAAGGTGGTGCGCTCGGCGGCGGTCAAGAAGCCAAAGAGGATCTGCGCGTCTTCGCGGACGACAAATTCGGTCAGCAACACCACGCGGTTGCCGATGGCAGGCAGGTTGAAGAAGGTGCTCATCGGCACGTTGAGCTCGTAGCCCACGCCTTGCACGTCCACCAGCACCTGCGGCGGTTGTTTGTCGGCCAGGGTACCGGAAATACGACCGATCATGCTTCGGTCAGGAGCCGGTTCACCAGCAGTTTCAGCGCAGCAAAGTCGGGCTCGCCAACGATGCGCCTGGCGATGGCGCCGTGCTTGTCGATGACAAAGGTGGTGGGCGTGCCCTGCACGCCAGGGAAGGCCTTGGCAATGGCGCCGGTGTTGTCGATCACCACGCCAAAGGGCAAGCCACGGCTCTGGGCGAAGTCCGACACCGCAGCCGGCGCGTCGTAGCTCATCGCCACGGCCAGGGTTTCAAAGCCGCGGGCCTGAAACTGCCGGTGCGTAGCCACCAGCTGCGGCATTTCCTTGACGCAACTGGCGCAACTGGTGGCCCAGAAGTTGACCAGCACGACCTTGCCGCGCAAGGCGTTGCTGGATGCGCGCTCGCCGTTCAGCAGCGTGTAGCTGAATTGCGGCGCGGGCTGGCGGTCGGTGCGGTCGGTGCAGCCACTGCAGACAAAGACGGCCGCTGCAACAACCATTGCCAAGACCGCTCGCCGCGGGGCAACATCAACCCATTCCGTCACCCGCCTTTGCATAGGAGCCACCACCTCATGAAGCGCCGCGAGTTTACGGCAGCCCTTTCGCTGCCCGCCCTGCCCCTGCTGGCCCTGTCACCGCAAGTGGCCCATGCCGGGCTGAGCGAAGGCGACGCCGCGTCGGGTGTGCGCGCAGCGCTGGAACGTGGCGCACTCGCGGCAGTGTCGCTGCTGGGCAAGACAGACGGCTTCCTGGGCAACCCGCAGGTGCGCATCCCGCTGCCCGGTTTTTTGCAGGACGCATCCAAGCTGCTGCGCGCGACCGGCCAGGGCCGCAAGCTTGACGAACTCATCACCGCCATGAACCGCGCGGCAGAAGCCGCCGTGCCGATGGCCAAGCCGCTCTTCGTCAGCACGGTCAAGGCGATCAGCGTGGAAGACGCGCTGAAGGTCGTGCGCGGCGGCGCAACGTCCGTGACGGACTACTTCGCCAGCAAGACACGAACGCCGCTGGCCGAGAAGTTTCTGCCCATCGTCACTCAGGCGACTGAAAAGGTTTCGCTTGCCGAGCGCTACAACGCCGTTGCCGCCAGGGCGCAGGGCCTTGGGCTGATGAAGGGCGACGAGGGCAACGTGCAGCAGTACGTCACCCGCCGTGCCCTGGACGGACTCTTCCTGATGATCGGCGAAGAGGAAAAGAAGATCCGCGCCGACCCCGTGAAGACGGGCAGCGCGATCCTGAAGAAAGTGTTCGGGGGCTGAGCCCGCGCGTGCGAGTCCGGAAGGACTTGCACGGCTGGCGAAGGACCGGCGGCGATTTCACGCCGCTGGGCTGAGCCCGCCGGCCCAGCCGTGCCAATGCTGAAGGTCAGCGCCCGCGGGTGGCAGCTTCTTCGGCGCGCGACAACTCGAAGGTCAGCGCTTCAGGCAGCGCAGACATGATGGCGTCGCGGCCCACGCTGGCGAACTGGCGGCCTCCGAGATTCAGCACTTCAAAGGCCTTGCCTTGTTCGGCGATGCGCACGAAGACGAGCGTCGGTACTTCGGCCAGCATTTCGCCCCGCAGGCGCTCGAAGTGGTCGCCCGCCAGGGACGCTTCATAAATCACCGCGTGCGGCAGGCCGTCGGCACTGAGCTGTTGCGCTTCTTCGACCGAGGTCACGAAGTCCACCATCAGCCCCATCGGGCGCAAGGCCTGGCGGATGACGTTGCGCACTTCGCGCCGCGCTGCCAGCACCATGATGTGACGGCCCGCCAGGGGCTGCGAGTTGTGTGACTGCGAGTCGTGCTCTTCGGCTTCAAGGCGCGGGGCAGCGCTGAGGCGCGGTGCCAGGGTCTGCGGGAATTCAAGCTTCAGTTCGGTCTTGCCCGGCTGGTCGCGGCGCAGCAGCACCAGGCCCAGCACCCCTGCGGTTTGCTGCAGCAGCCGCCAGGCCATGGTGTTCAGGCGCAGTTCGTCGTGGTGGACGGCGCGCCCCGGCGCGGCTTCGACTTCATCGGCCGGCTGGTGAGCGTAGGCCGCGGTCAGGCAAGCATGGGCGGGCCAGTTGTTGACCGCGATAGACAGGTCGATGCGCGACACGGCGTGCTCAAAGCTCCAGTCCAGCATGGTCTGCAGCAGTGAAAAGAGCAGCGTTGTGTCGCTCATCACCTCGGCCCCGCCCAGCACTTGGCGCACCTCGATGCCCCGGGCCTCAATTTCGCGCCCGCGCTGCCGCAGCGCTTCATGCAGCAGCCCCGTCAGGTCGAGTCTTTCGTTGGCCAGTTGCACCCGGCCGTTGCCCAGCCGCACGACCTGCTGGCCCATGATGCCGGCGCGGCGGGCGCGGTCGATCTCTTCACGCAGCAGGCGCAGCCCGGCGCGGTCGATCTTGCCGGTGGCCGCCAGGGTGGTCACGCGTTCCAGCGCCGACGACAGCGTGGCTGCCACTTCACTGCCCAGTTGCGCCACCAGCGCCTGCGGATCCAATGGCTCTGCCATGCGTTTGCCCAACGGCGCCGCATTGCTGAGGTCCGAGAGATCCATGTTTTTCACTCCATCCATACGGCCCGGCACGGGGGTTCCGCCTCGTTGGGTGTCGGCCTTTGCAGTGCCGACGTTGTCAAACCGGGCGCCTGGGTAGGGCCCAGAGCTTGGCTGTTCGCGTGACGCATATCTAGCCTACAGCCTGGGGTGTGACAAGCGCGTCGCCCGGCATTGTCGGGCGTTTACCCGGCTTGTGCGGCTTTGTGCCCCGCCAGGCTGATTCAGGCGATCACGCCGCGATCGCGCAGTTGTTGCCGCTGGGCGGCAGCGACGCCCAGTTCATCCAGCACTTCGTCGGTGTGCTGCCCCAGCAGCGGCGGTGCCCTGCGCAATTGCACGGGCGTGGCCGACAGCTTCATCGGGCTTGCCACCAGTTCCAGCGTGTCGGTGTGCGGGTGCGGCACGGCCACGCGCATGGCGCGCTCTTGCACCTGCGGGTCGGCAAAGACATCCGCCAGGTCATTGATCGGCCCGCAGGGCACTTTGGCAGCTTCCAGGGTGCTCAACCAGTCGTTGCGGGTGCGCAGCTTCAGCCGCTCTGCCAGCAGAGGCACCAGCGTGTCACGGTGACGCACGCGGTTGGCGTTGCTGGCAAAGCGCGGGTCCTGCGGCAAGTCGGCGCAACCTGCCACCGCGCAGAAGCGGGCGAACTGGCCGTCGTTGCCCACGGCCAGGATGAGGTGGCCGTCTGCCACCTCAAAGACCTGGTAGGGCACGATGTTCTGGTGCGCGTTGCCGGCGCGCCGCGGCGCTTGGCGGGTGACCATGTAGTTGGCGCCCAGGTTGGCCAGCATGGCCACCTGGGTGTCGAGCAGCGCCATGTCGATCACTTGACCTTCTCCGGTAGCGTCGCGGTGGCGCAGGGCTGCCAGGATCGCCACCGTGGCGTACATGCCGGTGAAGAGATCAGCCACGGCCACGCCCACTTTTTGCGGTCCGCCGCCAGGGCGGTCGTCGCGTTCACCGGTGATGCTCATCAGGCCGCCCATGCCCTGCACGGCATAGTCGTAGCCGGCACGGTCCCGGTAAGGCCCGGTCTGGCCAAAGCCGGTGATCGAGCAATACACCAGGCGCGGGTGCAGGCGCCGCAGGCTGGCAGCGTCCAGGCCGTAGCGCGCCATGTCGCCGACCTTGAAGTTTTCGACGAACACGTCACAGCGCGCTGCCAGTTGCAGGATCAGCGCCTGGCCTTCGGGCTGTGAGATGTCGACGGCCACCGACCGCTTGTTGCGGTTGGTGCCCAGGAAGTAGGCGGCGTCGGTGGTGTCGCGGCCGTCGCGGACCTTCAGGAAAGGCGGCCCCCAGCCGCGGGTGTCGTCGCCACCGGGCTGCCCGGGGCTCGCGGGTCTTTCGATCTTGATGACCTCGGCGCCCAGGTCGGCCAGGGTCTGCGTGCACCAGGGTCCGGCCAGCACGCGCGACAGGTCGAGCACGCGCACGCCGTCCAGCGCGCCAGGGGGCAGTGGGGGGTTGTTGGATTGCATGCGGCGAATTGTCCGGCAGGCATCGGGATAATCCAGTGATGCCCCTGCACTCCCTGCGCCGCACGCGCGTCTTCCCTCTCTCGCTGGTTGCAGCCTGCGCAGGGGTGGGCTGCACGCCAACGCTGGATTGGCGGGAGGTCAGGCCGCCTGGCAGCCAGCTGCTGTTGCTGTTCCCCTGCAAGCCCAGTGCGCAGCAGCGGCAGGTGCCGCTGGCAGGGCAGCCGGTGCTGTTGACATTGCACGCTTGTTCGGCGGGTGGGCAGACGTGGGGCCTGGCAGTGGCCGACGTGGCGGACCCTGCCCGGGTCGCGCCGACGTTGGCCGCTTTGGGCGCCGCCGCCACAGCCAACATCGGCGCCGCGCCGCCAAAAATCGCCCCTTTTGCCGATCCGTCCGCGTCCTCTATTGCCGTGCGCGGTGCCACGCCCAACCCCGGCAGCCAGCGACTGTTGCTGCACGGCAAGTTGCCTGATGGGACGGGGGTCACCCTGCATGCTGCAGTCTTCGCCCACGGCACGCAGGTCTTCCAGGCCTCGGTGCTGGGCAAGCAGTTTGCAGCTGAAACTGCAGACGTGTACTTTGATTCGCTGCGCATCCAGGAATGATCATGACCATGGCCAACGTGCCGCCTGCGGTCATCTTCGGGGCCTTTGCCTTCACGTACTTTCTCTCAGCGCTCCTGCGCGCGGTGACGGCGACGCTGGCGCCCGTCTTCAGCGCCGAACTTGGGCTGCGCGCCTCTGACCTGGGCTTGCTGGCGGGCGCCTACTTTCTGGGCTTTGCGAGCATGCAATTGCCGCTGGGCACCGCACTCGACCGTTATGGGCCGCGCCGCACACTGCTGACGCTGCTGGGCGTGGCCGTGCTGGGCTGCGCTGCGTTTGCGATGACGAACCAGCTGGCCACCATGATCGTGTCGCGCGTCTTGATAGGCGCCGGCGTGGCGGCGTGCCTGATGGCGCCGCTGACGCTTTACCGCCGCATCTTTTCGCCGCTGGCGCAGTTGCGCGCGAACTCGTGGATGTTGATGACCGGGTCGCTCGGCATGGTGGCTTCGACGCTGCCGGTGCAGTTCTTGCTGCCTTACCTGGGATGGCGCGGGCTGTTCTGGGTCTTGGCCGGGCTGCTGCTGGGGGCTGCCGGGCTCATCGTGCTTCTGGTGCCGCGAGACCGCCTTGGCGCTGCGGATGACCGCCTGGCAGGCCCCACCGGCCATGCCAGCGGTCACGCCATCGGTTACGCCGCGATCGCAAAGCACCCGCTGTTCGTGGCCATGGCGCCGCTGGGCTTTGTGGTGTACGGGGGGATGATCGCCGTGCAGTCGTTGTGGGCCGGGCCGTGGCTGACGCGCGTGGCACAGCAGAGCGCCGGGCAAGCGGCGCAGGGGCTGTTCGTGATCAACCTGTCAATGCTGGTGGCCTTCCTGGGGTGGGGCGCGCTGATGCCGCGCCTGGCCCGCAAGGGCATTGATGCATCGCGCTTGATGGCGTGGGGCTTGCCGTTGCCGCTGCTGGCGTTGGTGGCCAATGTGTGGCTTGGCCCCGAGGCCGGCGCCGGCCACTGGGCGCTGTGGTGCGTGGCATGCACCTTTGTGTCGGTGAGCCAGCCGGCGGTGGGCGCCGCGTTTCCACCCGAGCAGGCCGGGCGGGCCCTGTCGGCCTTCAATCTTGTGATCTTCAGCGGCGTGTTCTGCGTCCAGTGGGGAATCGGTTTGTTCGTCGACGCGCTGCAGGGTTGGGGGTGGGCCGAAGGCAACGCACTGCGCGCGGCCTTCGCGGGCCTGGCCGCTTGTGGCGCCCTGGCCTATGCCTGGTTCTTGCGCCACCGGCCGCGCAGGTACCCATAATCGGGGTCGAGACCACCCACCATGGCCCAAATACTCATCGTCGCCCACGCGCCCCTTGCCTCGTCGCTGCGGGCGGTGGCCCAGCATGTGTACCCAGACTGCGGCGCTCAGCTGATGGCGGTTGATGTGTCGCCCAGCGCCAGCCTGGCGGCCGTCGAAGAGCAGGTGCTTCAAGCGTTGCAGGCGCCGCCGCTGGCAGGCTGTGAGGTGCTGATCCTGGTCGACGTCTTCGGCGCCACGCCCTGCAATGCTGCGCTGGCGGCAGCCGACGGCGTGCGGTGGCGCGTCGTTGCTGGCGTCAACGTGCCCATGCTTTGGCGCGCGCTGTGCTATGCCGAACAGCCGCTGGACGACCTGGTCAACCGCGCGGTGGCCGGGGCCACCCAAGGGGTCATGCACGTCAGCGTGCCGCGGCGCCAAAACCAGCCGGCCCTTACCGTCAGCCATGATCAAGTCCAACATCACCATCAGCAATAAGCTCGGCCTGCACGCCCGCGCGTCCGCCAAGTTCACCAAGCTGGCGGGCGGTTTCGCGAGTGACGTGCACCTGAGCCGCAACAACCGCCGCGTCAACGCCAAGAGCATCATGGGCGTGATGATGCTGGCCGCTGGCATGGGCAGCGTGATCGAGATCGAGGCCGACGGCGCCGACGAACAAGAGGCGATGGCGGCCCTGCGCTCGCTGATCGAAAACAAGTTCGGCGAAGGCGAATGAAGCACCGGCAAGCGCTCGGGTGCAGCGGTCTGGCGGCATCGCCCGGGGAGAGCGGTCGATGAGCATCCAGATCTTCGGGCTTCCGGTGTCACGCGGTGTCGCCATTGGCCGTGCGGTGCTGGTGGCGTCCAGCCGGGTGGATGTCGCGCACTATTTCGTCGCGGTCGGACAACTGGAACACGAAGTCGACCGTCTGCGCGTTGCCCGCAACGCGGTGGCCGACGAACTGGAAGTGCTCAAGCGCGAGCTGCCGGCCGAGGCGCCGCACGAGTTGGCCGCGCTGCTGGACGTGCACTTGATGCTGCTGCACGACGAAACGCTCGTCAGCGCCACCAAGGTGTGGATTCACGAGCGCCACTACAACGCCGAATGGGCCTTGTCGGCGCAGCTGGAAGTGCTGGCGCGGCAGTTTGATGAGATGGAAGATGCCTACCTGCGGGAGCGCAAGG
>JANMKK010000103.1:0-16064 GCA_031372005.1 Rubrivivax sp.
TGAAGGCCAACCCCGGGCGCCTGAACATGGCCAGTTCGGGCAACGGCACCAGCATCCACCTGGCGGGCGAACTCTTCAAGTCAATGACCGGCACCTTCATGCTGCACTTGCCGTACCGCGGGTCGGGCCCGGCGCTGATCGACCTGATGGCCGGCAATGTGGACCTGATGTTCGACAACCTGCCGAGCGCGCTGCCGCACATCAAGAGTGGCCGGCTGAAGGCCTTGGCGGTGACGAGCGCGGCGCGTTCGGGCGCGCTGCCCGAGGTGCCCACGGTGGAAGAAGTGGGCGGCCCGCTGCTGAAGGGCTACGACGCCAGTTCCTGGTTTGGCCTGCTGGCCCCGGCCGGCACGCCAGCTGACGTGGTCTTGCGGGTGCAGCAAGAAGCCGCCAAGGCGCTGGCCACGCCGGTGATGAAAGAGCGGCTGTTGTCGCAAGGCGCCATACCCAGCGGCATGAGCCCGCCAGACTTCGTGCGTTTCATCGACACCGAGACGAAGAAGTGGGCCAAGGTGGTGAAGGCATCGGGCGCCAAGGTCGATTGACCCTGGGCGTTGAGTCAGGCGTTGAGTCAGGCGCTGAATCGGACGCTGCGTCAGCCGGCCAAGGCTGGCATCCGTCCAGCGCCCCTGCGCCGCACCAGTGGCCACCCCCCCCCGGTTCCGAGGGGCAGGTTGCTGGCTCGCCGCACTGGCATCATCGGCTCCCAACAAACGGGGGCCGATGAGCATGTGCGCCAGCAAGGTGGCCGAAGGCAAGCAGCGCGGGTGGATCATCCCCATCGGCGGCGCTGAAGAAAAAGAGAACGCACCGCAGATTCTGAAGCGCTTTCTGCGCCTGGCAGGCGGTGACCAGGCCGACATCGTCGTCATCCCCACCGCCAGCCAGTTGCGCAGCACCGGGCCGCGCTACGAACGCATCTTTGCTGACCTGGGCGCGGCACGGGTCACCGCCGTTGACTTCGACACCCGGCGCGACTGCGAAGAACCCAGCCGCATCGACCGTCTGCAGCGCGCCAGCGGCATCTTCTTCACCGGCGGCAACCAGCTGCGCCTGTCCACGCTGCTGGGCGGCACGCCGGTGGCCAAGGCGGTGCGGCTGCTCAACGCGTCGGGGGTGCCGGTGGCCGGCACCAGCGCGGGTGCGGCCTTCATCAGTGAACACATGATTGCCTTTGGCGACGAAGGCAGCACCCCCATAGCCGGCAGCGTGCGCCTGGCTGCGGGCCTGGGGCTGACCAACCGCTTCATCATCGACCAGCACTTTCGCCAGCGCGACCGCCTGGGCCGGCTGCTGACCGCACTGGCTTACAACCCCTTCGCGGTGGGCATCGGCCTGGACGAAGACACGGCGGCCTTCATCGCGCCCGACAACACCGTGCATGTGGAAGGTTCGGGCGGCATCACGGTGGTGGATGCGGCCGAGGTCAACTTCTCGTCGATGGACACCGTCCACGAAGGCCGGCCCGTGTGCCTGCTGGGGGTGAAGCTGCACATCCTGACGCAGGGCGCCACCTTCAACCTGCACACGCGGCGGGCCGATGCCGGCACGCTGAACGTCCCCAAAAGTTGAGAGGCAGCCTGGCCCCATGAAGATCCTTGAACGCAACGTCTATGTCGGCCCGTCGCTGCACGCGCACTTCCCCGTCATCAAGCTGGTGCTGGACCTGGGTGCGCTGGAAGCCTGGCCCACGGGCAGGCTCGGCGCGGCGTTTGTGGATGCGCTGGTGGCGGCGTTGCCGGGTTTGCAGGAGCACGGTTGCAGCTACCGCGTGCCGGGCGGCTTCATCCGTCGCATGCGGGGGGATGCGGTGGATCCCAGCGACCCCAACGAAGGCACCTGGCTGGGGCATGTGTTCGAGCACGTGGCCATCGAACTGCAGAACATCGCCGGGGAAGATGTCAGCTTCGGCAAGACCCGCAGCGTCGATGGCCAGCCCGGTGTCTACACCGTCGTCTATGAATACGCGCAGCGCGACGAAGGCATTGAAGCCGGTGAGCTGGCCATCCGCTTGTTGTGTTCGCTGCTGCCGCCGGCGATCCAACCCAATGAGAGCGTGCCCGATGACTGGGACTGGACCAGCGCCCGCGACGACTACATCCGCTATGCCCAGCGCCGCGCGCTCGGGCCGTCCACCGCGTCGCTCGTCAAGGCCGCCATGGAGCGCAACATCCCCTGGCTGCGGCTGAACGAACAAAGCCTGATCCAGCTGGGCCACGGCAAGTTTCAGCAGCGCATCCAGGCGACCGTCACGGGCCGCACCAGTTACATCGCGGTGGAACTGGCGCAGGACAAGGAAGAGACCAACAAGATCCTGGCCAACAACGGCTTGCCGGTGCCCAGACAAGAACTTGTGCGCAGTGCGGACCGGGCCGTGCGTGCGGCAGAACGCCTGGGCTACCCCGTCGTCACCAAGCCCTACAACGGCAACCACGGCCGGGGCATTTCCATCGGGCTGAAAAACGCCGACGACGTGCGCGCCGGTTTCATGGCCGCTGAAGCGCACAGCAGCAGCGTCATCGTCGAGACGTACTTGAGTGGAGACGACCACCGGCTGCTGGTCGTCAACGGTGAACTCATCGCCGCCACACGGCGCACGCCGGGGCGCGTGGTGGGCAACGGCGCGCACACCATCCGCCAGCTGGTGGACCTGGTCAACCGCGACCCGCGGCGTGGCGTGGGGCACGAGAAGGTGATGACGCGCATCGAGCTGGACGCGCAGGCCGACATGATGCTGAACCGCCAGGGCCTGTCGCCCGATTCGATCCCGGCCGAAGACCAGGAAGTCCTGCTGCGCAGCACGGCCAATCTTTCTACCGGCGGCACCGCCACCGACGTCACCGACGTCATCCACCCCGACAACCGCGACATGGCCGTTCGTGCGGTGACAGCAATAGGCCTGGACGTGGGCGGTGTCGATTTTCTTTGCACCGACATCACCGAAAGCCACAAGGCCACCGTCAACGCCGGCTCCGGCATCTGCGAAGTCAACGCCGCGCCAGGCTTCCGCATGCACGTGGCGCCCAGCGAAGGCACGCCGCGCGACGCGGCCGGGCCGGTCATCGACATGCTGTTCCCGGCCGGCACCGCGTCGCGCGTGCCGATTGCTTGCGTCACCGGCACCAATGGCAAGACAACGACGGTGCGCATGCTGGCGCACATCACCAAGATGGCGGGCTTCACGCCCGGGCTGACGACGACTGACGGCGTCTACATCGACGGCCAGCGCACCGTGGAAGGCGACATGACGGGCCCCGTGGCCACGCGCATGGTGCTGGCCGACCCGAAGATCGACATCGCCGTGCTGGAAGTGGCACGCGGCGGGCTCTTGCGCGCTGGCATGGGGGTGCCTTTTGTCAACGTCGGCGCGGTGCTCAATGTCAAGAGCGACCACCTCGGGATGAAAGGCATTGACACGCTTGAGCAGCTGGCGGAAGTCAAGCGCATCGTCGTCGAAGTGGCGCGCGACTGCGCGGTGCTGAATGCCGACGACGACAACGTCATCCGCATGTCCGCGCACACCGACGCCAAGGCGCTTTGTTATGTCACGGTCAATCCCCACCACACGGTGGTGCGTGAACACATCCGCGCCGGCGGCCGCGCCTGCGCGCTGGAAGCCGGTGTCAACGGCCAGATGATCACGCTCTATGACAAGGGCCGGCACATCCCGCTGATGTGGACGCACCTGATCCCCGCCACGCTCGAAGGCCGCGCCATGCACAACGTGCAGAACGCGATGTTCGCGGCGGCCATGGCGTTTTCACTCGACATCAAGCTCGACGCCATCCGCCAGGGCCTGCGTACTTTTGACAGCACCTTCTTCCAGGCTCCGGGCCGCATGAACGTGTGGGACGAACACCCCTTCAAAGTCATCTTCGACTACGCGCATAACGCCCATGCGGTGGGGGTGATGGCCGACCTTGCGCAGCGGCTGGACGTGCGCGGCCGGCGCATCGTGGTGGTGGCCGGGCCCGGTGACCGGCGTGATGAAGACATCCGCGACATCGCACTGGCGGTGGCCGGCCGTTTCGACCACTACATCTGCCGCCGCGACGACGGCCTGCGCGGCCGCGCGCCAGACGAAGTGCCGCAGATGATTGCCGCCGTGCTGCGCGAGCAGGGCGTGGCCGACAGCGCCATTACCGTCATTCCCGACGAGCAGGAAGCCATCGACGCTGCGCTGCGCATGGGGCAGGTCGGTGACCTGCTGCTGGTGTTTGCCGACGCGCTGACACGGTCTTGGAAGCAGGTCATCAAGTTCAAGCCCGAGGGCAGCTTGGCCCACCCGCTGGCCCATCCCCTGGCCCATCCCCTGGCGCATGCTGGGGCACGGGTCGCCGCCCTTTCCAACCCCCGTGCCGTGCCCGCGGAGGCCCTTGAAAGCGCCGACGCCAGCCTGGAGGCCGCCGCAGCCGACGACGCCGCGCCCCTGTCGGCCGGCTTCGTACGCGATGAACGCGGCCTGCGCTTCGTCGGTGAAGCGGCGGACTAGCCGTGACGGACCAGGTGGCAGACCAAGTGGCAGATCAAGTGGCAGATCAAGTGGCGGAACAAGTGGCGGAACAGGTGACGGAACAGGCACCAGATCCAATCGAAGCGCACCACGCTTTTGAAGACTCACGCCGGCTGACAGGCGCCAACCGCTACTTCGCCACCCCCACCGTGGTGCTGGTGCCGCTGGGACCGGCTGTGGACGACGGCGCGGCACAGGGCCGCTGGATCGCGCAGGTGGTGTCGATGTGCGGGGCGCTGTCGTGGCCCGCTGCCAACCCGCGTGTGCATGCCCACGCCAGCGGCGTGATGCTGGCCTTTGCCGCGCCGCCCGATGCGCTCTTCACCGCCACCGAAGTCAACGAATGGGCCTGGGAGCGCGCGGCCGCATCGCACCCCGCGCAAGCGGCTGCGGGCTTTACGCTGGCGCAGCCCGCCACCGAAGACCCGCGCGAACACTTCCGCGCCCGCGCGGCGGCCGAGCACTCACCGCCACTGGCCAGCCTGGCCGCCGCTGCGGCGGAACGCGGCCTGCCGCTGCTGCTGGACGATGACACGCTGTCCATTGGCGAAGGCCGCGGCAGCGTCGCCTACGCCCGTGCCGCCTTGCCGCTGCCGACAGACGTGCCCTGGCCGCGCCTGCACGGCGTGCCCAAGGTGCTGGTGACGGGGACCAACGGCAAAACCACCACCACGCGGCTGCTGGCGGCCATGGCCACGGCCGCCGGGCTGACCCCAGGTCTGTGCAGCACCGAGGGTGTGGACGTGGCGGGCGACACCATCGCCCACGGCGACTGCGCGGGCCCTGCCGGCGCGCGCGTTGTTCTGCGCCATCCTGCGGTTGAAGTGGCGCTGCTGGAAACCGCACGCGGCGGCATCCTGCGCCGCGGCCTGGCGGTGCAGCACGCGGATGTGGCGCTCATCACCAACGTCAGCGCCGACCACTTTGGCGAGCACGGCATCCACAGCACCGCAGACCTCGCGCAGGCCAAGCTGGTGCTGGCGCACGCGGTGGCGACGCAGGGCATGCTGGTGCTGAACGGCAGCGACGACACGCTGCTGCGCGCGGCCGTGCAACTGCCGCACGCCGCTGGCGCCAACTGGGCCCTGTTTGCGCGCAACGCCGACGCGCCCGTTCCCGCCGCGCTGCGCCAGCGCGGCGGCAGCACCTGCGGTGCCAGGGGTGGTGATCGCGGTCCTGGCGGCATGGCAAACCGCCTGGTGTTGAGCCTGCACGGCCAGGACCATGACCTGGGCGCCGTCGCCGACATGCCGCTGACGCTGGGCGGCGCCGCCGCCTTCAACATCGACAACCTCGCCGCCGCCGCGCTGACGGCCGCGTTGCTGGGCTGGCCGCTGGACGCCGTGCGCAGCACGCTGCACGGCTTTGGCGCGCGGCCGCAAGACAACCCGGGCCGGCTGTCACGCCACCAGCACCATGGCGCCACCGTGCTGGTGGACTACGCCCACAACCCCGAAGGCCTGGCGCAACTGCTGACCGTCGCCCGCGCGCTGCAACCCCGCCGCCTGGGCCTGCTGCTGGGCCAGGCCGGCAACCGCACCGACGCCGCCATCACCGACCTGGGGCGCACGGCCGCCGGCTTCGCACCCGACCGTGTGCTGATCAAGGAGCTGCCGTCGATGTCGAGGGGGCGCGCCGTCGGCGCCGTGCCCGCACTCATCGAACAAGGCCTGCAAGAAGGTGGGCTGGTGCCAGGCCAGTGGGCGCATGAGCCCGACGAGGAAGCCGCTGCGCGAGATCTGCTGGGCTGGGCCGAGCCAGGCGATGTCGTGGTGCTGCCCGTGCACACGGCCGCCACGCGCGAGCGGCTGGCGGGCGTGCTCGGGCCCTGAATCACCGACCGGCCGATCAGTCGTCGGCCCACGCCACGCGGTCGTGACCTGCGCGCTTGGCGCGGTACAGCGCCTGGTCAGCGCGGCCCAGCGTGGCCCAGCGCCAAGGCCTAACGGTTGACCCGGCTGCAACAGCGCCAGGCCCAGCGAAGCCGTCATCGCCACTGGCGCGCCACAGGGCGTCGCGATCCGACACCCGCGGCAGCGCCAGCACGCTGCGCACGCCGTGTTCGCGCGCTGCCAGCCGCCACGGGCTGCGTTCAAAAAGTCGGCGGTGAGTCAGATGTTGAAACGCGCGTGGCGCGCCGACTCAAGAGCTCTGCCCTTGGCCGCCAACGCACTCAACCCGCCACCCGGCGCCGAAACCTCAAACCCCCACCTTCGCAGCTGAAGCGGCCGGAATTGCCAGCGCTTTGATGCCCGCCCAAAGTCGGGCTGTCAACCGTTGAAGCCCCATTACTGTTGAGGCGTGGCGCGCTGTGCGCATCGACGACCCACCTGCCCGAGGAAAAACCATGTTCAAGAAGATCTTTGCTGCCCTTGCCTTGACGGCCCTGACGGCGTTCACGGCCACGCCGGCATTCGCTGCGGTGGACGCCAACAAGGCCACCCAGGCCGAACTCGAGACCGTCAAGGGCATCGGCCCCGGCATCTCGGCCAAGATTGTTGAAGAGCGCAAGAAAGGCGCCTTCAAGGACTGGCAAGACATGGTGGACCGCATCAAGGGCGTGGGCGACGGCAATGCCGTCAAGCTGTCGGCCGAAGGCCTGACGGTCAACGGCGCCACCTTCAAGGGTGCAGCGGCTGCACCCACTGCGGCCACACCCGCGAAGAAAGACGACAAGGCCGCGCCGATGACGCCAACCAAGGTTGAGCCTGTCAAGCCTGCGGCTGCTCCTGCAACCCCCACGGCTGCCGCAACTCCCGCCAAGGCCGAAGCCGCCAAGCCCGTCGCCGCTGCTGCCCCGATGAGCGCTGACGACAAGAAGGCCGCTGCGAAGAAGGCCAAGGAAGACAAGGCCGCTGCCAAGGCGGCAAAGGCTGAGGAAGAAAAGAAGGCCAAGGCCGACAAGGCCGCCGCCGCGAAGAAGGCGAAGGAAGACAAGGCAACGGCCGCCGCCAAGCCCGCTGCGGCTGCAGCGCCGGCCAAGGATGGCAAGGACGGCAAGCCTGCGGCTGCAGCCGGCACGGCTGCCAGCGCCGCCAAGAAGTAAGCGTCACCGGCTTGCAGAATGCCCCGCCCGTGCGGGGCATTTCTGTTTCAGCCGCGCGCCTGCTTGGCGGCGGCCGCCTTGGCGCCGCGCGGGGCCTTGGCGTCTTTGTCCATGCCTGAAGCCACGGCGCGCACGATGGCCTTCAGTTCAGACGCGCTGGGCAGATCCGCGCGGCAGGTGATGCGGCCAAACTGGCCCATCGCCTCGCCGGCCTTGCCGCGGTCGGCAGCCTCACCGCCTTGCCAGAAACCCAGTGCGCAGTGCTGCTTGAAGGCCGCCATGTGTCCGAGGATGTGGCCGCCGATCATGAAAAAGGGCATGCGCCACTTGATGGTTTCTTCCACACCCGGGCAGCCGGTGTGCATGGCCGTGCGCAGCACGCGCAGCAGCGGTTGCGCAAAGGGTGCGGCGGCGTCGATGTAGGCGTCGACACGCGGGTCTTTCTGTGCCATCGAAATGCCTCCTGCGGCGCCTCAGACGCGGATGGTGATGTGCCGTCGGTCAAGCCACGCCGCCAGCGCTGCGTACAGCAGCAGGTTGGCGCAGGCGAAGAGCAGCGAGCCCAGTCGCAGGTCGCTGCCGATGCCGGCAAACACCGTGTTGTAGAGCCAGGGCAGCGGGCTTGTCCAGAGCGGCGCACCCTGGGCGTCGAAGCCGATTTGCCAGCGCAACAGCCCCAGCACGCGCGGCACCAGGCCGCTGGCCACAAAGACGAAGAGCGCGTTCTTGCCGAAGGCCTCAAAGAAACGCACCCAGCCCCGAAGTTCGGACTGCCGCTGGCGGATGTCCACCAGGTGGATCAACGCCGCCAGCGCCATCATCGCAAGCCCCGTGGTGTGCAGCACGTAGCTGCTGGTCCAGATTTTCTTGTTGAGCGGCATCAGCAGTTGCCAGCCGTGGGCCAGCAGCAGCAGCACGGTCGCCCACAGGAAGAGCCGCGCGACCAGGCCTGCATTCATGCGGCCTTTGTCGATCATCTGCCCGACCCACCAGCCCAAAAGCACCTGCGCAATGGCCGGCGCGGTGCTGGCCAGGCCTTCGGGGTCGAAGGGCACGCCTTCGCCACGGTAGAGGTGCGCTTCGCCGAGCACTGCGCGGTCTATCGCGGTGCCAAACCAGCCTTGCAGGCTGTAGGGGTCAGCGGTTGCCCCAAAGGCAAGGCAGGCGATCGAGTAGCCCACCAGCAGCGCAGCCGCAGCCCACAACGCGGCGCGCCGGCTGAAGCACCAGACGATCACTGCGGCTGCGCCAAAGCACAGCGCAATGCGCTGCAGCACGCCCATCAGGCGCAAGCTGTCCCAGCTGCGCAGCACGAGATCACCGCTGGCGTCCCAGCGCACGAAAGGCGCGGCGTTGAGGAACAGGCCGATCGCAAAGATCAGCAGCGTGCGCTTGAGCACGCGGCGCCAGAACACGGCTGCCGGCCCGGCCTGCAGCGCCGGAATCACCAGGGCCAGCGCGTTGCCCACGGCGAAGAGGAAGAAGGGGAACACCAGGTCGGTGGCCGTGCAGCCGTGCCACGGCGCATGCGCCAGCGGCGGGTAGAGCGCGCCCCAGTTGCCGGGGTTGTTGACAAGGATCATCAGCGCCACCGCAGCGCCGCGAAAGACGTCGAGCGACCGCAAGCGCGTGTTCATGAAGACGGGCTGCGCCATCAATGCGGCATCAATGCGGCATTAACGCGGCAACAGCACGGCAACAGCGCGGCAACAGCGCGCGGCAACAGCGCGGCGACAGCGTGGCAACAGCGCAACATCAGCGCAACATCAGCGCGGCATCCACGCTGCCGTCTGCCGCATCCAGCCGCCTTTCGGCCTCGGCCGCATTCACGCCGGCCTTCAGCATCACGATGGCCACCTTCACGCGCGCGCCGCTGTCCGCCAGCGCCGTGCGCGCCTCGTCTTCATCTGCGCCGGTGGCCAGCACCGTCAACCGCAGCGCGCGCTTCACGAGCTTGGCGTTGCTGGCGCGCACGTCCACCATCAGGTTGCCGTACACCTTGTGCAGCCGCACCATCACGCTGCTGCTGAAGGTGTTGAGCGCGATCTTCTGCGCCGTGCCGGCCTTCAGCCGTGTGCTGCCGCTGATGAGCTCGGGCCCGGTGTCCAGCAGCACGGCAATCTCGCAGGCCGCCGCCAACGGCGCACTGGCGTTGTTGACGATGCCCACCGTCAGCGCACCGGCCGCGCGGGCCGCGTCGGCCGCGCCCAGCGCGTAGGGTGTGGTGCCCGACGCCGCCAGCAGCAGCACCACGTCGTGCGCCGTGGGCTGCAGCGCGCGCAGGTCGGCAGCACCCTGCTCGCGGTTGTCTTCGGCGCCTTCCACGGCCGCGAACATCGCGCCTGGGCCACCGGCCAGGAGTGCGGGTGAACGAGCGCGCGGCCAGGAAAAAGTCGGGTGCAGTTCGACGCTGTCCAGCACCCCCAGCCGCCCGCTGGTGCCTGCGCCGACGGTGACGATGCGCCCGCCCGCGCGCAGCCGTGGCACAGCGGCATCGACGGCCTGTGCCAGCGCCGCGCCAGCCGCGCGCACGGCCAGCGCCGCCAGGGCCTGGTCGGCGATGAAAGTGTCCACCAGCGTCGCGGTGTCGTAGCGCCCCAGCGCCGGGTGGTCGGGGTGGGGCTCTTCGGTGCGCAGGGTGGTCATCGGTGGTGTCAACATGCGGGTCATGGCAGCTTGAGGATGGTTTGCGCGCCTTGATTGCCGACGCGGTCCACCGCGCTCACGGCCAGCAAGTCTGCGCCGCCGCTGTCAAACTGGCGCTGGTCAGCCGGCAGCACCGCAAAACGCCACACACCGGCCTGGCGCCGCCACAGGGCCCAGCGTGCAGCCGGCTTGCCGGCGCCGGGCTCGATGGTCACGCGTTCGCCGTTGCGGCGCAAGCCGGGCGCAGGAACGGGCTGCGCCGGGTCGTCCAGCCAGGGCGTGGCCGGCACCAGCGCAGGTTGTGCATAAGGCCCCGCCTGCAACAGCGCGGTGATGCCACCCCTGTCCTGCATCAGCGCGGCCATGCTGAAGTGGATGTGGCCGCTGGCCTTGTCGCCGCGTTGGCGCTGTTGCTGCACCTGGTCGATGATTTCGCGCGCGGGCCAGGCGCGCGGCCCCAGCGCTTCACCGCGGGTGACCATGCTGGTGAAGAGGCCCGGCCACAGGTGGCGCTGCAAGGTGTTTTCTGCCACCCAGGCGTCCAGCAGCAGCGGGAAGCGCTGGCCTTCGCGGTCGATGGGCCAGTACAGCTGCGGCGCCAGGTAGTCGAGCCAGCCTTTGCTGAACCAGCCTTCGACGTCGGCGTAGAGCTTGTCGTACTGGCTGAAGCCGCTGATGCCCGGCGGGCGCCGCTCGGGCTTGCCGATGCCGAATGGGCTGATGCCGACGCGCACCCAGGGCTTGACCTCGTGCACCGTGCGGTAGAGCTGCTGCACCAGAGAATCGACATTGCCGCGGCGCCAGTCATCGCGCCCCTGGTCGCCGCCACCCAGGCGGTAGCGGGCGTAGGACTCGTCGTCCGGGAAAGGCACATCCACGCCATTGACCGGCGGCACGCTCACCGGGTAGGGATAGAAGTAGTCGTCGATGTGCACGCCGTCCACGTCATAGCGGCGCACCACGTCGGCCACCACCGCCAGGGTGTGTGCAGCGGCGGCGGGCTCGCCGGGGTCCATCCACAACTGGTCGCCATAACGTTTGACAAGCGCGGGTTGGCGCACCCCGATGTGCGGCGCCACCAGCGGTGACTTGGGCGTTGAGGCGCGCGCGCGGAAGGGGTTGAACCAGGCGTGCAATTCGATGCCTCGGCGGTGCGCTTCCGCCACCCAGAAGGCCAGCGGGTCGTAGGCGGGTTCACCGGTGACGCCCGGCGCGCGGCCTTGTTCACCGCTGAGGTATTCGCTCCAGGGTTCCAACGTGCTGGGGTAGAGCGCATCGCCCGCCGGGCGCACCTGCAGGATCAGCGCGTTGAGGCCGATCGCCTGTGCGCGGTTCAGCATCAGCGTGGCTTCCGCGCGCTGCTGTTCCGACGACAGACCAGGCTTGCTGGGCCAGTCGATGTTGGCCACCGTGGCCACCCAGGCGCCGCGGAATTCACGCGGGGCGGGTGGCGGCAGGTCGGTTGCATCGACTGCGGCTGTGGTGCCAGCGGGCGCTGAGGCCGAAGCCGAGGGCGACAACGTTGGCGATGCCGGCGCAGGAGGTGCAGCAGGTGGCAGAGAGGGCGGCACCAAGCCCGAACAACCCACCAGCAGCAGCGCCGCCAGCACCGGCCCGCAGAGAAACTTCACTGCGACGGTTTCTTGGCCGCCGCTGCTTCGGCCTGGTAGCGCTCAAAAGACGTGGCCGCGCTCTGTTCGCAGCGCGTGCGCTGTTCACGTTCAGGCATCTTCTGGCATTCCTGCTTTTGCCAGCCCTGGCCGTTGGCGTAGAGCTGCTGCGAACTGCAGCCGGCCAGGGCCACCACCAACATCAAAAGAAGGGGTCTCTTCATGGCGCGGATGGTAGCGCGGCGCTTGTGTGGATGTTGTGTGGATGTTGTGTGGAGGTTGCGTGGCGGTCGTGCAGCGGTTGCGACTCAAGCCAGCCTGTAAAGCACGTCAGGACAGCGCTCTTCGTTGTCGGCGCCGTCGGTGAAGCGGACCGTGACGAAGCCGTGGCGTTCGTAGAAAGCGCGGGCGTGGCGGTTGGCCTGGAAGGTCCAGAGCTGCACCGGCCGTGGCAGCGTGGCCAGCGCATGCGCCAGCAGGGTGCTGCCAATGCCCCGTGCGGCATGCGCGGGGTGCACGTACAGATGGTCGATCCATGCGGGATCCCTGCCGTGCCCCAGTGCCAGCACGCCCACCACTTCACCCAGTACCGCGCCCAGTACCGCGCCCATTGCCGCACCCATTGCCGCACCCATCACCTCGCCGTCCACCAGCGCCACCGTCACCCCACCGGCCGGGATCAGCGTGTTGCGCACCCACTGCCGCACGCCGTCGTCCGTGTGCGCGGACGGGGCAAAGGGCATCAGGTCGCGGCGCGCGTCGATCAGCACGCGCGCCACACCCTCTGCGTCTTCCACCGCTGCCGCGCGCAGCCGCGGCGCGGCCAGGGCGTGGCGGTGGCGCACGTGGTGGTGTTCCACACAGGCCGCGCCGCGAAACACCGCGTCCAGCGTGGTGAAGCGGCGCAAGCCCGCACGTTCCAGCAAGCGCCTGCTTGCGCCGTTGCGCGCGTCGGTGGTGCCCACCACGCGGGCCGCGGGCGTGTGGGCAAAGACGAGCTCAACCGCCGCCACCACTGCCTCCAGCGCCAGGCCCTGACCTTGCGCTCGGCGCGCCAGCGTGAAGCCGATCTCGGCCGCGCTGCCATCGGCCTGCAGGTGGATGCCGATGTCGCCGATGAGCCTGTCGCTGACCCGGTCGGCAATGCCCAGCTGAAACCAGGTGCCGCGCGGGCAGAACGGGCTGCCCGCCATCGCTTGCAGAAAGGCCAGCGCCGCGTCGTCGTCCATCGGCAACCAACCTTGATAACGGCCCAGTTCAGCGTCACTGCGGTAGGCCTGGAAGTGCGGCAGATCGGCTTCGCGCAGGTGGCGCAGCCGCAGCCGGGGTGTACCGTGCGGCAGCGCTTGGGCGGTCACCGCAATTCCTTGCGCAATTCCTTGCGCAAAACCAGCTTCAGCCCCGACCACACCGCGTTGACCGCGCAGACCTTCACATCCACAAAGCCCATCGGCAACGCCACGGCGCGGATCACGTCTTCCGTGATGTCGGTGGGCACCTTCGACGCCTGCTTCGGCCACGACACCCACAGCGAAGCGTCGGGCCGCAGCGTCTGGCGCAGCATGGTCAGCGTCGTGCGCAGCACCCGCTGCTCGGCGGTGAAAAGGTGAACGATGTCGGTGATGGCGCCAAGGCGGGCGTCGAAAACCACACCCTCCGGCAGCGGCGCCAGCCAGTCCATCCACCCAAGCGGCGCGCCGATCAGGTGGGCGTGGCTGCCGCCCTTGAAGCCCAGCTTCTTCGCCAGTGGCGTGCCTGAATAACCGGCGGCGGCCATGGTGGGGCCGTCAGGGTGCCTTGGCGGGCGTGTTCAACACCTGCAGCAGGGCCGCACTTTCCGCGTCGGGCTGGCCGCTGTAGTTTCGGGGCCGATAGCGCATCTGAAAGTTCATCAGCACACGCTGGCTTTGCGCGTCCCACACACCCGTCGGCGCGATCTCGTGGCCCCATTGCGAAAGTGCGGCCTGGAACCACGCGGCGTCGGGCAGTTGCGCGTCATACACGGCACGCTGCGCCGCCACGCGCGCGGCGTCGGGCCAGGGCGGGGCGATGCCGATGTCCGCCAGCAGCTTCCAGGGGAAGGCGGGCCCCGGGTCTTCCTTGTACGCGGGCGTGACTTCACCGTGGCCCAGGATGCGGTCGGGCCGGATCTGGTGGCGCTGCACGATGTCTTTCACCAGCGGGATCAAGGCGTCGATCTGCGCTTGCGGAAAGGGCAGGTAGATGCGTTCCTTGTCGGGGCCGAGCTTGAAGCCCGGGTGCACGATCTCGATGCCGATGCTGTTGGCGTTCAGCATGCGGTGCCCCTTCCACGCGCTGGGGCCGGAATGCCAGGCGCGCCGGCTTTCGTCCACCAGGCGAAAGATGCGCGGCGGGCTTTCGTCGCTGAGCAGGTAGTGCGCCGAGACTTCCTGTTCGGTGAGGATCTTGATCGACCACGGCAAGTCCGCCACCGTGTAGTGGACGATGAGGAAGAGCACGCGGCTGTCCTGGCCCTTGGCGGTGTGGCGCGTGTCGATGGGCACGCCGCCTGCCGTGGTGGTGACGGTGGTGACAGTGGTGACGGTGCTGGTAGGCGGCGCCGTTGCGCAGCCCGCCAGGCCCAACAGCAGCGCCGCGACGCACGCGCCTGTTTCCAGCCATCGCTTCATGGTGTGACCGCTGTGCAAGCCAGTTGCGGCGCTTCAAACTCTGCGCTGCGCATCAGGCGGTGGAGTGGCATGCCCGCCAGCAGCGCCTGCTGCAGTTGAGCACGAACGACGGGGTGCAATTCGAACAGCGCCGACAAATCGGCCGCCCGGCCCTGGTATTGCGCGGCACCCGTCGGGCCGACCACCGTCCGGCGCATCGGGGTGGCGCATGCGTCCAGGCCCATGAAGGCGGGGTGTGAAGAAGGCGGGGTGTGCACGGTGTGCATTCTGGCGGGCATTGGATGGGGCCAGCACGGCGAGTGCCCGCGCTCCGCGCCACGCCACAATCGGCGCATGCTGAAACGTCTGCTCGTCGGCTTTCTGTGGGTGTTGGTGGCGCCCGAGGCTCTGGCACAAGACGCGCTCCCAGCCCCCGTGCAACAGGCGCTGCAGGCCGCCGGCCTGCCAGCCGACGCCCTGGCCGCCGTGGCGCTGCCGCTGCACCGCTGGGCCCGGCCCTGGCAGCACCAGGCGCGGCGGCCGATGCAGCCCGGCTCGGCGATGAAGCTCGTCACCAGCATCGTCGCGCTGGACAACCCGGGCCCCAACCACCGTGGCTTCACCGAACTGCGCAGCGCCGCGCCGCTGCAGGGCGGGGTGCTGCAGGGTGACCTGGTGCTGAAGGGCGGCGGCGATGTCGAACTCGGCGTGCCGCAACTCTGGGCGCTGCTGGTGGACCTGCGGCAGGCCGGCGTGCGGCACATCGCCGGCAACTTGCTGCTGGACCGCACGCGCTACCACCCGCCGCGGACGGACCTGGGCCTGCCGCCCTTCGACGAAGCGCCCGAGTTTCCCTATAACGTGATCCCCGACGCCTTGATGCTGGCCGGCACCCTGCTGCCGCTGGAACTGCGCGCCACGGGCAGCGGCGTGGCTGTGGCCACTGTGCCGCACATCGACGGCGTCGAGATCGACAGCCGCATGACGCTGGTCGAAGCCCGGTGCCAGGACTGGGACGAGCACTGGCAGAGCGCAACCGTCGTCCGCGGCAACGACAACGACAACGCCACCACCCGCATCACGCTGCACGGCGCCTTTCCGCGCGGCTGCACCGAGCGCGCGGAGTTGCAGCTCATCGACCGCAATGAACTCAGCGAACGCCTCTTCCGCAGCCTGTGGCGGGGCCTCGGCGGCACGTGGGACGGCGGCGTGCGCGAAGGGCCAGCGGCTGCCGACGCCAGGCTGCTGGCCCGCCACAGCAGCCGCCCCTGGGGTGAACTGCTGCGGCACTTGAACAAGACTTCCAACAACGCCTGGGCGCGTGTGCTGTTCCTGGAACTGGGTGTGGCCGAGGCTGCCGCGCAGCCCGCCGCGACCTTGCCCGAAACCACCCAGGCACGCGCCGACCGCAGCGTGCGCCGCTGGTTGGCCCGGCACGGCATCGACGATGCCGGTCTCGTCACCGACAACGGATCGGGCCTGTCGCGCAGCGAACGCATCAGCCCGCTGCAACTGGCCCGCATGCTGCAGGTGGCGCACAGCGGCAAGAACGCCGCCGACCTGCAGATGAGCCTGCCCACGGCCGGCGTGGACGGCACGCTGCGAGACCGTCTGAAGGA
>JANMKK010000152.1:0-6002 GCA_031372005.1 Rubrivivax sp.
GTCGCCGCGCGCCGCGAAGGTGGCCAGCAGTTCGGGGTAGCGTTGCAGCGCTGTCACCACGGCAAACACGGTCAGTGGCAGTTGACGTTGGTCGAATTCGCGCAGGATGCGCCAGACGCCGGCGCGCGAGCCGTATTCGTACATCGACTCCATCGTCATGTGGCGGTTTTCATAGGCCTGCGCGGTGACGAGTTCGCTCAGAAACGTCTCGCTGGTGGCGTCGCCATGCAGCGGGTTGTTCTCGCCGCCTTCTTCGTAGTTCAGCACAAACTGCACGGCGATGCGGGCGTTGCCGGGCCACTGTGCGTGCGGCGGGTTGCGGCCGTGGCCGCGCAAATCTCGGGGGTAGGGCAATGCAGTCATGGTTGCAGCAGGGCGGCGATGTCGCCCACCCGCGGGTGAAGTTGAAGGTTGCGCTCGACGTTGCCCAGGTGGCTTGCCATCAGACGCGCTGCGGCGCGGGCGTCCCGCCTTTCGATGGCATCGACGATGGCAACGTGTTCGTCGGCGGAGTGTTCTGCCGAATGCGCCGACTGGTACATCAAGGCGATGAGCGAACAGCGCGCCAGCAAATCGGCCAGCAGCTGCGCCAGCACCTCGTTGCCCAAGAGGCGCGCCAGCAAGACGTGAAAGTCAGCCAGCAGCCGCGTGCGGCCGGCCACGTCCACGCGGGCCAGGGCGTCGGCTTCTTGCGCCAGGTGCGTGCGCAGCTGCGCCACCTGCGCGTCAGTGACGCTGGCGCAGATCTCGCGCGCCATCTGCGCTTCAATCATGCGGCGCACGGCAAAGACCTGGCGCGCTTCTTCGACGCTGGGCTGCGCCACATGGGCACCGCGCGCGGGTTCCAGCGTGATCAGGCGGTCACGGCTCAACTGGTTGAGCGCCTGGCGCACGAGCGTGCGCGACACCTTGAAGAGGTCGGCGATCTGCTGCTCCGCCAACTTGGTGCCGGGCATCAGGCGGCGTTCAACGATCGCCGTGGTGATGGCGTCGGCGATGCGCTGCGTGTGGCCTGCGGGCGCGGCCAGGGCCAGCACCGGCTTCATGCGCGCAGAGTTGCGCGAAACCTTGCGCGCAGTCTTGAGAACGGTCTTGCGCGCAGTCTTGCGCAAAACAGGCGCAGGCATGATGACCTGGAGGTTGGCGCGGCTACGGGCCATGGAGTGGGCTGAATCAGGGTCTGTGCGGAGGACGAAGCGCAGTGCTGAACGTTGACGTGTTTTTTCAAGTGTATACACTTTGTCCCCTTCCGCAACGCCAGGCCCGATTCGCCATGGGACACCTCAGCACCCACGTGCTTGATACCGCCAACGGCTGCCCGGCCGCCGGCATGCACATCACGCTGCAACGCCTGGACGCCAGCGGGCCGGTGACGATCCAGCAGCTCGCACTCAACGCAGATGGCCGCGCCGAAGGCCCGCTGCTGGACAGTGGCTCGATGGCCGTCGGCCGCTACCGGCTGCTCTTTGAGGTGGCGCCCTACTTCAGGGTGCGCGGCGTGCAACTGCCTGAGCCACCGTTCATCGACACTGTGCAGCTTGACTTTGGCATCGCCGACGCGGCCGGCCACTACCACGTGCCACTGCTCGTCAGCCCCTGGGCCTACAGCACCTACCGCGGTTCCTGAAAACTGCGGCACAAGGCTTGCGACAGCGGGCCCTATCACTCCTGAGGATTTGACATGACACGATTGCTCTTGATCCCACTGCTGCTGGCCGCAACCGCTGGGCCCCTTAGCGCCCACGCGGCCTACCCCGACAAGCCGGTGCGCCTGATCGTCACCTTCGCCGCCGGTGGCGCCAGCGACATCGTGGCCCGCACCATTTCCGAGCCGCTGGCCAAGGCCCTGGGGCAACCGGTGGTGGTGGACAACAAGCCCGGTGCCGGCGGCACCATCGGCGGACTTGAGGTGGTGCGCTCCGCGCCTGACGGCTACACGCTGATGCTGAGCAACAGCACGCCGCTGTCGATTGGCCCCTTCACGGTGCCCAAGCAGCCCTATGACCCGGCCAAGCAGTTCACGCACGTTGCCATGCTGGGCATTGCGCCGGTGTTGATCATGGCCAATCCGAAGAGCGGCCCGGCGACGTTGAAGGACCTGGGCAAGTCCACCAACTCTGCGAACTCCGCGAACTCCGCGAATTTCGCGAATTTCGGCAGTGGCGGCCCAGGCTCCATCGGCCACATCGTGGGCGAGATGGCCAAGGACGCGATGAAGATCAACATGACGCACGTGCCCTACCGCGGCGGCGCGCCGATGACCACGGATTTGATCGCCGGCACCATCCCCATCGGCATCGACGTCATCACGGCCTATGTGCCCATGATGAAAAGCGGCCAGATCAAGGGCTTGGCCGTCACGTCGCGCACGCGTTCACCGCTGGCGCCCGACGTGCCGACGGTGGTGGAGCTTGGCCTGCCACAACTGCTGGCCGAAAACTACTTCGGCGTCAGCGGCCCGGCGGGTCTGCCCAAGGAAGTGAGCGACAAGCTCGCCAGGGCGCTGGCCGACATCGTTGCCGACCCGGCCATCATCAAGCGCTTTGAAGAGTTGGGCATCACCAGCGTGAAGATGAGCAGTGCCGAGTTCGCCGCGTTTGTCGTCAAGCAGGTGGGCGACTGGGCGCCAGCAATCAAAGCGGCGGATGTCAAGAACTGAAGTCAAGAACTGATCGGCGCAGCCACCGCTTCCTGGATGGAAAACTACCTGCTCGACTGGGCCAGCCTGCTGCTGCGCTGGGCCCACGTCGTCGTGGCCATCGCCTGGATCGGCTCGTCGTTCTACTTCGTCTTTCTCGACAACAGCCTGCTGACGCCGCAAGACCCGGCGCTCAAGGCCAGGGGCGTTGACGGTGAACTGTGGGCCGTGCACGGCGGCGGCTTCTACAACCCGCAGAAGTACCTTGTCGCGCCGAAGACCTTGCCTGACCACCTGCACTGGTTCTTCTGGGAAAGTTATTCCACCTGGCTGACGGGCTTTGCGCTCTTCACGGTGGTGTACCTCTTCAACGCCAGCACCTACCTCATCGACAAGACTGTGTTCGATTGGTCGCCAGTGGCCGCCGTGGCCACAGCGCTGGCCTTCCTGGCGGTGTTCTGGGTGGTGTACGACCGGATCTGCAGGTGGGTCGGCGAGACACGGACCGAGGGGCAGAGCGCGGTCGGTGGCGACGCCATCGTGGGCGGGCTGGTGCTGGTGACCATCGCGGCGGCGTCGTGGGGTGCCTGCCAGTTGTTTGCAGGCCGTGCCGCCTTCCTGATGGTGGGCGCGATGATCGCCACGGCCATGAGCGCCAACGTCTTCTTCTGGATCATTCCGGGGCAGCGCACGGTCATCGCGCAGATGAAGGCCGGGCAGCCGGTGCAAGCCATTCACGGCCAACGCGCCAAGCAACGCAGTGTGCACAACACCTACTTCACGCTGCCGGTGTTGATTGCGATGCTGTCCAACCACTATGGCTGGCTCTACCAGGGCGCGCACAACTGGGCGGTGCTGGTGCTGCTGATGCTGGCCGGGGCGCTGATCCGCCACAGTTTCGTGGTGCGCCACAAGGCGTTGGCCCAAGGCCAGCGTGTCGCCTGGGAATACGCGGGCAGCGGCGCGGCGCTGCTCATCGGCCTGGCCATCTGGCTGGCGCCGGCGCCGCAGCCGAAGGCCGCAGCGAACGCACCGGTGCCCACGCTGTCCGCCGTGCAAGCGGTGATCGAGCAACGCTGCGTGCTGTGCCATAACGCGCAAGTGCAGCAGAAGAACGTGGCGCTGCACACGCCTGAACTGATCCAGCAGCACGCCCAGGCCCTGTACCAGCAGGCGGTGGTGCTGAAGCTGATGCCGATGAACAATGCGACGCAGATCACCGACGCAGAACGCGCCACCATCCAGCGCTGGTTTGAGGGTGGCGCCAAGCGCTGATGAGCAGAAGAACGAAGAGAGGTTCAGCAACATGCTGCATCACGTCGAGATCTACGTCAGCAACCTGGAGCGTTCGCTCCACTTCTGGACACCGTTTTTGCACAAGCTCGGGTATCACGAATCGCAACGCTGGTCCGAAGGCGTGAGCTGCATGCACGGCAACACCTACCTGTGTTTTGTGCAGGCCCCGGCAGACCACTTGGGCGCGGGCTACCACCGCCAGCGTGTAGGGCTGAACCACCTCGCCTTCCACGGCCAGTCTCGGGCGCAGGTGGACGAGATGGCGGCGTGGGTCAAGGCTTCGGGATTCACGACCCTGTACGAATCGAAGTACCCGTTCGCCAGCGGGCCCGGCTACTACGCGCTGTACTGCGAAGACCCGGACCGCATCAAGGTGGAAGTGGTCGCACCCCAAGAACCTTGAACGGCCGGCGCAGGCGGAAGTCCATTCCAGAACCACGGCGCTCAACGCGCAGCTCGGCAACCCCCGCACTCGCCAAGCCCGGCCGCCTGATTTGCAAGCGGTCACATGGGGTCTTTGCGGGCCGCTATGCTGTGTGCCTGTTGATGTTTGCGGAGTTGCCATGACCCGTATCTTTCATGCCCGCGCTGTGCATGCAGCGCTGATGGCCCTGGGCTTATGGGCCGCCACCGTGGCAGCCGCTGAGCCTGCTGCAACCGAACCGGCAGAACCGGCAGAACTGGCCACTGGCGTGGTCGCCAAGGTCGAGCGCGCCGTGGAACGCGGCGCCAGGGCGGCTGCGGGTGGCATCGAAAAAGGGGCCAAAGCCGCAGAACACGGTATCAAGGTGGGCGTGCACGCAGCAGCCAAGGGCATCGAGACCGGTGCCAATGCCGTCGCCAGAGTGGCCAGTTCGGTGGCCGAACGGCTGCAGTCGAAGTGACCGCTGACGACAAAGCCCGCCATGGCCGTCGAATTGCCCAAGGAGGCCCGCGCCCAGGCCATCGCGTCCATCGAGCGGTGGTTCCAGACCGAACGTGATGAGCGCGTCGGCAACATCACCGCCGGTGCCTTGCTGGGCTTCTTCCTGCAGGAAGTCGGCCCCAGCATCTACAACCAGGCGGTGGCCGATGTGCAGGAACGGATGCTGGCCCGCGTGAGTGAACTTGACATCGAGGTGCACGAAGACGAATTCAGCTACTGGCGGCAATACGACCGGCCGCGGAAATAATCAAGGCAGCCAACACAGCCCAGGCAGCCGAAACAGCCTGCCGCCACAAGGGAACCCCATGAAAAAGACGCTTGCCCTGACCGCCCTGCTCTTCGCCGCGCACACTGTCGCCGCCGACGCGCCCTATGACGAAAAGGCCGACGCCCGCGCCGACATCCGCGCCGCGCTGGCCAGCGCGCAGCAGGCCAGGCTGCCGGTGCTGGTGGTGTTTGGCGCCAACTGGTGCGGCGACTGCAAGATGCTCGACACGGCCTTCAAGACTGGCGCCAGTGCGCCGCTGATGGCCAAGAACTTCAAGATCGTCAAGGTGGACGTGGGCCGCTTCGACCGCAACGTCGACATCGCCGCCAGCTACGGCGTGCCGCTGAAAAGTGGCATCCCGGCAGTGGCCGTGCTGGCCGCCGACGGCCGCGTGCTCTACGCCACCGCCGGCGGTGAACTGGCCGACGCGCGCAAGATGGGCGACGCGGGTGTGCTCGATTTCTTCACGAAGGTGGCGGCCAGGCACCGCTGAGCCACCGAGGCACCAAGCCATCCAGCCATCCAGCCATCAACCCAGCAGCGCCACCGACTTCACCTGCACCCACACCGGCAGGCCCGGCAGCAGCTGCAGCCGCTGCACCGACCGGCGCGTCAGCCGCGCCATCAACAGCGATTCACCCACCCGCACCAGCGCCAGTGCCTGCGAGGGCTGCACGTCCTGCGCGATGCGCTCCACCACGCCCGGCAGCTGGTTGCTGATACTGGTGCCGGGCAGTTCAGCCAGCGCCAGGCTCACGTCGCGCGCCGCGACGCGAACACGCACGCGCTGGCCCAGCACGTGGCCCGCGTCACGGGTCCACAGCGCGCCGCCTGCAAAGTCCAGCCGCGCCAGCTGCCACGCCGCGTCGCGCTGC
>JANMKK010000156.1:0-13492 GCA_031372005.1 Rubrivivax sp.
GCGCTACTTCGCCCTCGTGAAGGTGGACCGTGTCAACGGCCTCACACCCGAGGAGAGCAAGCACAAGATCATGTTCGAGAACTTGACGGCGCTGTTCCCGAAGGAGCAGTTCAAGCTCGAACGCGACGTCAAGGCCGAAGAGAACATCACCAGCCGCATCATCGACCTCATCGCGCCGATCGGCAAAGGCCAGCGCGCCTTGCTGGTGGCGCAGCCCAAGACCGGCAAAACGGTGATGATGCAGCACATCGCACACGCGCTGGTTGCCAACCACCCCGAGATTCACCTCATCGTGCTGCTGGTGGATGAGCGCCCCGAAGAAGTGACCGAGATGCTGCGAACAGTGCGCGGTGAAGTCATCAGTTCCACCTTCGACGAACCTGCCGCGCGCCACGTGCAAGTGGCAGAAATGGTGATTGAACGTGCCAAGCGGCTGGTCGAGATGAAGAAAGACGTGGTCATTCTTCTGGACTCGATCACGCGTCTGGCTCGCGCCTACAACAACATGCTGCCGTCCAGCGGCAAGGTGCTCTCGGGCGGCGTCGACGCCAACGCGCTGCAACGCCCGAAGCGCTTCTTCGGCGCTGCACGCAACACCGAAGAAGGCGGCACGCTGACGATCATCGGCACCGCGCTCGTGGACACCGGCTCCAAGATGGACGAGGTGATCTACGAAGAGTTCAAGGGCACCGGCAATTGCGAAATCCACCTCGACCGCCGAATGGCCGAGAAGCGCGTTTACCCGTCCATCTTGATCAACAAGAGCGGCACGCGGCGCGAAGAGTTGCTGCTGAAGCCCGAAATCCTGCAGAAGAGCTGGATCCTGCGCAAACTGCTCTACCCGATGGACGAGATCGAGGCGATGGAATTCATCCTCGAAAAGATGAAGGCCACCAAGAACAACCACGATTTCTTCGACATGATGCGGCGCGGTGGCTGACGCTGGCTGACTCTGGCTAAAGGCCGCCGGGCTACAATTTCCGATTCATCCGATTCACCCCGGAAAGTGCGCGGCAGTCATTCCAGACAGCACCAGCGTGGCTCCCATTCACGATCAAAAGGTTTCCCATGAAAGACGGCATTCACCCCAACTACCGCCAGGTCTGCTTCCAGGATCTGTCCAACGGCTTCACCTTCGTCACGCGTTCTTGCGCGCCGACCCGGGACATGATCAAGCTCGAAGACGGCCGCGAACTGCCGCTGATCAAACTGGAAACCACCAGTGAGACGCACCCGTTCTACACGGGCACGCAGAAGAGCATCGACAACCTGGGCGGCCGCGTCGAGAAGTTCCGCAACAAGTTTGCGCGCGTCGGCATGAAGAAGAGTTCGGCCGCGGCCGCGCCTGCTGAAGCCACCGCGCCGGAATGACCCCGTGAAGGCCGCGGCGCAGCCCCGCGCCACCCGAACAAGGCAGCTTCGGCTGCCTTTTTTTGCTTCTGTGCTGATCGCCTCAGCAGGCGGTGTTGCAGGCGTTGTTGCAGGCACCGTTGAACAGCCCTAAACCCGCACTCGTCACCCAGCGCGGCGCGCGGCGCTTGCCGCGGCTGGCCTTGTGGCTGCTGTGTGCGGCCTACGTGCTGCCGGGGCTTGTAGGCCGCGACCCTTGGCGCAACGCCGACGTCAACGCCTTTGGCCTGATGGCCGCAATGGCAGAAGGACGCACTTCGTGGTGGGCGCCGACCCTGGGCGGCGTACCGGCTGACACCGCACTGGTGTCGCATTGGCTTGGCGCCATCTTCATCGCTGCGGGCCGCGGCTGGCTCGACCCCGCTTTGGCGGCGCGGCTGCCCTTTGCGCTGCTGCTGGCGCTGACACTGGCCCTCGTCTGGTACAGCACCTATTCGCTGGCGCGCACCGAAGCCGCGCAACCGGTGGCCTTTGCCTTTGGCGGCGAAGCCGAACCGGTAGCCTACGCGCGCGCCATGGCCGACGGCGGTTTGCTGGCGTTGATGGCCACGCTGGGCTTGCTGCAACTGGGGCACGAGACCACGCCCGAACTCGTGCAGCTCTTTGCCGTCACGCTGTATCTCTACGGCCTGTCAGCAGCACCCTTCCGCACCGTGCGCGCACGCACCGCAGTGGCCATCGCCCTGCCCTTGCTGGCGGCCAGCGGCGCGCCGTCGATGGCGCTGGCTGCGGGCCTGGGCGGTGTGCTGGTGTGCAGCCAGTCACGCCAGGTGCCGGTGCGGGCTTTTGCGATCTGGATACTTGGCGCGACGCTGTGCGCAGCGCTGTTGGCCTGGGGACTCAACGCGTGGCGGCTGCGCAGCGTGAGCCTGGTGGCCACTGATCTGCCGCTCATCGCTCGCCAGTGGCTGTGGTTCATGTGGCCAGCCTGGCCGCTGGCGCTGTGGACGCTGTGGCGCTGGCGGCGCCAGTTGCGGTACCGCCACTTGTCGGTGCCGCTGTCGGTGCTGCTCGTGGCCTTGACGTCCAACCTCGTGATGGGAGGATCCGACCGCGCCCTGATGCTAGGTTTGCCGCCGCTGGCGGTGCTGGCGGCCTTTGCGTTGCCCACCTTGAAGCGCAGCGCGTCGGCGGCGGTGGACTGGTTTTCGATGCTGTTCTTCAGCTTGTCTGCGCTCACGATCTGGGTCATCTACTTGTCCATGCAGACAGGTATTCCAGCCAAGCCGGCTGCCAACGTGGCGCGGCTGGCCCCGGGTTTTGAAGCCCAGTTTTCAGGCCTGGCCCTGACCTTTGCAGCCGCAGGAACGCTGGCATGGCTGGCGGTGGTGCGTTGGCGCACGGGCCGGCACCAGGAAGCGCTGTGGAAGAGCCTGGTGCTGCCAGCAGGGGGAGTGGCCTTGTGCTGGCTGCTGCTGATGACGTTGTGGCTGCCGCTGCTGGACTACGCACGCAGCGCGCGGCCCTTCGTCACGCGACTGGCGGTGCATGTGCCGCGCGACGCCTGCATCGCGGCACCCGGCCTGGCGCCGGCCACGGTGGCTGCGCTGGAAAGCTTTGGTGGCTGGCGCGTGGACGCCCGCGTGGGCGCGGCTGCGGCCGGCTGCGACTACCTGCTGCGCGTGACCCGCGCCAAGCCGCTGCCGCTGCCGCCGCCCGGCTGGAATTGGGTGGCCGAGGTGCGCCGGCCTACCGAGCGCGATGAGGTGACGCAGGTCTTTCGCCGTGCTCCTTGATGCGGCTTGGGCTGCTTGCGCAGACGCAGACGCAGCCGGTCAGGCCGGCACTGCGCCTGCCCCCTGCACCACCGCAGCATGGCGCACCCGCAGCGCCGGAAACACCAGCCTGAAGCTCGACCCCTTGCCCGGTTCACTCTGCACGTCGATCTCGCCACCATGGCGCTGCACCACGTGCTTGACGATCGACAGCCCAAGCCCCGTGCCGCCGGTGTCGCGAGACCGGCTGCCGTCCACGCGGTAGAAACGCTCGGTCAAGCGCGGCAGGTGTTCACGCGCAATACCGATGCCGCTGTCGCTGATCTCGATCTCACCGGTGCCGTCGTCGCGCCAGCGCCAGCGCATGCTGATGCGGCCACCTTCGGCCGTGTAGCGCACGGCGTTGTTCAGCAGATTGCCAATGGCGCTGAGCAACTCGGCTTCGCTGCCTGCCAGTTCTGCGTCATCACCGCCCGTCAGCTCAAAAATGTGTTTGCCCGCCGACAGCGCGGTGGCGTCGGCCAGTGCCCGGCGCGTCAGCGCTGGCAACGACAGCCAGCGGTCCGCGCCCGGGCGGGGGCTGCCTTCCAGTTGCGCCAGCGTCAACAGGTCCGCCACCAGCGCCTGCATGCGGTCGGTCTGCTGTTCCATCAGCGCGAGCACGCGTTTTCTTTCCGCCTCTGTCAGCGGCAACTGCGCCAGCGTTTCCACAAAGCCGGCCAGCACCGTCAGTGGCGTGCGGATTTCGTGCGACACGTTGGCGACAAAGTCGCGCCGCATCGATTCGGCGCGTTCACGTTCCGTGATGTCCTGCGTCAGCACCAGCTTCATGCCGTCGCCATAGGGCCGCACCAGCACCGACAGCGTGGCCCGGCCCAGCGGGCCGGCAAACACAATGGGTTCGTCAAACTGGCCCGCCTGCAAAAAGGCTACAAAAGCCGGTGCGCGCACGAGGTTGGTGACCCGTTGGCGCCGGTCGCGCAGGGGGTCCAGACCGAAGTGTTCTGCTGCCACCGAATTGCACCAGTCGATCTGGTCTGCCGCGTCAAGCAGCAACACCCCGTTGGGCGAGGCTTCAATGGCGGCAAAGAACTGCTCCAGGCGCTGGCGTTCCTGGCTCAGCGCAAGTTCCTTGTTGCGCAGCAACCTTTCGATGCGATAGGCCAGCTCGCCCCAGAAACCATCGTCTCGCGGTGCCCGGGCCTGTTGCGGGCTCCGCAGCCAGTCAAGCAGCCTGTTGCCGCGCCAGGCATTCAAGAGCACGGCGGCAACAAGGCAAATCACCGTGCCCAACGCTGCAGAAGCCAGAGGGTGGCCGATCAGCAGGCCGACGAGTGCGCCCGCCGTGCCGCCTACCAGCATGGCCACCAGGACGGCCAGCGCACTCGGCAACAGCCAGGTCATGGGCGGGCCCAAACCGCCTCAGGCGGCCAGGCTCTGCACTTGCTGCGTCAGCCGATAGCCGGCACCGCGCACGGTTTCGATCAGCCCCGAACAGAGCACCGGCGCCAGCGCCTCACGCAGCCGCTTGACGTGCACGTCCACCGTGCGCTCTTCAATGAAGACATGGTCGCCCCAGACACGGTCGAGCAACTGCGCGCGGCTGTGCACACGCTCGGGGTGCGTCATCAGAAAGTGCAGCAGGCGGAATTCAGTCGGGCCGATCTTCACTTCACGCAAGTCTTCATCCATGCGCCGGGTGACACGGCGGGTGGCCGGGTCCAGGCGCAAGCCACTCACTTCAACCGCCGTGTCCAGCGCCTCCGGCGCCTTGCGCCGCAGCACGGCGCGGATGCGCGCCAGCAGTTCTTTGGTGGAGAACGGTTTGGTGAGGTAGTCGTCAGCGCCAGCGTCAAGGCCAGTGATCTTGTCGGCCTCTTCGGCGCGCGCCGTGAGCATGATCACCGGCAATTCGCGCGTGCGTGCATCCGAACGCCAACGCCGCGCCAGTTGCACGCCCGACTGGCCGGGCAGCATCCAGTCCAGCAGCACCAGGTCCGGCAGGATGCGGTCAATGGCGGATTGCGCCAGGTCGGCGTCGGCAGCCACCGCCACCTCAAACCCGGCATGTCGCAGGTTGATCGCGATCAGTTCCGCGATCGCGCTTTCGTCTTCGACGACCAGGATCAGGCTCATCGGCATCTCTCCTCAGCGGACCACATTCTCAACCTCCTCGACCGATGTGAGGCGCACGTCGGTGCCCTTGACGACATAGATGATCGCCTCGGCCAGGTTCTTGGCATGGTCACCCACGCGCTCGATCGCCTTGGCCACGAAGACGAGGTCGATGCTCGAAGAAATGGTGCGCGGGTCTTCCATCATGTAGGTGATGAGCTTGCGCAGCAGGCCGTCGAATTCCTGGTCGATCTGGTCGTCCTGCTTCAGCACTTCAAGCGCCTTGGCAGTGTCCAGGCGGGCAAATGCGTCCAGTGCCTTGCGCAATTGCGCAACGGCCAACTCAGCCCCAAAACCGAGGTCAGCCACGGGCAGGCGCAAGCGTGTCGACACGCCAGTGTTGATGAGGCGCTGCACCGTGCGCGCAATGCGCGCTGCTTCGTCGCCAACTCTTTCCAGGTTGGCGATGGTCTTGCTGACGGCGATCAGCAGGCGTAAATCTCGCGCTGTAGGTTGGCGACGCGCAATGATGGCGGAGAGATCACGGTCAATCTCGACTTCCATCTGGTTGACGCGCTCTTCCTGCTGCATCACTTGACCGGCTGTTTCTTCGCTGAAATGGGTCAGCGCGTACATGGCTTGCGCAACCTGCGACTCGACGAGGCCGCCCATTTCAAGCACGCGGCCCGAAATGCCGCCAAGTTCGGCATCGAATTGCGTGGAGAGGTGTTTGTCCGACATGCTGTGCTCCCTGACGTTTACCCAAAGCGCCCGGTGATGTAATCCTCGGTCTCTTTGCGCTTGGGTTTCATGAAAATGTTCTGGGTCTCGCCATATTCGATGAGTTCGCCCAGGTACATATAGGCCACGTAATCCGAAACCCGGGCCGCCTGTTGCATGTTGTGGGTAACGATCAGAACGGACACGGTTTTCTTGATTTCGCCAATCAACTCTTCAATGGCGCCAGTGGCAATCGGGTCCAGCGCTGAAGTCGGTTCGTCAAAGAGAATGATTTCCGGGTCGGTGGCCAGTGAGCGGGCAATGCACAAGCGCTGCTGTTGACCCCCCGACAAGTTGGACCCGCCCTCTTGCAGCCTGTCACGCACTTCTTCCCACAAGGCTGCACCCTTCAGCGCAGCCTCGACCTTGTCTTCAATGAAGCTGCGTGACTTTTCATTGCGCACGCGCAGTCCGTAGGCCACGTTCTCGAAGATCGTCTTCGGGAACGGGTTGGGCTTCTGGAAGACCATCGAAATGCGCATCCGCACCTCGATCGGATCGACCTCGGGCGCCAGCAGATTCACGGCGTCGGGCAAGAGTTCGATCTGGCCGTCGTAGCGGTGCCCTGGGTACAGGTCGTGCATGCGGTTGAAACAGCGCAGGAAAGTCGATTTGCCGCAACCCGAGGGGCCGATCAAAGCCGTGACACGGTTTTCGTACACCGGCATCGAAACGCCCTTCAGGGCCTTGAAGTCACCGTAATAGAAGTCCAGGTCCTTGGATTGCGACTTGAGCGGCGGCGGGTTTGAAGGCAGCGTAATGGTCGAGATCGACATCGGTTTCACCACTTGAGGTTTTTGCGCAGGCGGTAGCGCAGCCAGATGGCCAGGCCATTCATTCCCAGCGTCATCAGCACCAGAACAAAACTTGCCGCTGCAGCGTTTTGGTGGAAGGCAGGGTCGGGCCGGGATGTCCAGTTGAAGATCTGGATCGGCATCACGGTAAAGGGCGAAAACAACCAGTCGAACAGGCCAGCGGCCGGTTCACCCCCACCGGGCACGGGTGGCAGGAAAGCAATGAATGTCAACGCGCCGATGGTGATGATGGGTGCCGTTTCGCCAATGGCGCGCGCCATGCCGATGATGACGCCAGTCAGGATGCCGGGCAGGCCGTAAGGCACCAGGTGATGGCTGACAACCTGCCACTGGGAAGCACCGCAGGCGTAGGCGCCTTCACGGATGTGCTTGGGAATGGTGCGCAGGGCTTCTCGCGTGGCCACGATGACGATCGGCAATATCAGCAGCGCCAGCGTCAGCCCTGCAGACAGGATGCTCTGCCCCAAGCCGAAGGTGTACACAAACAGTCCAAGGGCCAGCAGGCCATAGACGATGGACGGCACACCGGCGAGGTTGGAAATGTTGATTTCAATGATGTCGGTGAACCAGTTCTTGCGGGCGTATTCCTCCAGATAGATGGCACCCGCTATGCCGATCGGGACGGCGAAAACTGCAGTCACGAACATCACCAGGATGGAGCCCACCCAAGCTGAAAGGATGCCGGCCTCGCCAGCGCGGCGCGACGGAAAGCTGGTGAAGAAGTCGGCGTTCAGCCGCGGCACGCCGTCGATGATCATGCCCACGAACAACGCCGCCAGGGTGAGGATGCCCACCATCAGCGACAACACGCCCAGCACGCCGAACATGGCATCCCAGCGCTTGTGCGAGCGGATCAGTGCACGAATGTCGGCCGTGCTGGGCCTCATGACGGCGGACATCAGTAGGCCTCCCTGTATTTGCGGCGTACCCAGTAGCCGAGCATGTTGAAGCCCAGTGTCAGCAGCATCAACATCAGGCCTGCGGCGAAGATGGTCTGGTAGCCCACCGAACCGTGTGGCAAATCGCCCAATGCCACCTGCACGATGTACGAAGTGATCGTGGCCGCCGGCTCAACCGGATTAAAGGTGAGGTTGGGCTGCATGCCAGCCGCCACCGCGAGGATCATGGTTTCGCCGACGGCGCGCGATATGCCCAGGATGTAAGCCGACGCAATACCCGACAGAGCTGCAGGCACGACCACGTTGACGGCAGTCTGGAACCGCGTGGCACCCATGGCGTAGGAGCCTTCGCGCAGGCTCATCGGCACCGCACGCATCGCGTCTTCGGACAGCGACGAGACGTAGGGAATGATCATGATGCCCATCACCAGGCCGGCTGAAAGCACGTTGAAACCAGGCAGGCCGGGGAATATCTTCTGCAGGATCGGCGTTACGAACAGCAGCGCGAAGTAGCCGTAGATGATGGTCGGCACGCCCGACAGCAGTTCAAGCAGCGGCTTGAGTATTTCCCGCGATCTATGGCCCGCAAACTCTGAAAGATAGATCGCGATGATGGTGCCCAGCGGTATGGCCACCATGAGTGCGACCGCAGAACTGGTGATGGTGCCCGACAGCAGCACCATGATGCCGAAGTGCGCATCAGAGAACAGAGGGGTCCATTGCGTGTCGGTCAGAAAGTCCCACAGCGACACGACGCCGAAGAATGCGATCGACTCCTTGAGCAAGATATAGACGATGCCAGCGGTGGTGACCACCGACACCGACGCCGCCATCAGCAGCACCAGTTCAATCGCTTTTTCGCGCCTCTTTCGGCTGCTCTTGAGGCGCGCCATTTCAGCCAGGCGTGCCTGGCCCGTCAAGCGCTCTTCGCCCACGGCGACCCCTCGATGTGCGTTGGTTGTGCTGGTCATTCTAGAAGCTCCCCCCGAGCCCAGGCGCCATGCAGCATGCAGCATGCAGCATGCATCTGCGCAAGTGCCGTCGGGCACCTGGGCAGAAGATCAAGAGCTTCTTCAGAGCTTGGCTTCGCGCGCCAGCAAGTCTTCGATGCGGATGCCGACTTCATTCTTGCCACCCATCACGGTGCCTTTCTTGCCTTTGGCGATGTGATCCAGCCCCACGGTGTAGGCCTTGGCCGGCAGCGGCACGTACTTCACTTCCTTGGCAATCTTGGCTGCCATCTTCATGTAGTACTCGGCGAACTCGCGCACCTCAGGTTTGGCCAGCGACTTGGCGTTGATGTAGATGAAGATCGGGCGTGACAGCGGCTGGTAGGTGCCGTCGATGACCGACGCCTCACTGGGCAGCACGGCTGGCTTGCCCGGCTTTTCCACGATCGGCACAGCCTTGAGGCGGCTCTGGTTTTCGGCGTAGTAGGCATAGCCGAAATAGCCGATGGCATTGACGTCCTGCGCCACGCCCTGCACCAACACGTTGTCGTCTTCCGACGCCGTGTAGTCCCCGCGGCTGGACTTGGCCTTGCCGGTGATGGCTTCGGTGAAATAGTCAAAGGTACCTGAATCAGACCCGGCGCCGAAGAGCTTGATCGGTGCATCGGGCCAGGCGGGGTTGACCTGGTTCCAGCGCATGACCTTGCCCTGCGCACCCGGCTCCCAAATCATCTTGAGTTCTGCCACCGTGATCGCCTTCAGGAAGGTGTTGCGCGGGTTCATGACGACGGTCAGCGCGTCATAGGCCACCGGCAGCTCGATGTACTCAATGCCTGCAGCGCGGCAGTCAGCCATTTCCTTCTCAAAGATAGGGCGCGATGCGTTCTGCACATCAATCTCGCCACGGCACAGCTTCTTGAAACCACCGCCGGTGCCGCTGATGCCCACGGTGACCTTGATCGCATTCTTCTTCGACTTCTGAAAGTCTTCGGCCACGCCTTCCGTGATGGGATAAACCGTGGAAGACCCGTCCACCTTGACCACTTGCGCGTGGGCGGCGGCCGTCAGCAGAACTAGAGATGAAACCAGCAAAGTGTTCAACGGCGTGCGCATGTCGATCTCCAAAAGGCAGGGGTAAGGGTTCTCAGCAATAGGACGAACTGTATGAACACGGTGTGAAAGTTCTGTGACAGCGGCCGACTGTTTATGACAGGCGTCCAAGACTCAAGCTGCAGGCATGCAACCCCAGCCTTGCTGCTTCCTTCGTGCTCCAGGCTGAGCGAGGCCGCGATCCTGGACCTGACGGAGACAGGCAACGCAGCAGCGCCCAGCGAGTGTCGCCACACCGCCGGGGCGGGCTTTGCCAGCCTGCAGGCGACGCTTGAAATCGCCGAACGGCGGCACATCGAAATGCCTTGGAGCGAGCCGGTGGCAGCATCTCGAAGGCCGCCGAGATGCTGGGCATCAGCCGCAAGACGATGTCGGAAAAGCTGAAGCGCCTGTGCAACGTCAACGTCACCGCGACAGCAGCAGGCGCGCGCACTTGAGATCGAACCAGAACTCGTACATAAGCTCGTACATGAGCTCGTACATGAGCTCCCACCGGATGCCGGTTTGTAGTCAGCCCGCTGCCGCAGCCGCAGCCATGCGTTCGGCGCAGTTTTTGCCAAGGGCGCTGTCGCGCGCTTCCACCATCACGCGCAGCACGGGCTCGGTGCCCGACGCGCGGATCAGCACCCGGCCTGCGTCACCCAGCGCACGCACAGCCGTATCGTGCGCATCGGTGAGCGCGGCGTTCTGCTTCCAGTCGCTGCCTTCGCGCAGGCGCACGTTGATGAGCGTCTGCGGGTAGAGCGTCACGTCTTCCAGCAGCGCGTCCAGCGTGCCGCCGCTGCGGCGCACGGCCTGCAGGATCTGCAGTGCGCTGACGATGCCGTCGCCCGTGGTGTGGCGGTCCAGCGCCAGCAGGTGGCCCGAACTCTCGCCACCAAGGCACCAGCCGCGCGCTGCCAATTCTTCCAGCACGTAGCGGTCGCCGACCTTGGCGCGCACCATCTGCACGCCGCGCCGGAGCAGCGCCTGTTCCACCGCCATGTTGGTCATCAAGGTGCCCACCACGCCCTGCACCGGGCGCTGCTGGGCCATGCGGTCCATGGTCATGACGTAGAGCAGTTCATCGCCGTTGAAGAGGCGGCCCTGCGCGTCCACCATCTGCAGCCGGTCGGCGTCGCCGTCCAGCGCAATGCCGTAGTCGGCGCGGTGTTCGGCCACTGCCGCCAACAAGGCCTGCGGCGACGTGGCGCCAACACTGGCGTTGATGTTCAGTCCGTCCGGGCTGCAGCCGATCTTCACCACCGACGCGCCAAGCTCATGGAACACTGCCGGCGCCACGTGATAGGCCGCGCCATGCGCCGCATCGACGACGATCTTCATGCCGCGCAGCGACAAGGTGTGCGGCACCGTGCTCTTGCAGAACTCGATGTAGCGGCCACCCGCATCGTCCAGGCGGCGCGCCTTGCCGAGGCCTGCGGAATCGGCCCACTTCGGCGCCAACGTCAAGGCGGCTTCCACTTCGCTTTCCCATTCGTCAGGCAGTTTTTGGCCACCTGCCGAGAAGAACTTGACGCCGTTGTCGGCGAAGGCGTTGTGCGAGGCGCTGATGACCACCCCGAGATCCAGCCGCAGGGCGCGCGTGAGGTACGCGACACCCGGCGTGGGCAGGGGGCCGCTGAGCAGAACATCGACACCGGCCGAGGCAAAGCCGGCCTCCAGCGCGGACTCAAGCATGTAGCCCGAAATGCGCGTGTCCTTGCCGATCAGCACCGAAGGCCTTGGCGTGGTGCGGCGCAAGACATGCCCTACCGCGTGGCCCAGGCGCAGCATGAAGTCGGGCGTGATGGGCAAGTCACCCACCGTGCCACGGATGCCGTCGGTGCCAAAATATTTTCTGCTCATGTCGTTGCCCTTTTTTTCATTTTCCCGCGCGGCACCTCGACATCGCTGTCCCGGCACAGGGTGTTGTGAGCATTTGTTGGGGCTCAATCCGCTTCAAGCCGCCCACTCTGCGCCGCGCGCCAGATCTTGAGCGCATCCACCGTCGCTGCCACGTCGTGCACGCGCAGCACCGCCGCGCCCTTGTCGGCAGCGGCCAGCGCGGCGGCGACACTGGCCGCCAGGCGTTCATGCACCGGCCGGCCGGTGATCAAACCCAGCGTGCCCTTGCGCGACCAGCCCACCAGCAAGGGGCGGCCCAGCACCAGCAATTCCGCCTGGCGCGCCAAGAGCGCAAGGTTGTGCTGGGCGCTCTTGGCGAAGCCAATGCCAGGGTCCAGCACGATCCGCTCTGCGGCCACGCCAGCGTCGCAGACCGCTGCCAGTCGTGCAGCCAGCGCGTCACGCACGTCGGCCACCACGTCGCTGTACTGCGCCAGCCCGGCCATGCCCGTCGGCTCGCCGCGCATGTGCATCAGGCACACGCCCGCGTGGGCGTGTGCCGCCAGGCAAGCCAGCGCGCCGGGCCGGCGCAGTGCGCGCACGTCGTTGACGATGTCCACGCCCAGGTCCAGCGCCGCACGCATCACCGTCGGCTCGCTGGTGTCCACCGACACCGGCAAGCCCAGCGTGACCGCATGCCGCAGCACGGGCAACACACGCGCCAGTTCGGCCTCAGCGCCCGGCGCCAGCGCACCCGGGCGGGTCGATTCGCCGCCGATGTCAAGCAGGTCTGCGCCTTCCGCCAGCAGTTGATCGCAGTGACGCATGGCGGCGTGTGCGGAGCCGTGATTGCCGCCGTCAGAGAAAGAATCGGGCGTCACGTTGACGATGCCCATCACCCGGGGCCGTGACAGGTCGATGCGGTAGCGTGTGGTCTGCCAGTGCATGAGTACGGCCAGCTCCATGGAAAACGGGGCCGCAGCCCCGTTGTGAATTTGGCGCTGCGCGCGTTTAAGCGGGTTTCAGGCCGCAGCCGGCGCGCTGTCAGTGCCCACCGGCGGCGGCGTGCCGTTGGTCTTGGAGGCAGACGGCGTCCAGTCCTTCGGCGCTCGCGGGGGCTTGCCGCCCATGATGTCGTCGATCTGCTCGGCGTCGATGGTTTCCCATTCCAGCAGCGCCTGCGCCATGGCGTGCATCTTGTCCTTGTTGGTTTCGATGAGTCTGCGCGCGATGGTGTACTGCTCGTCGATGATGCGGCGGATGACGCCGTCCACCTTGCGCATCGTCTCTTCGGACATCGTCGTCGTCTTGGTGATCGAACGGCCCAGAAACACTTCGCCTTCGTTCTCGGCATAGACCATGGGCCCAAGCTCGTCGGTCATGCCGTAGCGCGTGACCATGTCCCGTGCAATAGCCGTGGCGCGTTCGAAGTCGTTGCTGGCGCCGGTGGTCATCTGGTTCATGAACACTTCTTCGGCAATGCGGCCCCCGAAGAGCACGCTGATGGTGGACAGCATGCGCTCCTTGTCCAGGCTGTAGCGGTCGCCTTCGGGCAGTTGCATCGTCACACCCAGGGCACGGCCGCGCGGGATGACAGTGACTTTGTGCACCGGGTCGGTCTTGGGCATCAGGCGCGCGACAAGCGCATGGCCGGCTTCGTGGTAGGCCGTGTTCTTGCGCTCTTCTTCGGGCATGACCATGCTCTTGCGCTCGGGGCCCATCATGATCTTGTCCTTGGCCTTCTCGAAGTCGACCATCTCCACCACGCGGCCGTTGCGGCGCGCAGCAAAAAGTGCCGCTTCATTGACCAGGTTGGCAAGGTCCGCACCGCTGAATCCGGGGGTGCCGCGCGCCAAAATGTCAGCGCGAATGTC
>JANMKK010000162.1:0-4898 GCA_031372005.1 Rubrivivax sp.
GTCAACGGCCCCGGCCACCATGAAGCGCACGATGTCGTCATCACCAACGCGCTGATCATCGACACCTGGGGCATCGTCAAGGCCGACATCGGCATCAAGGGCTGCCGCATCGCGGCCATCGGCAAGGCCGGCAACCCGGACGTGCAGCCGGGGGTGGACGTCATCATCGGGCCGGGCACCGAGATCATCGCCGGCGAAGGGATGATCGTCACTGCGGGTGGCATCGACAGCCACATCCACTTCATCTGCCCGCAACAGATTGAAGAAGCGCAGATGAGTGGCATAACCACCATGTTGGGCGGCGGAACGGGCCCGGCCACTGGTACCTTCGCCACCACCTGCACACCCGGGCCCGAGAACCTGCACCGCATGCTGCAGGCGGCGGAAGCCTTCCCGATGAACCTCGGGTTTCTGGGCAAGGGCAACGCCAGCCAGGCCGCCGCGCTGAGCCAGCAGATTGCGGCTGGCGCCATCGGCCTGAAGCTGCACGAAGACTGGGGCACGACGCCCGCAGCCATCAGCAACTGCCTGGACGTGGCCGAGGTGACGGACACCCAGGTCAGCATCCACAGCGACACGCTCAACGAAAGCGGCTTCGTCGAAGACACCATCGCCGCCACTGGTGGACGCACGCTGTGCGCCTTTCACACCGAAGGTGCGGGCGGCGGCCACGCGCCTGACATCCTGCGCGTGGTGGGCGAGGCAAATTTCCTGCCGAGTTCGACGAACCCGACGATGCCCTACACCGTCAACACGGTGGACGAGCACCTGGACATGCTGATGGTGTGCCACCATCTGGACGCGTCGATTGCCGAAGATCTGGCCTTTGCGGAAAGCCGCATCCGCCGCGAGACCATCGCCGCCGAAGACGTGCTGCACGACCTGGGCGCGATCAGCATGATGTCGTCCGACAGCCAGGCCATGGGGCGGGTGGGCGAAGTCATCATCCGTACTTGGCAGACCGCGCACAAGATGAAGGGGCAGCGCGGGTGGCTGGCACCCGACTCCGTCACGGGGTCGGACTCGCTGGACCACAGCGCGCGCAACGACAACTTCCGCGTCAAGCGCTACATCGCCAAGTACACGATCAACCCCGCCATCGCGAATGGCATCAGCCATGACGTGGGCAGCATCGAAGTCGGCAAGTGGGCCGACCTCGTGATCTGGCGGCCGGCGTTCTTTGGCGTCAAGCCGAGCCTGATCCTGAAAGGCGGCTTCATCGCTGCGGCGCTGATGGGCGACGCGAATGCGTCGATCCCGACACCGCAGCCGGTGCATTACCGCCCGATGTTCGGCAGCTTCGGCCGCGTGCTGCAGGCGACTTCGCTCACCTTCATGAGCCAGACCGCGATGCAGAACGAACTGGGCGACCAGCTCGGCCTGAAAAAGCGCCTGTCGGCCGTGCACGGTTGCCGCCGCGTCAAGAAGCAGGACATGGTGCTGAACAACTACCTGCCGAAGATGGAGATTGACCCGCAGACCTACCGCGTGCGGGCCGATGGCCAGCTGTTGACCTGCGAACCGGCGACGGTGCTGCCGCTGGCGCAGAAGTACTTTCTGTTCTAACGGCGACGTTGAGTGTGGTCGCGCAGCCAGGCCGCGAACCCGGCTTCGTCAAGGGTGCCGGCGGCGACAGCAAGCATCGTCAACACACAGTCCGCGTCGTCGGCCAGCAACTCATGCTCATTCAGCAGCAGGAACAGTTCAACCGCCACAAAAGCAGTGCGCTTGTTGCCGTCGATGAATGGGTGGTTGCGCGCGATGCCGCAACCGTGGGAAGCCGCAAGGTCAGCCACATCCGGCGTGCTGTGGTGCGCCAGGTTTTCGGGCCGCGCCAGTGCCGACTCGAACAAGCCCATGTCCCGGGTGCCGCTGGCGCCGCCGTGCTCGGCCAGCTGTTCTTCGTGCACCGCCAGCAACACCGTCGGGTCAAGCCAGACCCAGGGCTTGTTCACTTGGCCAGCTCACGCAGCACGTGGCGGCGCTTTTTCATCACCTCGCGGGCTGCGGTCATCTGGGTTTCAAAGTCAAGGCTGTAGGGTGTGAGCTTGATGCCGTCGACGGCATCAGTGACAAACACCGTGTCCCCCTTCTCCAGCTTCAGCCGCGCCAGCACTTCCTTGGGCAGGATCACGCCGACGGAGTTGCCGATCTGGGTGAGCTTGAGTGCGGTCATGGTCAATTCTCGACGTTATAACGAACGTTATACTAACCCAACCCGCCCCATCCCCAACTTACTACCCCCACCATGATCACCGTCAACAAGCTCATCCCCGGTTCAAGCGGCCTGGCTGCCGTGCTGCTGAAACGCGCTGCCACGGTGGAACTGGACTGGGACGTGCGACAGAAGAGCCGCTTCGACGCCACCGATTCCGCCGGCCGGGCGCTGGCCATCTTCCTGCCGCGTGGCACGTCGGTGCGCGGCGGTGACGCACTGGTGACCGAGGACGGCTCGCTCGTCGTCGTCAAGGCCGCACCGCAGGCCGTGCTGGTGGTGCGCCACTGCCCGGACCATGGCAGCGCTTTCGACCTGCTGCGCGCGGCCTACCACCTGGGCAACCGCCACGTGCAACTGGAACTGCAGGCGGACCATCTGAAGCTCGAACCCGACCATGTGTTGGCGGGCATGCTGCGCGCGATGCACCTGATCGTGACTGAAGAGGCTGCCGCATTCGAGCCCGAAGCAGGCGCCTACACAGCGGCCGGCGGTGCGCATGATCATGGCCACGACCATGGTCACACGCATGCCGCACCGACCGCACCAACGGCACGCGCCTCCATCCCCATCCCCATCCCCATCCACGCGGCACCCGCGCCCCACGTGCATGGCCCAGGTTGCGGCCACGACCACAAACACGATCACGATCACGATCACGGGCCACGGTGACCATCGCCAGTGACGGGCCCAGCGCAGCCACCCGGCTGCAGCTGATGTGGCTTGCCTCACCGGCGTTGCCGGTGGGCGGCTTCAGCTACTCCGAAGGCCTTGAAGCCGCCGCCGAAGCAGGCCTCGTGCGCACGGAAGCCCACGCCGGCGACTGGCTGCTGGCCCAGTTGCAGCTGAGCCTGGCCCGCGCCGACCTGCCAGCCCTGGCACAGGCCTGCGCTGCCTGGGCGGTGCACGACGCGCTAAGGCTGCAGCGCATCAACCACTGGCTGCACCAGACCCGAGAAACCGCCGAGCAGCGCGCGCAGGCCGAACAGATGGGCCGGTCGCTGGTGGACTGGCTGCGCAACGGCATGCACGGCAGCGACGAACGCATCACCACGCTGGCCGCCCTGCAACCGGTGCCGCTGTGGCCCACCGCCTTTGCGCTGGCCACCACGCTGGCGGGCGCGAACGCTCAAGACGCATTGCTGTGCTTCGCCTGGGGTTGGGCCGAAAACATGGCGCAGGCGGCGATGAAAGCCGTGCCTCTCGGCCAGGCCGCAGCACAGCGTTTGCTGACACGCTTGGCAGCCGATATCCCGGCCACTGTGGCCGCCGCACTGGCCTTGCCCGACGACGAGCGCCAGGCTTTCGCGCCCATGCTCGCGATCCTGTCCGCGCAACACGAAACCCAATACTCAAGGCTCTTCCGATCATGACGACTGAATCCAGCCCCCTGCACCACATCCCAGGCCGCACCAAGCGCCTGCCGCCGCTGCGCGTGGGCGTGGGCGGGCCGGTGGGTTCGGGCAAGACGACGCTGGTCGAGATGCTGTGCAAGGCCATGCGGGACCGCTGGGACATCGTGGTCGTCACCAACGACATCTACACCAAGGAAGACCAGCGCCTGCTCACTGTGGCCGGCGCGCTGGACGCCGAACGCATCATGGGCGTGGAAACCGGCGGCTGCCCGCACACCGCCATCCGCGAAGACGCGTCGATCAACCTCGAAGCGGTGGACCGCATGCTGGAAAAATTCCCCAATGCCGACATCGTCTTCATCGAGTCCGGCGGCGACAACCTGGCCGCCACCTTCAGCCCTGAGCTGAGCGACCTGACGATTTACGTCATCGACACCGCCGCCGGTGAAAAGATCCCGCGCAAGGGTGGCCCCGGCATCACCAAGAGCGACCTCTTCGTCATCAACAAGATCGACCTCGCGCCCTACGTCGGCGCCAGCCTGGACGTGATGGAAGCCGACACGCGGCGCATGCGGCCAGCCTGGGCCAGCGCGCGGCCCTATGTGATGTGCAACCTGCGCACGCACCAGGGGCTGGCCGAGGTGGTCGGCTTCATCGAAACGCGTGGTTTGCTGAAAGCTTGATGCCGTGTGGAGGGCCTGTGTCCTACGTCAAGACTATCCTCCAGGCTAGGCGCAACCGGGCGCAGGCCCTGCACCATGGCAATCTCCCCCAATAACTCCAGGAGTCCCACATGGGTCTGATGTCTTTCATGAAGGAAGCCGGCGAAAAACTCTTCGGCCGAGGCGAAGCCAAGGCAGCGCAAGAAGCGGTGAAAAGCGCACCGACGGCTGAAAACGTGGCTGCGCTGAGCAAGGCGGCAGGCGACTCGATCGTCACCTACATCAATGCGCAGGGGCTGCCGGGCAGCAACCTGGACGTGAGCTTCAACGCCGACACCTCCACCGTCACCGTCGCCGGCCAGGTCAATGACCAGGCGACGAAGGAAAAGATTTTGCTCTGCTGCGGCAACGTGGCCGGCGTGTCGGCCGTCAACGACATGATGACCGTCGTGACGCCCGAACCCGAGGCGCAGTACTACACCGTCGTCAGCGGCGACAACCTCAGCAAAATAGCCAAGCATTTTTACGGCGACGCCAACAAGTACCCAACGATCTTCGAAGCCAACAAGCCGATGCTGAGCCACCCGGACAAGATCTACCCGGGGCAGTCGCTGCGCATTCCGGCGCTGTAGTCGCAGGCGGGCCCGGCGCGGCGCGGCGCGGCGC